>CAIYES010000450.1 GCA_903925275.1 uncultured Bacteroidales bacterium
ATCTGCAATTTACTTCTTCCGCGGCTCCGTTCGATAGAAATATATCCGTTCAGACCCATGTTCCATCCGATGAATGGAATAAGGAACAACCCTTTTTTTGCAACCCATTTGAAGTGACGGTGCAGTTTGAAGAGAACAAGGATATCTGCGCCAGAAAGATGATTTGAGACCATGACATAAATCCCGGAGCGATCGATCTTTTCACGGCCCTCAACCTTGACTTTCCAGTATGGATTGATTCCCAGGATTATATCAGACCAAATACAGGTGAACTTATGCAAAATAAATCTTCTTCGGTCGAATAAAACGGTTGTGATCCACAAAAAAAGAGGCACAGGAAACAACAAGGCTGAAATAAAAAATAATGAAAACCAGAAATAGCAAGATACCAATACCTGCATCAACTGCCCAAATCTACCGTTTTTATGTTGTTCAACATTCATATTCATTTTTCGTTTTCACTGTTCACTGTCCTGGCTGCCGAATAGTGTCTCCATTTTTCAATCACCATGGCCAGGTCGTCAGGATATTCTGAATCGAAATAGATCAACTTTTTTTCTGAAGGATGCATAAATCCAAGTGATTTTGCATGCAACGCCTGACGGGGTATCAGTTTGAAACAATTTTGCACAAACTGTTTATACCTGGTAAAAGTGGTTCCTTTCAGGATTTCAGCGCCACCATAGCTTTCATCATTGAACAGCGGATGACCGATGTGTTTGAAATGAATCCGGATCTGATGTGTTCGGCCTGTCTCAAGCCTGCACTCTACGAGGGTTACATACCCAAAACGCTCCAGAACTTTATAATGTGTTACGGCCCGACGGCCTTTATCTGCTTCATCATATACAGCCTGGACAAGACGATTGCGGATATCACGTCCTATATTTGCATCAATTGTTCCCTCTTCGTTTGCCAAATTTCCCCAAACAAGTGCCGTATAGGTGCGGTCGATCGTGTGATCAAAAAACTGTTTTGCAATTTTTGTTTGTGCAAGTTCGTTTTTAGCTATAAGAAGGATACCACTGGTGTCTTTATCGATACGGTGAACCAGGTATGGTTTTGCATCCGGATCACCGGGGTTGTTTTGCTGTAAATGGTACAGCAACGCATTCTGCAGGGTGCCGGTGAAATTTCCGTGACCCGGATGAACCACCATGCCGGGAGGCTTGTTGACAACCATAATGTCCCTGTCTTCATACACAACAGCAATGGGAATATTTTCGGGGTAAACCTCCGTATCACGCGGAGGATAGGCCAGTACAATCGAAATAATATCGAGGGGTTTGACTTTATAATTGGGTTTGATCACCACATCATTCACAAGGATGTTGCCGGCATGGGCAGAATTCTGAATCCGGTTACGCGATGCGTGCTCAATTTTTGCCATCAGATATTTATCGATTCGCAATTGACTTTGCTTTTTATCAACCACAAAACGGAAATGTTCAAACAACTCACCGGATTCCTCCTGGACGTCGGATTTTTCGATGGCTATGGCCGCATCTCCGCTGATGGTGTTTTTATGCATGGAATCGCGACATAATCTTGTTACCTGGAAATAATGAATTTGGCGATGCCAAGATGGTTCCCCGAAGGATCTTTCAGCTCAAGGAAATAAATTCCGCTGGCAAGCGACCTGACATCGATTTCACTGCTAAACCTGGATTTCAGCATAAAATGACCAACCAGATCGGATACTGTGAAGGTGGAAGTTTCTAAAATCTGCTGCTTGTCGAAGTTTGCAGGAATCCGGATATGCAACATACCGTTGGTACAGGGATTGGGATAGAGGGATAGTTTTAGATCCCTGGGTGCTGCATCCCCGATCCCAAGTGGAATCGGTTTCCCCACTACCGGGCGGATCATCAGCGACCCGGCATAGGCAGAATTGTTCCAGGTACCATTGATATTAATGAAAATCTCCGTCTGGCTGTTGTTGTACCGGTCAAATCCAATCGACAGATTATCATCGGTTGTTTGAATCCATCCAACATAGAAGGTACCGGTAATGCTGAGAGGGGGGTAAATGTGGTAGGTGATAAATTTGTTGAGACTGTCGGCATAGGTTGGCATCACTAGGTCGGAGTATATGGTATCCCCTGGTTTTCCTGAATTGTTATTCCACACACATAGATAGAACAATTGCTGGCTGACGTTGCTGAGAGTCCGGTTGAAGTACATCCGGATGGCACGCAAAGTATCTGGTGATCTGTCAAGTTTGAAACGGTAGGCAAGCTGGGAACCCGCGGGGGTTAATCCGTAACTGGCCTCAGGAGTCCCGTCATCATAGGCAAAATAGTTGTAGAATTTCTGATACGCCTGCATGGTGTCCCCCATGGTAGAACCCGGAGTCTCGTCTTTTACGATGTGTTTCATCAGAAAGATTGCACTGTCGGTGGTGTTGATCGGCAACAAAAAAGGAACAGCAGGATGGGCGAATTTCTGATAGGTCACATAAGGATTCACTGCATAGGGAAGAATGTTGTAATTGCCTCCGTTGTAAATCTTCGAAAAACTCCCGAACGGATCGGTTACAGCGTAGTTGTAGGTTGACATATGTGCAGTAACATCCCTGTTTGACATCAGGATATCAAGTGTGTCCCGTTGTTCGTTTGTTGGATCATTGCAATACTGCGGATATGGCATCGATTCATAGTGTTTTAATAAAGAAGGCGGGCGGTAAATGAAACGGAGTTCGGGATAGATGGTATCATAGGTGTTACGGCTACTATTGAGATAGACATTGTCGAGGTTCCATTGATCGGTGTTGCTTTGCCAGCTTGGTTCAGCCGAACTGGCAAGACTGACATAATTAAAAAATCGAAAGCGGAATTTTTCCTTAAAAAAAACAGTATCGGTTACCGGAATCATGACTTGAACAAAATACCGGTTGTTATGCAGATAAAAGGTATCGAGTGACATGCCTGTTGCATACCACATTTTTCTCCAAAGATCGGGTACGGTGATCACTCCGCCGGTTATAATGCTGTCGTGCTTAGGAGATACAAGGAATTGAAGAACCAATGAATCGGTTCTCTGAGGTGGTCTTCCCCGTCCCTGAGGCTGGTAATAAAAACTCAGGTAGACTGAATCGGTTGGTGAAAGCCGCCTGGGAACCGGAGAAAAGACAGAATCAAGACGGATATACCTTGAGGTAAGGTAATCGGCAACGAAAGCTTGCGGACCAGGCACTGCCGTAGGATACATGTTACCTGAATCATTGATTGCATCTAGGGTCATCGCACCCAGATTGACAGGATAAACTGGAAAATCATCGTTTTCAAAACCAAAATTATCTATCCAGCGTTGTTTTGAAGGATATACCCCATTGGCTGAGAAATCATCAAAAAACGGGATGGTCATCGGAATCGTATCGAGACCGGCATTCAAGTATTTCAACCGGGCAAACTCCGTTGCTTTTGCTTTGACCATGGGATTGGTTTGCAAACCCGTAAGTATCTCCTGGGTAAACCCGGTTACCCCGGTGAACAGAGAAATGAAAATTATTAAGAAAAAGCGCATTATAAAGTCAGATTACTAAATAAAAATTAAAAAAAAATACCACCCATTGACACTTCCACCCGACCACTTCACAGCAAACTATCTTCTCTCACCGAATCTATTTTTACTTCCGAAGCTTTTGCACCCATACCTACAGTCAGGGTTATAACAGAACCTTTGTTAATCGAACTGCCTGCTGTAATTGTTTTTCCTTCAAAAAACTGGTTCTGAACCGCATCTTCGTCAAACGACCGGATGTATTGCAATTTTCCAAGCTTTAATCCTGCCGACTCCAGCATTGTTTGTGCCTGGCGAAGGGTGAGGTCACGCAGGTCGGGCATCGTGGTTTTTTCAGGAACCACTGATGTAATCGTCATATATACCATGCGGTTTTTCTTGACCTTTGCACCAGGGAAGGGATCCTGCGTCAGGATGGAACCTTTGGGTTTGTCGGCATCAAACACAGAATCAATAACAGAAAACTGATAATTGGTAAAATCGGGGTTTCCCAGCACCTCCTGATAATTGAGGCTCCGGAAATCGGGAACAATGATGTAATCATTATGTTTAGTGTACCACGCAAGCGATTGAAGGGTAATCCAGATTAAAACCACAGTGATCCCGGCCGCTATGAGGAGATGCTTGAGAAATTTTTTTGAAAAAAGGAATCGTAAAAAATTCATCAGCCGATTTATCTGAATAACCTGAAAACGTATGTTTTATTGTGTTTTCCCAAAGAATTGACAAACTTACGGAAAAATTAAATTTTGCACAAGCGGGATCGAAAATGTACTATTTTTGTCCATCAAAAAATATTATATATGCTGAATGTTGCCATCGTTGCCGGTGGAGATTCCGGTGAATTCGGAATCTCCATGAAAAGTGGGAAACAGGTTTTATCACATATAGACCGGGAAAAATTCAACCCGTTTCTCATCGTGGTCAGGGGGAAAAACTGGAATTGCACGGTCGACAGAAAAAAAATCCCCATTGATAAAAATGATTTCAGTCTTACGATTGACGAAAAAAAAATACGATTTCAAGTTGTATTCAATGCAATTCATGGTACACCGGGCGAAAACGGCAAGCTTCAGGGGTATTTTGATATGCTTGGGATCCCTTATACTTCCTGCGATGTGACAACGTCGGCGCTTACCTTCAATAAAAGCTTCTGCAAGGATGTGGTAGCCTCTTATGGCATCAAAACCGCAAAGTCGATTCACCTGTTTAAAAATGGTGACCATGCTGTTAAACGTATACTTGAAGAACTTTCTCTTCCTGTTTTCGTCAAACCAAACAATGGAGGGTCCAGTGTCGGGATGTCGAAGGTTACGCTCGAAAAGGATTTAAATGACGCATTGACAAAAGCTTTTAATGAAGATACCGAAATTCTTGTTGAGGAATTTATTCAGGGAAGAGAACTTACATGCGGCGTGCTGCGTACAGAAGGCCAGATAGTGTCAATGCCGGTTACTGAAATCATATCCCGGAAGGAATACTTCGATTTTGAAGCAAAATACAAAAAAGGGCTGGCGGAAGAGGTGGTTCCGGCCGAGGTTTCCAGGTATAATTCAGAAAGATGCCGGGAAATTTCACAAATGCTTTATGAAAAGTTGAATTGTAAAGGAGTGGTTCGCTTCGATTACATTTTTACCGGGGAAGTATTTTATTTTCTTGAAGTAAACACAGTGCCCGGTTTGAGCACGGCAAGCATTGTTCCCAGGATGGCCCGTGCCCATGGCTGGACATTCAGCGAATTAATAACACGGCTGATCACAGAGGTCGTTTAGCAGATTCACCATCTCACCATATCACCATTTCACCATTTCACCATTTCACCATTTCAAGATGCCAGACCTTCTCTTTGCTACCAACAACCATCACAAGCTCCGTGAAATCCAGGAGATCATGGGCCATGAATTTCGCATTCGCAGCCTGAAAGATATAAACCTGGACATTGATATCCCCGAAACACAGGAAACGATTGAAGGTAATGCCGCCCAGAAAGCCTGGTTTATCCATGACCGGACAGGCATGGACTGTTTTGCCGATGATACCGGCCTGGAGATCGATGCTCTTGACGGTCGTCCGGGTGTTTATGCCGCGCGCTATGCCGGAGAAGGATGCTCGTTTGAAGACAATATCAATAAAGTTCTTCAGGAAATGGAGGGAGTTGAAATTCGATCAGCATGTTTCCGCTGTGTGATCTGCCTGATCCTGGGTGGAAAAGAATACCTTTTTGAAGGCCGGATCGATGGAATCATCACAACTGAACGAAATGGCAAGGAAGGATTTGGATACGATCCGGTTTTTCTACCCAATGGGTTTAAACAAACCTTTGCTGATATGCCGCCCTACCTGAAAAACGGCATAAGCCACAGAGGACGGGCTGCTGAAAAGATGCGGAAATCGATTAAAAAACAAACCAGCGAACCAGCGGATAATTCCACTGGTTCACTGGTTCCTTAGTCTGCCCGGTTACTTTACGGAAAAACCAATCCCGGATAATTGGTTACATTGGCTTGCGGAATATTGCTTTTGTATTTTTCGTTAATTGCCTGGATAAAGAAGTTGGCGGCAACGCAATTTCCTCTAGGATTCAGGTGTACACCATCAGTTGAGAACATCCCCCCTGTTACAAAAGTGGTACTCATTTTGATTCCATCGAACACCATGCCACTGGCAAATTGTTTGAGGTATCCATTCATGTCGGCAAGTGCCAGGTTCTTGTTTGCTGCAGTCTGACTGATTACCGCGTTGAATTGTGCAACACGTTCCTGGATGTTGTATTGTTCAGATTTGTCGAGTACGTATTTGCCAGGGATAGGATAAGGCTTCAGCGCTACGGCATCGCCCACGCCCATACCCTTGCATTTGATTGAATCGGTAGGCAGCGTTAATAAAAACAGATCTCCGGCCTGCATCTGAGCCCATGTTCCATCGGTCCTAATATAAACAAATGGATTCTGTCCCACATGCCATTTGATATCCGGATGGCCATACATACCATAAAGGAGGGTTAAGCCCGCAGCCTGCGTTGTGTCAAGTACAACGCTATTGTAAGGAAGCTGTTTTGAAATGGTTGTAAAAAATGGAATGGCCGTAACATCCGGAATCGTTGCAATAATGCCTTTCGGGGATTTTCCTGAAGCAAGCAGTGAGTCAACGGCCATATTGTAAAATTGAGTAAAAACAGGCAGCGGAGTGAGCAGGGCATCAGTGCCAGCCAATGCTGAGGCAAGTACATCGTTGTTGCCGATCCACAGATAGAAGAAGGATGGTTGTTGTACAACAGCATCATGTAAAATGGTCGCCATGGGAGAAGAAGCGAAACGTGTAAAATATGGATTCCCCTGTGAGGAGCCATATCCCGGAGCGAACAAAGTCTGAACAGTAGCACCCGGAACGCCCATGTTGTTGTATGGGCCTGTTACCGTCGGAGGTGTAAACAATTGTCCCAGAAGGGTGGCCTGATCGGGGGTGGATACAAAGTCGGGTTTCAGTGAGACAGTTCCCACCGGATTTCCGGCACAGTCCTTATCCGGAACAAGTTTAAGCACTCTTTTTGTGTAACAATAGATTCCGCCGGGAATTGGCTGAAATCCAACACCATCTTCAGTCCCGATCAGCGGTTGCTTAAATTCACCGCCACCAACGGTCTGAAATTGCTTGGCCATGATGTTCGGAATCGAATTTTCCTGACCTGAAAGGTACAATGCACCGTCAGCATAACCGGCCGTTAATGAATTTCCGACTGAAACAAATTTTGAGAAATCCAATCCATTGGCCGAAGCCTTGAATTCGTCGATTTTTCGCTCACATGAAGTAAACAGCGCCAGGGATAATATAATGAAAAGAATTTTTTTCATAATGTATATGTTTTAAAAGTTAAAAACTGTAAGATAAACCAATTCCCGGGATACTGAATCCTGTGCGGTATGTTCCGGCAAAATTGTCGGGAGAATAGGTCCCTTCACGTTTTGCACCCATCAGGTAGAGAAAAGATGCATCAATGCTGAATCCTTTAATCGGATAAACTGAAAAGCCGCAGGTCAGCCCGATTTCGTTGAGACTCGGAGTCTGGGGGTTCAGATAACTGGTCGATACGGGTGATGGATCATAATATCCGCCTACTCTTACGGCAATCATTTTGTTGATGTTATATTGAGCCCCGATGCGTTCGATCAATTGGCTTGTATACAATGCAGGAGTCGCCGTGCGGCCAATTGCTGCAGTTTTGGTTTGGAAATCGAATACCAATGAATCGTATGTGCCCCAAAAGACATAGCAGAAGTTCATGCCGATCAACCATTGTTTATTTTTTCCAAATTCATAGGATAAGCCCACGTCAAGATTGGCAGGTAAGGGAAGCATCACATCCACTTTATTGTTTGGAAAATTGGTGCTGAGCGATTGAGGAACAGTGAATGTGGCATCTGCCCCTTTCACACTCATCTCAATTTTTGAACGGTAATCAATACCTATACTCCACCCTTTGTCGGGATGAATCATAATGCCTGCATTGAAACCGAAATTGCTGGTTGATCCTTTTACATGTAAGTTTCCATCGCCAGTGGCGCCCTGGAGAGGAATTGATTTGTTCATGTCAACCGTTCCGGTAGCATAAACCAAACCCACGCCAATACCAAAAATATCCTTGAATTTGTAAGATATCGTTGGCTGATATGTAATAGCTTTGAACGAAATGTCCTTAATAAGATAACGACCTTTCCAGTTTTCACCGACATCGTCTTTCCAGGTAAGCCTGTTACCGTAAGGGGCATTGACTGCAATACCTACGCTGAGATTTTTGGTAGGTTTAAAAGCGGCATAAAAATAAAAAGGTGTGTTCAGCTCATGCTTCAGATTGGCCTGGTAGTTGACATCCTTTGCCTGAAAGGTTCCTCTGGCAAAAATCAGACTGACCCCAGCTGAAAAACTCCATTTTTCATTGACAAACGCTGCGCCGCCAGGATTATTAAACAGCGTGGTGGCGTCATAACTCAGCGAAGTTCCGATAAGCCCCATGCCGATGTTGCGCACACCATGCAAACTCACCTGATAACCTCCGCCAAACGACGTAGTTGCTGCCAGACATACGAATAGCAGCAGGACAGTAATTCTCCTCATAATGACATTTTTTTGGTTAATACTGGGCGCAAGATACTAATTTTTTTAATATTCAATGGTTTTCATATTTAAGTGTTTGCCATATCATTTGAAAATGAGGGATTAACAGCAACAGCAACTACATCAAAAGTAAAAACTAAAATATCAACTACCTTTGTCAACCGAAAATAAGCGTTATGTTTCATCCTTCTCCCCATCCACCCATTTACCAGTTCACCTGTTCACCCATTCACCTGTTCACCCATTCACCTGTTCACCCATTCACCTGTTTACCCGTTCACCCGCTCACCCGCTCACCCGTTTACCCATTCACCCGTTTACCAGTTCACCCGTTCACCCGTTTACCTGTTTACCTGTTTACCAGTTTACCTAAAAACCAATTATGAGCACCCTAAACATAGGAGATAAAGTAAAATTCCTAAATACCTCCGGAGGAGGGGTTGTAGCCAGGCTGATAGACAGTCGCATGGTTAGCATTCTGATCGAGGATGGATTTGAAATCCCCACCATGATCAGTGAATTGATAAAGATTGATCCGCACGACGCTGCAGGTCGCTTTTTTGAGGAGCATTACAACATAGACATGCCAACGGATTTGTCTGAACCTGAAGAAGTACCTGATGATCGGTTACTGCCACTTCCGCACCATCTGACTGCTGACCGCAAATCGGAAGATATTTACCTGGCATTTGTCCCGCATGATCAGAAATGGCTGATTACCGGGCAGGTAGACATTTTTTTAATTAACAACAGCTCCTATGATGTATTGTATAACATATTCGGAAAAACGCCGCTTGGTCATTACAATGGTGTTGACTATGGCAGTATTTTTCCCGACTCAAAATTGCTGCTTGATACCATTAACCGCGAACAACTGACCCACTGGACGGAGGGATGCATGCAGTTTCTGTTTCACAAACAGCAAAGCCGTGAAGTACTGCCACCATTTAATTCGGAGTTCCTGGTTGAAGGCAAAAAGTTTTTCAAAGAGGGCAATTACCGCGAACATGCGATCATACAGGCCAGGGGCATCGTTGTAAAGGTGCTGTCGCTGACCGACCATCTCAAATCTGCCGATCACACAGGGGATTCGGGGAATGTAACCCGTCCGGGATCAAATGATTCTATCCTGATCATGAAGTATCAGGTTTCCCCACGTGAAGCTGTTGTGGATTTACATATACATGAATTGGTTGATGATCCAACCAACCTGGAGAAATCAGAAATACTTGAATTCCAGCTAAATTATTTTCTGAAATGTCTCGATAGCGCTATTGTCAGCCATTTTATGAAGGTTGTTTTTATTCACGGGGTCGGGAACGGTATTTTGCGTACCAATCTGATAGAATTGCTTAAAAAGCAGGATGGCATCGAGTTTTTCGATGCCCCCATGGCAAAATATGGTGTGGGAGCCCTGGAGGTGCGGATTCCGCATAATGATTGAGTAGGCGGATCATAGAAATTTATAGGAATAACTGTCTTACCCTTACAAGAAAAGCAAATATTATGGTAAAGATGAAATTGGATTTGAAATATATTGTAATTTTGCCGTATCACATTTGATAACTAAAAAATATTATATATGAAAAGATTGTTACTCCTGGCTTACCTGCTCCCGGTCGTGGCTTTTTATGCCCATTCACAAAGTTTATCACTTTCGAACAATCAAGGTCCTGTTGCAGACAATTCGACCATTATCCAGGCGGGCACGCCCGATAGTGCGAAACTCATTACCTACCTGTATGTGAAAAATGTCGGAACCCACGCCATCAATGTTTATAGCAAAAAAGCCGAGATTTCGGTAATCGATTCTATAGAAACTACCATGTGCTGGGCCGGTGCATGTTACGGTCCGACGACGAATATTTCACCCAATTACCAACCAATTGATGTCGGACAAACCATAACCGACTTCGTTGGTGATTATACCTGGGCAGGCCTCTCTCAACCAGGCTTCAAGTCAGGTGAAAGCACTGTACGATGGGTTTTCTTTAATGATGCAGATCACAATGATTCCGTCAGCGTTACAGTCAAATATACAACCTATCCCCTGGGCGTAAATGACAAGGCTGCAACTCAGGATTTGCTTTCAAATGCTTATCCGAACCCAGCCGATGCAACGGCAACTTTCAATTATTCAGTGCCTTCCGGTTCACAGGGAACGATAATAATTCGTAATTTGGTGGGATCGACTGTGCAAACCGAACAAGTATCATCCGGTGCCGGCAAAATAACCATCAGTTCAGCGTTCCTGAGCGATGGCCTTTATTTCTGTTCACTGATGCTGGATGGAAAAATAAGCCAAACTAAAAAGCTGGTTGTCAGGCATTGATGGGTTTGAGTCAGTTTATGGAAATATACCGGATTACTTTATATCCAACAAAATAGCTTGACCTGATACCCAACCTCTGATAAAGGTAGGCATTTTAGTCAGGTCATACAAGATGGATGCAGAAGGTGAGGTGTCAGGGTAAACTTCCACAAAGTACCAGTCATTTCCATTTCCATAAGATTTATAAGCTATAACGATACCCTGTGTTTTGCTGCGGTATTTGGCCACAATGTTGCCAAACGTTTCAAGATACGGATTGAACGGCTCATTGAGTTGCGCTGCTGAGGCCCGTAACAGCATGGTGTCGGATTTGGCAACAAACGGAATGGGCTGTGGATAATATTTGAATGGTTCCTCGGTGTACTGATATGCTACATTCTGTTTAACCTTGATAAAAATAGGTTCGCCATTCTCCTGTTTTACACGGTAATCACGGGTAAAATAGAGATAATTTGCGCAACAGCCAACATCGCCCGTTTGCAATTCAACTAATTTCCCCGCCTCTTTACGGAATTTTGTAATGTATTGGTAATCTTCAAACACCAGATCGAAGCTATCCTTGAGGTTGAGGAATATTTGTACAATGTCCGATTCTCCGCCACTGAATCCGCTGAAGATCATATCGGGCAGCATATCTCCGTTGATGTCGACCGGGAAGAGACATTTTTTCAACGTTTTCACCGTGAACTTAGGCAGTGAATCATTGGTGAATTGCGGAAAAAGATTAAGATGATTAGCAAGGAATGCATCAACAATTTCAGTGGAATTTGAAACTGAAAACTGTTTCAGCCTGAGTTTTGGCGGCTTTGGAATGTGGGTATACCGTTTCCAGTAAAACGTATCGGTTGCAGTCGTATAAGTTTGCAACTTGATTTGTGCGTCAACTGCAAAGGAATACAGCATGAATGCCAGAAACAAAAGGATGTTGATGAAACGCATGGGAGATCACATCAGATCCCAAACTCTTTTTTGACTTTGTCGACGAAATCAAGTTTTTCCCAGGCGAAGAAATCAACCTTTTTCAGGTATACTTCTTTCCCATTTCCATTGACTTTCGATGGTTTTACACCTTTTACCGGGTAAAATACTTCAACTTCCTTGGTGTAATAATCGCGTCCGAAATGGCCATAGGAGGCAGTTGGCTGGTAAATGGGGTTCTTGAGGCCGAAACGTTCAACGATGGAGTAGGGGCGCATGTCAAAAACTTTGCTGATCCTTTCGGCAATCACGCCATCGGTCAGGATGTTTCCTTTTTTGTCTTTTACCGTGGCAGTTCCGTATGTGTTCACATAAAGGCCAACCGGTTGGGCTACGCCAATGGCATAGGCAACCTGGATCATCACCTTGTCGGCAACACCGGCGGCAACCATGTTCTTGGCAATATGACGGGCTGCATAAGCTGCAGAGCGGTCAACCTTTGAGGGATCTTTTCCCGAAAAGGCTCCGCCGCCATGAGCGCCATGACCACCATAGGTGTCCACGATGATTTTGCGGCCGGTAAGGCCGGTGTCACCATGAGGGCCACCGATCACGAATTTTCCTGTGGGGTTCACAAAAAGTTTATAATCTCCCTGGAAAAGTTTCTGAATGCGGGCAGGTAAGGTTTTTTTGACCCGTGTGATCAGAATTTTCTCCACATCTTCCCTGATCTTGTCCTGCATAGCCTTTTCAGCAACTTTATCAGCTGCGGCTGAATTATCTTTTGGTTTAACAAACTCGTCATGCTGGGTACTGACGACAATGGTATCGATGCGAAGCGGTTTCCCGTTGTCATCATATTCAACGGTTACCTGCGATTTGCTGTCGGGGCGAAGATACTTCATCTGTTTGCCTTCGCGACGGATTCCGGCCAACTCCTGGAGCATGATATGGGCAAGTTCAACCGACATTGGCATGAGGTTGTCCATCTCGTGGCATGCATAGCCAAACATCATTCCCTGGTCGCCGGCACCCTGATCCTCTTTCTTTTCGCGAACCACACCCTGGTTGATGTCGGGTGATTGCTCATGAATGGTTGAAATTACGCCGCAGGAATCGCAATCGAACCTGTATTCTGCTTTTGTATAGCCAATTTCGCGCACTACCCGGCGGGCTGTTTCCTGCACATCAACCCAACCCTGCGTTTTAACTTCACCGCCACAAATAACAAGACCGGTGGTAACAAAGGTTTCACATGCTACCTTGGACTCAGGATCCCAGCGCATGAATTCGTCGAGCATTGCATCACTAATCTGATCGGCAACTTTATCAGGATGACCTTCTGATACGGACTCGGAAGTGAATAAATATCCCATAATAAATGAATTATGAATTAAAAATTAACAATTACGAATGAATGAAATGAAGTAGATTTGCGATTGAGGGAGGAAATTTTTTAGCATTTTTTTCCAGTGGTTGCAATCATAAAAATCTATCCACTATCAGGTTGCAAAAATAATAATTTTTTACTCTGTCCTAAGAATTATTTTTTCGTCAGCTCCTGGAATACCTCTTCAAGCTTCTGTTCTTCACGGTGAAGTGAAAGAACGGTAAGTTTTTGGTCAACGGCAAACTGGAAAATAGCAGGACGGATATCGATAGATGCATCGCCGGAGAGATTCCAGATGTTGGATAACTGGGCCGGGATAGCTGAAGCCGGATTCTGGATATCAATAACGCCGGGGATCTGCCTCAGCAGCTCGCGCGAAACCGCAGTTGCGAATTCAACGTGTACAACGGCCTTTGAAACAGTCAGATGCTGGAGGTTCTGTGTAGAATCATGCGCTACGATCCGGCCATGGTGAATGATGATGGCCCGGTCGCAGATGGCTTCCACCTCCTGCATGATGTGGGTCGACATCATCACGGTCTTGGTTTTGCCCGCTTCGGTGATCAGGTGGCGGATTTCAAGCAATTGGTTGGGATCGAGCCCTGCAGTTGGTTCATCGAGGATCAGCACTTCCGGATCGTGGATCATGGCCTGGGCAAGGCCAACACGCTGACGGTAACCTTTCGACAACGCCCCGATTTTCTTATGCTGCTCGCTCTGAAGCCCGGTCATTTCAATCATTTCGGTAACCCGGTTGGCAATATTCCCTTTAATCTGATGCGTTCCTGCAATAAAACCAAGGAATTCCCGAACGTAGAGATCCAGGTAGAGGGGATTGTTTTCCGGGAGATAACCAACTTTTCGCCTGACTTCAATTGACTGTTCAAGCACATCATATCCGCATACCGATGCATCACCCGTGGTGGGAGGGATGAAGCAGGTGAGTATTTTCATCAACGTACTCTTACCGGCGCCATTGGGGCCGAGCAGTCCGGTAATTCCACCAGGTTTGATTTCAAGCGAAACGGCATCCAGTGCCTTCTGGGAGCCATATATTTTGGTGATGTTGGTAACACTGATCGACATAAAAACCTATTGTTGGAAATAGTTTGCAAAGGTAAGCAATTGAAAATTGAAAATGAACCTTCCCCATTTCACCATTTCACTATTTCACCATTTCCTACCCATTGGCCAGCCTGATAAAGCCTTTCAAATGGTCTTTGATCTTTCCGGCCAGAAAATAGGGAAGGTTCAGCAGAAAGAACTTTTTTCCGCTGATAGTCCTGGTTTGCTGAATGGCCAGCTTGCCTGCATACAACCGTACCGCATAGGCATGCGGGGCGGCATCCAGGAACTGGTGCAGAGACCTGAGCCGGCCGGGTTCGCCTGATCGTACCACCACGGGGATGAGCAAATCGTTGTATGGAAATACAAAATCGACTTCGGCGGTCGATTGAGACTTGTTCCTGGTCCAGAAATTCAACTGTTTACCATTATTAGTTTCCTGGCTTTCCGCTGCAAGGATTTCCTGTCCGACTACCTGCCTGGCAATCTGTCCTTCAAAAATTGCATTCATGTCATGCGACTGAAACAGTGGCTTTTGTATACCCGAGAAATAATTGACAAGCCCGGTATCAAGCATCTGCAGCCTTGCGAATTTGGATGTGTCGGGAGCTAATGGCAAGGTGGCCGATGTTACCGGAAGTATCATCTGAAGGAAAAAGGCGCGTTCGAGTGCTCTGAATGCCTGACCTATTTCCCGGCTTCCTTTTTCCAGGTTTCCGAAACGGTTTAAACTGATCCGGGTTGCTGCATACGGATAGGTGTTCTGTAGCACCTCTGCAGCCAGGTCCCGGCTTTTTGTACCTGCCGTAACATCCGGTAAACAATCAATAAATCTCTTTTCAATCTTCTCATAAATGTGTTTAAGTCCCGTCAGATGTCGGTTCGCGGCGTATTGACCCATAATTTCCGGCATTCCGCCAATCAGCGAATAGAGATGAAAATAGTTCAATAGTTTTTCATAGGCATAATAGGGCACAGGCACCTCACGGAATGCTTCCAGAGCAGCAGGGTCATCCATAACAGGCAGAAATTCCTCGAAAGAGAACGGAAAAAGATGATGTTGCTGCATGATCCCGTTTTCAGGATTAATCAGAATGGACATCTCTTGTGTTTGGATTGATGATATAGCAACAACCAAAGGCCGCCTGGCTTCAGTACCTGCGGTTGTTCGCTCTTCCATTAACGTTGCTGCCCATCTGACCGCCTCCGGGCACTTGCAGATTTCATCAAGAACGATCAGTGTTCCACTTCCCCGGATGTCTTTTCCTTTCAAAAAGCTGATGGCCCTGAGTGTCTCTTCTGCCGATACATTAAAATTAAAGATTGCACGGTCAACAGCCGTATCGAGGTCTAGATGAATTGAGTTGCTGAATTTCCCTGCAAAATCCCTGATCATGGTGGTTTTTCCCACACCCCTGGCGCCAAAAAGGCAAAAAGGCCTGCTCCGCGACAGATTTATATTAAGTAGTCGTTGGTACATAGTGAAGCGGCGAAATAGCGAAAAATGATTTTCCGGAGTTTAAAAACATCAAATATTCCTCCTGAGATGTTGTATGATAAATTTCAAATCAGTGTAAGTCACTGCATCGCCATAGGCGTTTTTAATTTCGCCCAGGGTTTTTTGTGGATTTTCGTTGACATATTGTGAAACCATCTGCAATTTTTCTTCCGATACCAATTCGGTTACATTCAGTTCACCACTCCCTACATAAGGAGCCAGATGACCCTCAATGGTATTGGCAGTTAATCCGCGTGCCACAGCGATTTCGGTAATTGTTTTACCTGCAACGAACATTTCAAAACTTACCTTACCGGAGTTTATTTTCTCCTTTTTTTCTGTGACCGGAATCACGGTTTGAGCCGGGATAATATGATGGTCAGCGCAAAATCTGCTGATGATTTCAATCAGATCCTTCCCGTATTGATTTATTTTGGCCTGTCCGATTCCTTTGATGGTTTTCAGGTCAGGGAGTGTAACAGGCAGTTTTTTCAACAGTTCCATGATTGACTTTTGCTGTAAAATCATGTAAGCGGGAATATCATATTCTTCGGACAGGTTATTCCTCCATTTCCTGATCGCCAAATAAAGTTCGGGATGTATGATGCTTTTTGAAAATTGAATATATTCCTGGGTTTTTTGTTTAAATGACGGACGGAAATCAATCTCGGCATTCGATCTCGTTTTGATATATGAAATCGTTTCAAAGCCACGTTGACAATTTTCAAGACAGGATAATTTGATGAAAATTTCTTTCTGCAATTTTTCCAACGACTCGGTGGCAATTTTTTTGATGGCCTTGTTGTCGGTATCAAAACTAATCTTATCAAGAAAAGGAGAGACTTCCGTTTTTACTTTTGTGCTAAAATAGACGGCTGCTTGTTTAATGCGTTCCTGCAAACCTGGATTTTCTTCAGGAAGCACGGCAGTATCCATTAATTTTATCAACTGCAGGTTGAATTTTCCTGCAACTTGAAAGATATCTGCTTCGCAAATGTTTTTTTTCGTTTGTACATCAGTGATAACGGCAGTATCAAGGATTTTTGAATTTTCATATAAAACCCTGAGAAAGCTGTCAAATCTGTAGATAGCCAACTTGAAATCAAAGAGTTCGGTAATCAGGTCTTTCTGGAAAAGGTATTTTGACTCGAAAAGCTTATCGGGTCCTGGTTCGTTTTGCTGGGCTTCATGGGAAAAATTTAACACCAACGCATTTGTTTTTATTCCCGACACGGAGATGGGCGTGCTTAAAACGATACCTTCAAAAGTCCTGCAGCGGCTCAAAGCGACATACACCTGTCCGAAGGCAAATGCGGCGTTGGCATCAATGATCACCTTGTCAAAGGTAAGTCCCTGGCTTTTGTGAATGGTTATTGCCCAGGCCAATTTGAGCGGAATCTGCGTAAAACTGCCAGCAACCTCTTCTTTGATTTCCTTTGTTTCCTCATTCAGTGAATATTTTATGTTTTCCCAGGTTACATTGGTGACTGCTATTTCAGAAGTATCGGAGGGACATTTCACATAGACAACTTTATCTTCAATCCGGGTAATTTTTCCTATTTTCCCGTTGTAATATTGCTTTTCGGCCGACAGATCGTTTTTAATAAACATGACCTGCGCCTGTGGTTTCAACTCAAGTTCTTCAGATGTTGGAAAATTGTACGACGGAAAATCGCCAACTATTTCAGCGAAAAACAAATGCAAATTCCCTGATATTTCTTTCAATTTGGCTTGATTCATATCAAAGGCATTCGCGTTGTGGGTGGTTAAGGTTATGTATCCTTCATCATCTCTGGGTTTAAATCCGGGGATATATCTGGAATTTAACTCCTTGATAGTTTGAGCATTGATGTCATTTTCTCTGACCTTGTTCAGCAGCGAGATAAAATAAGCATCCGATTGCCTGAAAATTTCTTTCAGTTCGATGGTAATGGGATTGGATATTTTCAGCGCCAGACTATCAAAAAAATAGATGCTGTCATAATAATTTTGTAATATCTCCCATTCAGCCTCTTTAATGACGGGAGAAAGTTGATGCAGATCGCCAATCATAAGCAGTTGTATGCCGCCAAAAGGCAAAGCGTGATTGCGATATTTGCGCAGCACTTCATCAACAGCATCTAAAACATCGGCACGCACCATACTTATTTCATCGATTACCAGCAAATCGATGCATTTGATAATGTTGATTTTTTGACGGTTAAATTTTCTTTGGTTGGCTTCAGCATGTGGACCATGATTCCCCGGCAGAGCCGATTGCGGGATTGCCGGGGCGAAACTCAATTGGAAAAACGAATGGATCGTTACGCCTCCGGCATTGATGGCTGCCACACCCGTCGGAGCGACCACCACCATTCGTTTTGGGGTAATTTTTTTCAGGTTGAATAAGAAAGTAGTCTTTCCCGTTCCGGCCTTTCCGGTTAAAAAAATATTCCTGTTCGTACATTGAACAAATTCTGTTGCCAGCAGCAATTGTTCATTTTGGCGATATTCCATGGCGGGTCTTTTTGGTAAAAATTTTGAATACTGTCCTGAAATAAGGCATAAAATTACAATAAAATGTAACATAATCAAGGATAAGTGAAATATTAACTAAAAAAGCTACCGGTTTGTATGGCAGGAATGAAATTACTTGTATCTTTGCACCCCTTTTTGGATGAAAAAGGTTCATTTTTAAAATAATCAGGAAGAAAGCATGGATACGTTAAGTTACAAGACCATAAGCGCCAACGCGGCCACCGTGACCAAGGATTGGGTGCTTATCGATGCCGAAGACCAGGTACTGGGGCGACTGGCTGCCAAGGTGGCCATGTTGCTGAGAGGCAAAACCAAACCCAACTACACGCCGCACGTCGATTGTGGTGACAATGTTGTTATCATCAACGCCGAGAAAATCAAGCTGACCGGTAAAAAGATGGACGACAAGATTTACCTTAGCCATTCGGGTTATCCCGGTGGACAAAAAGAGGTAACCCCTGCCAAACTGCTCGTCAAGAAACCGACCGCAGTCGTAGAAAAAGCCATTAAAGGGATGCTCCCGAAAAACAGGCTGGGCGCGGCATTGTTCCGCAATCTTTACGTTTATGCAGGTACCGAACATCTGCACCAGGCACAGCAACCGAAACCAATGAAACTAACCTCAATCAAGTAATATGGAAGTTATCAACACCCTCGGCAGAAGGAAAACTGCCGTTGCACGAATTTACCTGAAAGACGGCTCGGGCATCATAACCGTGAACAACCGTGATTTCAAGAACTATTTTCCCACCCCGATTCTTCAATTCAAGGTGACCGAACCATTTGAGGTGACCAACAACCAGGGCAAATATGATGTCAAGGTGAATCTTGATGGCGGTGGAATCCGCGGACAGGCCGAAGCGCTTGCTCTTGCCATTGCCCGTGCCCTCTGCGAAATCAACGAAGAACATCGTCCGCCCTTAAAGGCAAAAGGCCTTCTTATGCGCGACCCGCGTATGGTGGAACGTAAAAAATTCGGACAGAAAAAAGCCCGCAAAAGATTCCAGTTTAGTAAACGTTAGTATTTTAGAATTTTTAGAATCATTATATGTCAAGAACTAATTTTGATGCATTATTGGATGCCGGTGTTCATTTTGGTCACCTGCGCCGCAAATGGAATCCTGCCATGGCTCCTTATATTTTCATGGAACGCAACGGGATCCATATCATCGACCTTTATAAAACCATGGCAAAGATCGACGAAGCTGCTGCTGCGTTGAAACAAATTGCCAAGGCAGGAAAAAAGATCCTTTTTGTCGCCACAAAAAAACAAGCCAAAGAGATTGTCGCTGAACACATCAAGCGCATCAACATGCCTTATGTTACAGAACGCTGGCCGGGTGGTATGCTTACCAACTTTGCCACTATCCGCAAGGCAGTACGCAAAATGATCTCGATCGACAAGCTTATGAGCAGCCCATCTTATACCAACCTTTCCAAAAAGGAGCGGCTTACCATCACCCGTGAAAGGGCCAAATTAGAGAAAAACCTTGGCTCCATTGCCGACCTTAACCGGCTTCCGGCTGCTATTTTCATTGTTGACATCCTGAAAGAACACATCGCTCTTGCCGAAGCCAAGAAGCTGAATATTCCCACTTTCGCAATCGTGGATACCAATTCCGATCCCAGGACCGTTGATTTCCCTATCCCCGCCAACGACGATGCTTCCAAATCAATTTCCCTTATCGTGGATACCATGGTGAGAGCGATTGAGGAAGGGCTTGTTGAACGCAAACTTGATCGCGATAAAAAAGAAGCCAGTGATGAACGTGGCGAAGGTGACGAGACTGATTCCAGGTCGGGTTTAAGCATGCTTGATGCTGATGAAGAGGAAGTTGATGAAGATGGTATCAAGATCGTGAAAAAGGATTTTGTTGAAACCAAAGTGGCTAAGATGAAGGCTTTGGAGCCTGCTCCTGAAGATAAAAACAAGCCTGCCAGAAAACGGATCAGCAAACCGGCCGGAAGAAGCAATAAGAAATAGTTACCTTTTCAGGGAGGGCACAAGATTTTGTGCCCTTACAATTATTTCACTGCCTCACTATATTAATTTGATTTCAATAATTAAAATACACCTACTATATGAATATTACTGCTGCTGATGTTAATAAATTGCGCCAGATGAGTGGTGCAGGGATGATGGATTGTAAAAAGGCCTTGCAGGAATCGGAAGGCGATTTTGACAAGGCCATTGATTATCTCCGTAAAAAAGGACAGAAAGTTGCCGGCAAACGCGCTGATCGCGATGCCAATCAAGGTTTTGTGGTTGCGAAAACCGTTAGTGATCAAACCTATGGCGCTGTTGTCATGGTAAATTGTGAAACCGATTTTGTTGGCAAAACGGAAGAGTTTATTAAGTTTTCCAAAGATTTGCTTGATCTTGGCCTTGAAAACCGGATCCATGATGTAGCTGACCTGATGCCATTGTCGCTGGGAACCTCTACGGTGGAAGAGAAGTTGAATGATCTGCTCGGAAAAACTGGGGAAAAAATCCAGATAGCACATTATGAAGTGATTGAAGCTCCTGTTGTATTTGCATATAACCATTTTGGAAATCGCCTCGCCACCATCGTCGGACTGAGCAAAAAAGATGCAAAGAATGTGTCGGAAATCGGACATGAACTTGCCATGCAGGTTGCTGCCATGAGCCCTGTTGCAGTCGACAAAGAGAATGTGTCGCAGGAAGTGATCGATCGCGAAATCGAAATTGGTAAAGATCAGGCACGCCAGGAAGGTAAACCTGAAGAGATGCTGGAAAAGATCGGCCAGGGTAAACTTGCCAAGTTCTTTAAGGAGATGACCCTGTTGAACCAGGATTTTGTAAAGGATACCAAAAAAACCGTTCGCCAGTATATCGCTGAAAACGATAAGGAGATGGTCGTAACCGGATTTAAACGCCTCCAACTTGGGGCATAGATAATAAACGTGTTCTGAAAAGGGGATTGTCTGGTAAGATGGATGATCCCCTTTTTGTTTGAATGCAAGCAATGAAAACAATGAAAACAATGCATGCAATGCAGACAATGAATGAATCTCCTGAACTGCCTACTGCCTATTGCCTATTGCCTACTGCCTACTGCCTATTGCCTATTGCCTATTGCCTACTGCCTATTGCCTATTGCCTACTGCCTATTGCCTATTGCCTGACCTTATAAACCTTCCCCAAAATGTCGAAACAGAATAAAAAAGAAATTGTCCGGGAAATGTTTGATGACATTTCAGCACGGTATGATTTTCTGAACCATTTTCTATCCTTTGGGATCGATCGGGGCTGGCGTAGAAAATTAGTGGGGATACTGGCAACTCACAAACCCGCTTCAGTGCTCGACGTTGCAACCGGAACCGGCGATTTGGCCATGGCGATCGCATCACTGAATCCACAGAACATCACCGGCATCGATATTTCAGAAAAAATGCTTGAGATCGGCCGGGGTAAACTCGCTGAAAAGGGATTGGGAAAACTAATTACGCTGATCAGGGCTGATGCAGAAAGGATCCCATTTTCCGACAATTCATTCGATGCCGTTACGGTGGCTTTTGGCGTGAGAAATTATGAGAACCTGGAGTTGGGACTGCTGGAGATGAGGCGGGTGCTTAAACCGGGTGGCGTGATGCTGATCCTCGAATTTTCGCAGCCAACCGTTTTTCCGATGAAACAGCTCTATCGGATTTATTCACGGTTCGTTATTCCGGTGATGGGTCGGGCGATTTCAGGAAACAGTAAGGCATACACCTATTTGCCCGAATCGGTAGCTGCTTTCCCCTCCGGAAAGAATTTCCTGGATATTCTTTTAAAACTCGGGTTGAAAAACACAGAACAGATACGCTTGAGCATGGGTATAGCATCCATCTACATTGCTGAAAAATAAAATCTGTAAAACTGCGTTAATCTCTTTCAAAACTTATTGCCATTCCTTGAAGATCGAACGATTTACTACCGTTATTCTGCTTCTTACCATCCTTTGCTTTCCCATTCATGGAAAGTCGCAGCGGATGGTGGTGTTGAACCAGCCTACTTTTGACCAGGATAACAAGTTCCATTTTGGATTTGTCCTGGGATTCAATTTGACCTATGCAACCATCCGTCCGATCAGCGATTTGCGAACACGGATGTTTGATTCTACTTACATCCCCGATATCCTGCCATTACCTGATTCGGCAAAAGTGCTGGCTATTAATTCCACACCTACCCCTGGGTTTGTCGTGAGCGTGGTAGCAAACATGCGCATGGGTGAACATTTCGATTTGCGTTTCATCCCGTCCCTTGCATTTGGCGACCGTACCATCCTTTATGATATTGAGACTTTCAGAAATCGCAGCGGTGAAAAGGATACCATGCGATTTATGACCATCACAAAGAAAATACCTTCAACCTATATCAATTTTCCCATTGAGCTCAAATATAAAGCAGTCCGTTACAATAATTTCAGGCCATACCTGCTTACAGGCGTGCAATACACCCTCGACCTTGCTTCACAGGCCAAAAAGCGTGAACAAAAAAACAGCAATGAAAAGATCGTAAAATTCAATCAGAATGATATTTATGTTGAAGCAGGTGTTGGATTTGATTATTACCATGAATGGTTCAAGCTCGGTGTTGAACTGAAAATGATGTATGGCTTTATGGATGTGCTGAAGAAAGAGAATAATATTTACACGAATTCCATCGATAAAGTGAATTCGAAAATTTTCCAGCTATCATTCACCTTTGAGTAGCCTCAAAATCGCTCCATTTTTCTTACCTTTGTTGGTTCAAACTGATCTTTAATGGACAGAATTGCCGTCTTTCCGGGTTCATTTGACCCTATAACCCGCGGACATGTATCGATTATCAGAAGGGCGCTTCCGCTTTTCGACAAAATGATCGTCGCCATTGGTGAAAATGGAGAGAAAAAATCATTTTTCCCATTGGAACGCAGAATGGAGTGGCTAAATCATATATTCGGTCATGAACCCGGGATTGTAATTTCAACCTACTCAGGGATGACCATCGACTTTTGCCGGAGGGAAAAAGCAAAATTCATTTTACGCGGGTTGAGGACATCGGCCGATTTTGAATTTGAACGCAGCATCGGCCAGATGAACAAACTGATGCACCCCGAAATTGAAACGGTGTTTTTCCTTTGTGCACCGGAATTTGCTTCGGTAAGCTCGTCAATTGTGCGGGATATCATTCGCAATGGTGGGGATGTGAAGCAGTTTGTGCCGGAGGGACTAATAATTTAGTTTTGCATTTTGAATGACGAATGACGAATGACGAATGACGAATGACGAATGACGAATGACGAATGACGAATGACGAATGACGAATGACGAATGACGAATGACGAATGACGAATGACG
>CAIYES010000451.1 GCA_903925275.1 uncultured Bacteroidales bacterium
CAGACGTGTGCTCTTCCGATCTGTATATAGTTATATTAATTTAGAAAATAGATTTGATAAACTATGGCGTTGGATTGGTGCCCAATACATTACCCGAATTAAGTCCTAAAATAACAGGATAACTGACATCGGCACAGCTTACATTGAATTCACGCTGTTCAAATAACCAATCAGGTGCAGTATAACTGGGTAATACAAAACCAAGTATGCGATTAAATACTAAATCGAGGTCATCTATGTCAATGTCTCCGTTCTGGTTAACATCTCCTGCACGAATCCTAAGATCATTTGAATAAGGTATATCAAAGCCCAATACGTAGTTAAACATTGCCTGGAGATCATCCATGTCGGCGTACCATACTGTTGTATCGGGGGCAACTATATCGAGCTTATAATCTCCGTTGGCTGCAAAAAACTCAAAATAACCTGATGAATTTGTTATCACAGAATCCTTTTTTACTATTCCGGGATTTGTTTCCAGATATACTTTAAATCCATAAAGCGGACCTGATAAGTTTGGATCACTGTTGTATTTCAACGTCCCGCTGATTTTAAATTTCAAATCCACGCCTCCGTCGAACCAGTTGACGGGGACAGTAGCTCCTGAGGGTGTTTCGGAAACCGCGCAGCCGTCGTTAAATACGATTGAAGCGCCGCAATCGCTGCCGCTGCCGGCAGTATAAAAGAAATTAAGGGTAACAAACGGGGTCGTATTGATATTGGTTGGGGTGCTGCTCGTCCAACTAACGTAAATCACATTTCCTTTTTTGGTAACTGAAGTGCCCGCATGGGAAAAGGTTGCATTCAAATAGTTGAGTTTTGTAGCATCATAGGTCATGATCATGGTTACCGAGCCGATAGTTGTTGGCATATCTGTAAAAGTTACAGGAACCGATGCCATGCTTCCTGAGGATGCTGAAATAAAGCCGATGTGGCAATTGTGCCCGGTAATGGGGGCAGGGGAAACCGTACCATCGGTGTAGGCCACCTGAATGGGCGCCGAGCCAATTGAAAACTGGCAACCGCCTGAAAAATTGACGTGCGCGGTTCCGATGCCATAGTACCAGAAGTGCAACACCAGGAATGCACCGTTAATGGATGGGGGAGGGGAACCTGTATTTGTGTAGGCTATCGAAATGGTATTCCCTGAAGAGCTCGAAGTAATCGGATAGGCACAGGTAACGCTTGAAAATGTCATCCTGGGATTATCATAGGTAAGGCGAATATTAAAATTGTTGGTGCCGGCAGGCATACCCGACAAGGTAATGGGAACATCAATCGCATGATTCTGAATAGCAGTATTTAAAGTGGGCAGGGTTGCAAAGGAGGTAGCAAGGTTTAAAGGAAAAACACCTCCGTTGAAATAGGTAACCGCGATGTTGGCACCTGTGCCTGCAGCGCCGATCACGCATCCGGTACTGAAATTCAGGTTTGTGGTACTGCTGCCAATATAAAGAAAGTTCAGATTAAATTGGGTTCCCGGATTATTGATCTGGGCTCCTGAGGGATTTGTCCACACAAGGGTGATAATTCCTCCTGATGCCGAATGCGTAATACCCGTGCTGAACAGGCCGGTGCCTGTAACGCTGATAAATGTAAGCTTAGTCGCATCGTAGGAAATTTTTTGGGTGATAGAGCCCGCAGTTGTGCCGGCCAGCCCGGAATAGGTTAAAGGAACGGCAACAATCTGACCCGTTGTTGAAGCTTTCATGTCGATGTGAGCCTGTTGCGTATTCAGCAAATACGGACTAATGGCGCCATTGTTGAATGTTCCGGTAAGTATGGTCGGAATAAAACCAACCAGTTTAACAACTTCACACGCACCGGGAAGAAAATTAATGGGGCTGGTTAAGCCGTTATATTTAAAATTCAGGGTCATCAATGTTGAATTTCCCCAGGTGTACGGGGTCGTATTGGTCCATAAAATTCGCAATGTATCTCCGGTTATGTAGGACATTAGACCGGTCTGAGAAAAATTTGTTATATTCTGAAAGGTTAAAACGGCGACGTCTATCTTAATGAAAAATTGGAAGGATCCAATGCTGTTAAAATTATTCACAGTGAGGTTCACTGCCACATTCTCACCGGGGCTTGCGGTTATTGTTTGAAGCGATGCGGTGTATTGGCCGAATGATGCCGATCCTAAGATCACCATCATCAGTATCGTTAACGTGATTTTTTTCATCAGTATATCTGTTTTTTTTGTAGTACGTTTAAGATTCAATTACTTATGCGTTAGTGAGCTAATTGTTGTTAATTTTTACCATTTTAAATCTGGTGACAAAAACGTTTGAATGATTATTAAATGCATATTGACAAAGATATATTCCACTTGGCAAAGATACGAAATTATTTTCAATTTGATATATTCCTTTTTTCTTATATTCATCTATAATTTTTACCATACATTTACCGGTCAGTGCAAATATTCCGATCGACACAAAACCCTGCTCCGGAACCTGATATTCTATGGTGGTGCTTTCGGTAAAGGGATTTGGCTTATTATAGATAAGCAATGATTCGATCAGAGTATGGTCATTTATACCTGACACGGAATCGACCGATAAAGTTGCCTGACTGGTTATGGCAGGGCAATTCTCTTTTTTAAGGATACACCGGTACGCATATTGGTTGAAGTAGGTTGGAACACTGTTAATCGTAACCGTTGCGGTATGTGAACCGGTGTAAGTTGCTCCATCCGTTAAATCCATCCAGATAATTCCGCCGGTGTGGCTCTCCTGCCAGGTAAATTCTGTGGCATTGGGTGAGATTACTTCAAAAACCGCATTGGCCTGGGATTTAACAGTTCGATTTTGCGGCTCTACTGATATAACAGGGATAGCAGGGTATACTGAGCCGTTTATATAATTAACCGGGATTATATGCAAGGAAAGATCTGCAATCTCGCAGCCGGTTGCAAAAGAGATATTCCCGGTTTGTTGCAGCACGTTAAATTTTAAGTTAAGAAGGGTGAGATCTTGAATTTGGGTGCCGGTTACACTACTCCACACGATGGCAACCCTGGAGGGATTGTGAAGAAGGTTAAACATGAGCCCGCTCTTCAGTTGAGGGGCAATATTTTCAATTGTATCGAACGAGAGAATCTGGTCATCAAAACCAATATAAAGTGTCATCGATCCGATATTGGACAAATTGCTTCCGGTAAGGGGGACTATAACCGATTGTGTATTGCAAATCCCGACATTACTTAGCGACAGGTAGGGATCCTGTGCCCTGATTATCATGCTGAAACAAAAAAAAAGCATAATAAAAATGTTCACCTTCCATAAGATAACCCTTTTCATTATGCTTTTTTCTCCTTTTATCTTTATAAGAATGGATGAAGAGCGGGAAATGCCTCTTCATCCATTCGGTAAGTTATTGTGTGTATACCATTTTATTGATCTTTGAGAAAGTGTCGGATCCGGTTTTTACCTCGATCTTGTAAAGATACATGCCGGATGACAGGTTATAACTACCGGGGTTGAAAGAAATCGAATGCATTCCAGCCTCCTGAATTCCATTCACCAGCATTGAAATCTGCTTGCCATACAGGTCAGATAAAACAAGATGCACATAACCTGAAGCAGGTAATTCATATACGATGGTGGTTGAATTCATGAAAGGATTCGGATAGTTGAAGACCGAAAATGCGTTGGCTGGGTTGTTTGTTACTACCTTGGCCAACTTCAGATTCACGTCGTTCAGAATTTTGGCACCGGGGTCGGCAAACTCAGATCCCTGTTGAATGGTGAAAACGCTGGTTGGGTCGGCAATTGGTTTCAGCGCTTTCAACTGTAACGAAAGAACAGCATCATCGACCTGTACTTGTCTGGAGGAAATGTTAGACCAAACAAACGAAATTTTTCCGTTTTTGATTGAATACTCCATCCCGTCGAGTGAAGTGTTGATTTTTTCTACTTCAAAAAGATCCTGATCATATCCAAGGAACAGTGTCACAGCCCCCAGTTGTGTAGAACTACCGCTTTTCAGCACATAGGAGAATGATTTGTTTACAGGAACAGTCATGATCTCATCTTCTGCCGTGGCTATAAGGGAAGCTTTTGTTACGCCACCAACCGGGTCGTACGAACCATCTACATCGCCCGCGCAGAGTGAACTGAAATTATATATGGTCGGATCGGAAAAATTATGAATTATCGCATTGTCAAACACAAAATCGGGTACCGAAAAGTTGTTGGTCCCGACAATGCGCAATTTAATTAACAGTGCATCCGTGGCATTTACCGGTAGGATTCCATTTACATCGGCTGCAGTATAATGCAAACCCGTAAGGGGCGGAACCAGAACGCCTGAGGTATTCAGCTCAACAAGCAGTGCATCGCTGCCAAACACGCCGCCCCAAACAGCGGGTGGCGTTGGGAGAGTCACTACCATGGTGTAATCATCGTAGGGTACGCCTGGAAAAACATAACGGCCGGGAACCCCTCCCGCAGTGGAAGTAACTTTAGTCGACACCAATGCCGACATTGAGTTGTAGAGTTTAAGCGTAACTCCATTCATTCCCTGGAGTGAAGCATTATCATAGGTAACCTGCCCGGCAATTGTCGAAAAACCTGGGCTGGTGAGTATCGTAATTGCTTTGCTGTTAAACAGATTGCAACCACCCGGACTGGTATAGCTTAAATTGACGGTACCTGAACCTGCCAAGCCCCAATGAACCGATACAGAAGATGTATTATTCGGAGGAACAACAGAGCCTCCGGTAACAGTCCAGTTATAATTAATCATTGTCAACTCATTTGTACTATAGGTAACGTAGGAATCGGCAATGGGATTTGCAGGACCAACTATGGATGGAGAAGCAGGGAATAAATTTACACCGCCATTGATCCAGTGAGCCGGGACAAATTCAACATAAGGAGGAGCGGGCAGAGGAGGCACGACGTTATGTGCCAGTTCGCATGCCTGTTGCGTTGTATTATCGTTTTTGAAGTAGATATCAGAAGAGCAAACGCTGCCGCCACCGCCATAATATGTAAATCTCAGATTAAGGAAGGTGCCTCCTGTCAGGGATTTCCCGGTAGGGTCAGACCAGGCAATACTTATCTGATTACCCGCAGATGAATAATTAGCATTATAGATGTTGCCTGTTACACCGCTGAAAGCGAGTTTAGTCTGATCATAGCCGATAAACATGGTTGCAGCTCCAAGAGGGTTAGAGGTATATCCATCGATATAAATCGGAACAAGTACCTCAGAACCGGCGATTCCGGTAACTGAACCCAGGGTAACAGTCGCATTAGGTGGCCAGATGCCGGGGGAAACAGAACCATTTGTATAGGCAACGTTCATGGGTTCGTAAAGGCTATTTGTAAACTGACAGTTTCCTGAAAAGTTCACATGTCCGGTTCCCATCCCGTTATAATGTAATTTTATGTTGAAAAATGTACCTGCGGGAATGATTGGTGCGGCAGGATTGACATATACAACGGTTAGCATGGTGCCTACTGCATTTACAGTCACCATCGTTGTTAATGAAGGATCAAGGTCTTTAATCCCGGTATAGGTCATTACAGGATAATCAAAATAGAGATAAAGGGTAAAACCGGAAACATTATCTAAAGTATTGGGAAAGTTAAGCGGAATCTCTATATTGTCTCCCTGTATAACTCCTGAAAGGCTGCCAAGCGTAGCCAAATATGACGTAGGCGCCTGTGTGACCCCTCCGCCATTCGTATAACAGACATCAACATTGGCAAGCGTAGGTGTGCCGGTTGTGATTACACAGCCGGGAGCAAATTCAACAGCAGCAGTACCGGGTCCGTTGTAGGCAAAATTGAGGCGCATCCAGGTAGATACAGTCGTATTTATATCCTTCCCGGCTGAGGTGGGATTACTTGTCCATGCTATGGTAATCACACCATTGCTTGCAGAAAAAGTCGCTCCGGCAAGGTTGCCTGCACCTGAAACAGATATGAAAGATAATTTAGCTGCATCATAACTGATTTTCTGTGTTATTGCAGCAGTATTGGTTCCAAAACCTGCGAAAGTAATTGGGATTGTGACAGCATTGACAGGATAATTTCCCGGAGTTCCAATGGCAGGGCTAAGTGTTACGTGTGGTGTTGTGCTGCAATTGGGACCTACAGAACCATTGGTATATCCCACGAGCAATGGGCTAATCGTGGGAGGAGGACCTGGAGATACTAGTTTTGTAACATAGCAGGATGGCAAAAACCCAAGAACACTTGTGGTTCCATGGTAAATGAAATTCAATTTACATAGTACGCCGGAAACCGTTGCTGATCCTGAATTTAATGTCCAGACAATATGAATTGTCGAATCTGTAACATTGGCAGTCATTCCGGGCAATGCCGGAAAAGTCATTCCACTCCAGGAAAGTACAGCAGGGTTATAGTGTATATGAAATGTGAGTGAGTTTATGCCGGTAAAATCACCGACAGTAAGCTCAACAGCAGCGGCCGTATTGGGAAATGCTGTTTTTGTTTCCAGCATTGCCGTTTGGCCGAATGATATTGTTCCGAGGAACAACG
>CAIYES010000452.1 GCA_903925275.1 uncultured Bacteroidales bacterium
AGCTGATTGTAAAGAACATTACCAAGAACCGGTTTGATGAAGGATTCCTGGGCTTCATCAATATATGGAAACCAGTTATCGATCGAGTTGCTGACATTTATGGAAGCAGCAGTCAAAACCTGTGAAAGATTATCAATGAGTCTTATCATGCGATATTCTTGTCAATGCGTTTATCAATTTTCGTTGGATGGTCCTGCATGGTCTGTGAGGTGTCAACCGTTACATAATCAAACTCGATGTCGGGTGACCATTTGTTGAAATCCCGGATAAAATACAATGGTTCCAAACTGATTTGCCGGTAAATGCCCATCTCGGCATTGAGTTGCCAGAAGGCTTCCCGTTTGTCCGATCCGCTTCCTGCTCCCAGGTTTCCGCCGGGAAGTCCAGAACCCACCAGGCACGGATCAACCCCGATTGCAAAGAGAATTTCCGAATTTGCAGCCTGAGAATCAGGTAAATAAGCATCGTCTTTCAGTTTATTGTCGATAACGATAATTTTCCATCCTGCCAGGTACTCCCCTTTAAATTTGTTGAAGAAAGTGAATGTAAGAAAGGCTTTTCCGGTGTTCTCAACATCAGACAGGAAATCGTTCATTTCCGAAAGTACTTTTGTTCTTGCCGACTCACGCTGCTCCCGGGTGTAATCCGGAGAAGGATACCGGTTCATAAAATAATCATCGGGTATCTCAATGTGATACTTGATGGTCATCTGGTTTTTCATGATAGCCTGCTTGAGCTGCGGCACCTTGTTGGCAATGCCGAGCCATCCGCTTTGGCGGATGCCGTTCCAGACCGATAGATGGTAATAGGATTTGTTGAACGAACGGTAAAAAACCGGGTAGGCAAACTGCGGGTCCTGGTAACGTTTACCATCATATTTAAATGGATCATACATCGGAATCTTGACCAATGAACCGTCAGCTTCATTCGGAGAAAGATCCCACTGGGCAGAAAAGAAAAGGTATGGAATCCGTGATGGATGGTCACTGCCCATTTTGGCATTCCGACAATAGGCCGGGTCTTTTACAAAAACCTTGTTTATTTTATCCTTTCCCTTGTTCAGAATGAATTCTACCCATCCGTTTGCAAATATTTCCAGACTGCCGATCAGGTCAATCCATTGAAAATTCAACCGGTTGATGCGAAGAAACTCGACAATATCCGGATCAGTGACAATTTCCCTGATGGGAGCTCCCAGGTTATCCTTGCCTTTATCACGATAAGCCAGGATACCCCGGCCATAATGGACGGTCTTTCGTTTTTCCAGTGCCCGGAGTGCAATCGAATTCTTTTCCAGATCAGTCAAAACATTCTGAGGGAACAAATTGTCATCACCCCAGGGCGACCATGGCCAGGAGCTATAATCCTTTGGGATCACGACCTTTTCGGTGGCTGCATCCTCTGTTTTTTTATAGGATGTGGCCACGGCTTTGGCTCCCGGTAAGAAAGCGATTCCGTTTTCGTAAACGATCTTTTGTTTCATCAGTAGCAGACTTTCTTGTTATTGAAT
>CAIYES010000453.1 GCA_903925275.1 uncultured Bacteroidales bacterium
CCAACAAGGAAGAGCAGGGATTCGGATTTTCTCAGCTTCCAGACTATGTTCGCAAAGTCAAGCCAGACGTCATTATGATTTACAATGATACCAGTATTATTTGCCGATTCTTGGATGAACTTTCCAACAAACTTTCACCTCATGAACGTAAGGCCTATAAAATGATTATTTATCTAGATCAGGTGTATTTAACGCAACGTGCTGAGTTTTTACAGCGTATTGACAAAGACACTGACCTGTACTTTGCATTTACAGACTACTGGCGAGAAATTCTGAAATCTCAGGGAATCACAAAACCCATTCATATCCTAAGACACGGATTTGACCCTGAAGTCTTTAAGCCCCTAGACCGCACAGCAGTTCGCATCAAACACAAGATTCCGCCGTCTATGTTTCTTCTTCTGAATTTGAATCGCAATACGCCACGCAAACACCACGATATTGTCGTCCAGGCGTTTGCAGAGTTGGTCGCCCGTCATCCCACAAAATCTCTGGGTCTACTCGTGATTTGCGATGCGGGTGAGCAAGGCGGATATCCAATTCTTGAAATCTATAAACGGGAACTGGTCAAACATGGACTCCCTCTTCAGTTCCATGAACACAAACTGATGCTTGCGAAGAATCCTATGTCCTGGGATGACTCCGTAATCAACGACTTGTATGCGATGAGTGATATTGGTATTACGGCGGCAGACGGTGAAGGGTTTGGTCTGTGTCAATTTGAGGCGATGGGTATTGGTATTCCCCAGGTCGTCCCGTATATTGGTGGATTCCGTGATTTCTGTATTCCTAATGAAACCGCCTTATGTGCTATTCCCAAAGTATCGGTCTATCTACCGCTCTCACAAAGTGTGATCGGTGGAAAGGTGGAAATCTGTCATTATGAGGACATTGCAATGGCGGCTGAAGACTATTTGCTGGATTCGGACCTCAGAGCAAAGCACGGCAAGGCGGCCAGGGAAAAGGTGCTGACATACAAGTGGGAGAATGAAGTCAAGGAATTGGTTAAGGTGTTGGCTGAACTCAATTCTTAGACCGGTGCCCATTATAAATGGGCGCCTAACCTTACCCGTTGCGTGATTTTAATGGCTATTTCTGCTCCCTTCGGTCGCAGAAATGCTCATTTAAAAATCCGCACGGGTCTAAACTCTTGAATATTCCATTTATTGCGTATATATAATGGATGATATAAAGGTATATCTATGATAAATAATACAAATGTTAGAGCAAAAATATAGTTGGGAGTTGGATATATTTGGAAAGGACGGCGAGGCATTATTTGACTATATGATTCGGAATTTTTATACTATGTTTGATGGTGATAATAAGATTAAACATTTTGATGTGTATAGTGGAGTGTATGATCTTCGCAGTTATGTTCTTGATATTAAAACAAACTATATGGATGATCTTCAACAAGACCTCATACCATGGATTAAACAAGAATTTGAGAACAAAGAGTTGTTCCAACCTACTAACTGGAGACCATTTTGTGATCCATTCATATTGACGTCTAAATTTTTAGGATACAGAAAGATGTTTCAATATAAACATTATATATTTCAATTATCTCTTTTAGATTGGTGTCATGACTCGTATTCTTGTAACGATTGTAAAGATGATGATATGTATAACGATTGTATACATTTCTATCTTGCATTCTATGGTTGGAAAGATGGCATTCATGAAAAATTACAGCCATATAATTATATAATTCTTTCAGACAATGATAAGTTACCCGAACAATTTTGGTTGGACGGAAATAAATAAATCAATCTATTACATAGATATAGTTATGTCATCGTATAGTCAAACCGAATTAGATAAACGAAATAAAATTATTCAATCACAAAAAATATTTTGGGATTTTTTAGATAAACATAGTATCAATAAACTTACTAATTTATTTGATAATAATAA
>CAIYES010000454.1 GCA_903925275.1 uncultured Bacteroidales bacterium
AATTCCCTCTCCTTTAGGAGAGGGTCAGGGTGAGGTGATTTTGGCTTTATAGACCAGACTCATATATATTATAAAATATTGCCACTTTATGAAACAACTATTAACCTCTCTTTTCCTTTTCCTGGCTTTTGCAGCATCTGCAACCGAACCGGATGTAATATTCGTCAATGGAAAAATAATCACCATGGATAAAGCCGGATCGGTGGTGAGTGCGGTGGCCGTTAAAGACGGGAAAATCCTGGCGGTGGGCAACGATGCAGTAATCAGGAAACTGGCAGGCAGCGCGACAACGATCATCGACCTGGGCGGCAAAACCGTCGTTCCCGGTTTGATTGATGCCCATACCCACCCCGTAGAAACGATGTACCTTTCGACCGACTTCGTGAACTGCCGCTTCCCTGGGGTGCCTTCGGTAAAACAGGCGCTCCGCAACATCACCGATTCGGTGAAAACAGCCAAAAATGGGGAATGGATCTTTGCCGCCTGTGTCTCCGCATCACAGACCAAGTTTGCCGAGAAAAGGATGCCTACCCTGGCGGAACTGGATTCGATAAGCCCCGGCAATCCTGTGGTTGTGCTTGACGGAACCCATCTTTTCGTGGCAAACAGCAAAGCACTTGAAGCATTGGATATAAAGAAGGGGATGACCAAACTTCCGCACGGCGGCGGGATCGGCCTTGACAAAGATGGCAATCCCAATGGTACCCTGACCGACGCGTTTGGCGATGTACCTTCGAAACTCACCCCGGTGCAACTGGCTAATTTTTTTACTACTGACATACAGAAATTCTGGAACAGCTACGGGTTCACTTCGATGCTGGGGATCACACAGGGCGACGTGGTTCCCGTGCTGCAAAAAGTTGCCTCCAGCGGATATAAACCCACCCTGCGGTATTCACTGTCGGTATGGAAATCCGCCAATGGCGAGGACATGCCCGAAGACCTCTCGGTGTTCGCATTTCCGGCAGGAACCGATCGCGATTATTATCATTTTACCGGGATTAAAGCCTGGGTGGATGGCGAGAACGACGCCCGCACCGGGCTGATGTGCAGCCCATATCTGGGACACAAGGAGACTGATCCTGCGGGTGGACATGGATCGCAGGTTACCTCGGGGGATCAGGCAATGCGCCTGGCCAGGATTGCCCAGAAAAACGGGGTGATCTGCATGCTGCATTGCTCGGGCGACAAGGCGATGGCCATCGGCATGACGACTTACGAAAACCTTTGCGCCCAGGGCAAACCGAAGAACATTTTCAGGATTGAGCATTTCGGCATGTTCCAGATGTACCAGAACCAGCTCGACAGGGCGGTAAAACTTCACGCGCAAGGCCTGAGGATCACGGTGCAACCCACTTGGTTGACTGTTCTGGTAAAATCAGACATTGAGGACATGGGCTATGAAAGGGCTGCAACCGGTTTCAGGTTTCGTACGATGGTAGATGCCGGTCTTGAACCAGCCGGCAGCACCGACGTGACCGGGGTTTACCTTGAAAACACCAACCCCATGAAGGCCATCTATGCCACCGTGACCAGGAACAGCGATGACGGAAAATTTGAACCCGAACAGGCGCTCACCGTAATGGAAGCCATAAAGATGTGGACCATCTGGGCAGCAAAATCCATGGGCGAAGAAGACATAAAAGGCTCCATTGAACCGGGCAAATTCGCAGACATGACGGTACTTTCTGATGATATCTTCTCAATCGATAAAGACAAGATCAAAGACATAAAAGCCCTCCAGACCATCGTGGGAGGAAAAATTGTGTACTCACAGAAATAAACAAAACCTGAAACACAATCGTTTGCCGACATCACTTTATGTACAATAATAATGTAAGAACCTTACCATGAAAAACCTTCTCCTCATCCTTTTCCTTATTCCCGGGCTCTGTCTTTCCCAGGAGAATAAACCGCCCCCGGCAACACTCACCGGCGCCCAGGTGAATGCTGCCAACAATCCGCTGGCAAGGAATAACTCGGTTGGGTTTCAGAACTACTACAGTCCGTCACTCTATGGCGCTCCGGGTTGTTCGTTCAATTCGTTTATGATCCGTCCGGTGGTAGTAACGCCGCATATGATCTTCAGGGCAACCATCCCAGTGAATACGCTGCCTTCAGTAACAGAGGGAAGCGATCCTGTATCGGGATTATCGGACATCAGCATGTTCGTGGCTTTTCTGCTTACCAAACCCACATCGTCCATCGATTTTGGCATCGGACCCCAGCTTTCGTTTCCGACAGCGAGCCGGCCGATGTTGGGAACAGAAAAATGGCAGGCCGGATTGGCAGCCGTGATCGTAAAACTCGGCGAAACTTACCTTTTGGGCAGCCTCCTTACCTGGCAGATGTCGTATGCCGGAACAAAAAACCGCAGTGAAACCAGTCAGCTCGATTTCCAGCCTTTCTATGTTTTCCAGATCGGTAAAGGGTTTACACTCAAAGGTACCGCCATCTGGAATTTCGACCTGGTAAACGGAACCTATACCATTCCCTTCGGCCTTGGAGTTGGTAAAGTGATCCTGATCAACCACACAGTAATCTCCATCGGACTTGAACCTCAATATACCGTATTTCATTATGGTGTGGGACAACCCGAATTTCAGCTCTTCGCCGGGCTGGGGATACAGTTTCCACAAAAAAAATAATGAAATAGTGAAATAGTGAAATAGTGAAATAGTGAGAGCTAACTTATCTTAATTCAAATTCCTATGAAAACAAAAAACCTTCTTGGAAAAATTGTATCGGCTGGATTTCTGATCTCGCTGATAATCCTTGTGGTTATTTCCTGCAAAAAAAAGGATGACACACCGATACCCCCTTCACCGCCTGTTCCGCCTACGCCGGTAGTTCCTGATGTTTTTGTGCCGAGGGCGCTGCATCTCGTAACTGATTATGAGAAAGCCAATGCCATGAGATTTCCTGCATATTCCAGTCGCCTTGTTCATCGTGGCCTCGTTGGGGAAGAAGTTCCTGAAATTCCCAATCCCCTGAAAAGCCTGGGTAAAAGCCTTTGGGAAATATATGTTTATGAGCACACAGAACATCAGTTTTCAAAGGTTGACGACGAATTAGCTAATATTTCAAACCAGATTTCCAGTCTGACAACAGAGGTCAACCAATATGGGAATGCCATTTTAGGCGAGATGGACTTAATGACATCTCTTATATTGGCCAATAATCTCAAGCCATCTTTGGATAATATCAATAATTATTGGACTAATTATCCTGGTCAATGGACCACTTTTATGTCATTTCAGCATGCTGCAGCAGCCTGGGAAAGAAATCTGCAAAATCCCAGTTCTATTGATACCATGCAACAAGCTCAGGCAAATGTAAAAGCCTGGGCAACGTTAGCAAATCAGAAAGACATTTGGAACAACCTGACCAACATAAGCGGAGCGGTAACCACCGGCATTCTTTTACAATTTTCGACAACTCTTTGCGCTAAGGCCAAAGGCTCAATCATTGATTCCACTATGGCAATGAATTACTACATGATGCTTGAAGGTTATTTTCTTTATTTGCTTAATTCCCAGTCTAATGCCGAGACAATGATCATGAATATTGACAATGTTCTTGACTCCACCGGGACAACTGCCACAAATGATTATAATACCAAATTTGCCCCGGTAATAAAGAGTGAGGTGAGTGATTTTTTATATGCTGTGGAATATCTTGTCACCAATATATCAGACTATCGCACGATGGACAGGTTTAACAGCGACATGAATTACAGGAACACAGGTCTTGCGCCCGACAATGTTTTCGTTAATGCGCTGGGCAGAGCAAGGTTTGTCGCAAATATGATATATAACGGATTAGGTTTACCATCTCCGGTAATATGCGGCTATGTTCTTACACCATGGAACTACACCAATGGCAATTCTCCGATTGTAAACAATATCTCCGTTAATTTCAGCAACTATGCAGAGAATATTACGAAGACTGCAAGCGCAACAAAATATGCGAGTCAAATACCTTACACATACTGGACAACCGGAAACCCTGCAACATGCCGAGCCGACAATAATTGGAACCTGTACAGAATAGGAGACCTGGGCACATATGAGTACGGGCCTGGCGAAGAGGTACCCCCAGGCAAGACACTGGCAACGATAATCGACAATAGCAATTTTTATACTCCCTGGGCCCACACGGCCCCTATTCAGGGCTATGTCCAAACTTACTTTTACAACCCGGCTAATCCATCCGAGGAAAATACCACGACTATTGAAACACCAATTAATACATTTCCCTTCTGCTGGTTTTCGGTAAACTGGCAATGGGGTTACCTTTTTATGTCAGATTTTAACCAGGCCGGCTGGCAGCATACCGACAATTTTAATATGTTTCTCTACAACAGTTCATTAGCGACTGGAGGATCTGATCAAATGATGAGTTCCCCACATGTTATGAAAACGGGAAAAAATGATTTTTTGATTAATTGCGGAACGGATAGTTTGAATATAGGTTTCACAAATAGTACTTTGGGCATGCTCCAAATGAACGGTTTTATGAAATTCAATTGGTATTACTATATTGCATTTGACCTTGTTTATTTTCCCATGCAGGCTCAAAGCGACCCGGCAAACCTTGTGGGTGCAGACCTTCAGGCCTGGTGCAAGTATGATTCATATTATAATGGAGCTGGCAGCGGGGGCAGCGACCTCTATGTTAACATTGGAACAGATCTTACAATGGGACCAAAACCTTTAGAAGAATGGTCTTCAAATGGTAAGATTGTTTCCGATGCCCATTATAAAAATGTCTCAGGCCAATGGAATGAAGGATCAGGGAAACAGACAGGTTTGTCGAGAAATACGACATACACACCTGCTTATCAGTACTATTATCAAACGTATAATGTTGGCAAAAATTCTCCTCTTACCGTCCAATTTGGAATCGCGTACCAATTCATTTATACAGGATTTTTCCTGACCGGCAAATAGCTTTATACCCAGTCCCCCCCCCCGTCTCCTTCAAGGGGAGGGGAATGGGTGGGGTCATTTGGGTTAATTCCCCGCTGCTTGCAGCGGATTATAAAATAGAATTCAATCGATACCTCGCTGCTCTGCGGCGAGGAGATTCATTTGAGGCTATTCCGAAAATATGGGTTTTAGCGTCTTAACGGTGAAAAAGAGTTTTCGGAATGGACTCATAATTATTTAACCTCGATAACTTAAACATAATTATTTACCACCATGAAACAGAAATCCAGAATTACCCGAATCATTTCACTTCGTTGCCTGATCATTCCTGCAATTATTTTTCAGTTCCTTTCAATTTCCGCTATACAGGCCTGCACCATCTTCCGTTTGAAAGCCAAAGACGGCACGATCATCCTGGCCCGTTCAATGGAGTTCGGAGTAAATCTGAGCTACGACCTGATCGTGGTTCCGGGAAACAAACCGTTTTTCAGCCCTTCACCGGTAAGTAAAACCGGGTTGAAGTGGGCCACCCGGTATGGCTATCTCGGAGTTGCCAGTATGGGGATGGAGTTCGGTGTCAGCGACGGGATGAACGAAAAAGGGCTTTCGGTTAGCGTGTTATGGTATGAAAGCGACATGCAGTACCAGACCGTTGCCCCGGCCGACAGCAGCAAAGCCCTGGCCCAGGTTATGTTTGCTGACTGGGCCCTGGGGAATTTTTCCACTGTTGACGAAGTGAAATCAGCCTTACCAAAGGTAAAAGTGTTTTTCTATTCCGATCCTGCGAAGATGAAAATGCCTGTCACGGTTCACTTTATCGTATACGATGCCAATGGCGGCTGTATTGTGGTGGAGTATGACAAGGGGCTGTGCAACATTTACGACAACCCACTTGGCATCATGACCAATTCGCCCTCCCTGCCCTGGCACTACACCAACCTGCGCCAATACATCGGGCTGGATAATGTCAACCCGATTCCTGTCAAGGTGGATGGATTTACTTTCAACCCGACCGGACATGGCGACGGGATGCTTGGAATCCCGGGTGATTATACGCCTCCCAGCCGTTTTGTTAGGCTGGCGATGTTCGAAAAATTCGTTACTCAGCAGCCCGATGCTGCCTCCAACCTCAATCTCTGCCAGCATGTCATCAACACCTTTTCCATCCCCTTCGGAATCATCGTTGATAAAGATGCCAACGGAAATATTGTTTCCAATGAATCAACCCAGTGGGTTACCTTCCGCGACCTCACCAACAGGCAGTTCTACTTTAAAACCTACGAAAACCCAACCCTTCGTAAAATAGATCTCACAAAGCTTGATTTTTCAGGGAAAGAAGTAAAACGAATAGCAATGTACGGTTCACAGGAAATTATTGTTGATTTGACAAAATAACCCGAAACCCGAACCAGAGCGAATCGGAGTTATCGGAGCCAGTTAATGACTGGCTTTTTTTGTGTCCTTACCCGGCACAGCTTTGTAATTGCATTTGCTCAATGCAAAGACCCTACAACAACTCTGCAAACAGGGTTCTCCGATGGCCTTTTATGAAGGAGTCCTGCTGATGGATCCCACTCCGCCGGTAAGTTAATAACCAGAACATTTTAGCTGTTTTAATATTAGGTTAGCAAAGAGCCTGTTCGAGCGATTCGGCAGGCTTTTTTCATGGTGCCAATCAATTCAAATAAAAAGATAGCTAACTTTAAACGCTCAATAATCGATTCAATTTTTCGAGTTACCTACAAAAAGTAAGTAACGACAGCGTTATTTGCAGCTGGTATATATGAGTAGGGCCCAATAACAAAAACGCTTTGAACGATTAATACATTCCTGAAATTATGAGACGATTTCTCATTTTAACTATATTGTTTTTTTTTATATCAACAATATTTGCTTTAAAACCGGATCGGAATTATCCTTACAGGCCAGAATTCTTCGGATTAATTTATAAGGAATTCAAAGTTAAAACGGAAGACAATCTAAAACTAAACGTTTGGTTTTTCCCTGCTCAGGATACATTACCGAAGGTTTGGGTTTCGAAAAACTGGAAAAATCCTAAAAAGCGCGAATATGTCGTAATTGACAATCTGAAACGTCCTACAATAATTATTATACCTGGCGATGCCGGGAATATGGCTCCTTCAGCTCAATTTGCATATTATATGTGTAATCATGGATACAATGTTGTAACATTTGACTGGCGTGGATTTGGGGGGAGCGATCAATGGCCGGTTAACAAAGATTTTCTTTGTTATACGGAATTTTTTAAAGATATAAATGCTGTGATTGATGCTGTAAAAAACTTACAAGAGGTAGACTCCAAGAACATCGGTATTTATGGATATTCCATGAGCGCCTTTGTCTCATTTCCGGTATTTCAACAAAATAACGATTTAAAATGTTTTATAGGCAGAGCATTATCCGCCAATTATGAAGGCATAAGAGACTACTGGATTCAAAAGGATGGACACCATGTTATGCTGCCTTCAGACTATAAAACAGATTATTATCCGATCAACATTGCTGATAAAGTGAATAAGCCATGTTTACTGATAACCGGGGAACTTGACAAAGTTACACCTCCGGAAGGGGCTCAAGACGTATATTCAAAATTAAAAGGAGAAAAAGAGATTTGGATTGTCAAGAATGTTGGGCATGGAGTAGAATGGGATAAATCGGTTGGTTTTGCGAATTATGTGAATAAAATGGTAATATTCTATGATAAACATTTGAAATAAAATGCTGTGCCCAATAAGTGTAGCTGCATTAAGGGTTTCAATAGTATCCCTAACATTCAGCTCCGCCAAGACATTTGTGCTGATTGCCAGGGTGAAGCCCGAAATCCCATCTGGCACATAGCCTCGAACGTCAGGATGAATTAAAGTAAAAGTTGTCTGACAAAGAAACCGTTAGGCAACTTATCAGGCAATAATATCTATAGAAGTTATAAACATGCCTGAAACGGCTGTAAGCAGGAACAAAAAAAAAGCGTTTCCGCTTTTCCCGTATTATTGGCTTTGTTGTCAATTGGCCTTTCATGATCATAAATTGGATGCCATCTATTTGCAAAATTATATTGATGAATTTATCAATATATTAAACAGGAGAAACAGTTTTGATCTTTAAAAAAGCCATTATTGCTGTTGTTTTCACTGACTGGTAAAATTAATGCGTAATCAATTTTTTATTATATTTGGTACATCATTTTACTGAATTAGTTTGTTAAATATGCTTCACGGGATGTATCCCGGGGAGAAAAATGATCCTGTTTATTCTGAATTTGACAGATAAATTACCTTGTAAAACGCTGTATTATGAAACACTTTTACATTTTATTATGTACGCTTTGTTTCCTTAACACTGCAGAGGCACAAAACTGGAAATGGCAGAATCCACTACCCCAGGGCAACCCGTTATTAAATGTCAAATTTGTCACTCCCAACACCGGCTTTACAGTTGGGATTTGCGGTACAATTCTAAAGACCACCAACGGCGGTACCGACTGGGTAAGCCAGCCATCGGGAACTTCATTTGATTTGTACTCGGTATTTTTTACCGACTCGCTTACAGGATACGCAGTTGGCGCCGGTGGTACCATCATAAAAACTACCAATGGCGGGGACCGCTGGATAACATTGGAATCTTATTCCTGCAATGTCTTTTATTCAGTTTTTTTTACCAATGCCAACAACGGTTATGTCGTCGGCATGTCAGGTAAAATACTTGAAACCACCAATGGCGGGATATACTGGACCGAGCAATCCTCGGGCACCGAAAATCCTCTCTCCTCTGTCTTTTTCACAAACAAGCTTACCGGATATGCTGTTGGTTACGCAGGAACAATCCTGAAAACCACCGATGCCGGCATAAACTGGGCTCCGCAGTACTCGGGGATAACAAATTACCTGAAGTCCGTTTTTTTCATTGATGTAAATACGGGCTATGCCGTTGGAGAAATGGGCTCCATTGTGAAAACCACAAACGGGGGAACCGATTGGACTGTAGAGAATTCAGGAACTTCAAATTCCCTTGAATCGGTCTTTTTTGCCAATGCAAACACCGGGTATGCCGTCGGGATGAACGGTACCATACTTAAAACCATAAACCGGTCGGGGAACTGGACAAACCTCTCTTCCGGCACATCAGAATATCTCTATTCCGTCTATTTTACAGATCCCCAAACCGGGTACGCAACAGGCTGGTCGGGCGTCATACTGAAAACAACCGACGGCGGATTGAACTGGGTAAACCAAACCTTAGGCACCATTGATGTGTTATCCTCCGTTTATTTTCCGGATGAAAACACAGGATATGTTGTCGGCTATCATGGCACCATGTTGAAAACCATTAACGCGGGTGCAAAGTGGACCAGGCTGGACCCGGGAACACAGGATAATTTCTTGTCCGTTTTTTTTACTGACATCAACACAGGTTATGCTGTTGGAACGGATCCCACCTTTTCGTCGGGCGCTATTATGAAAACTTCCGATGGCGGAACCACCTGGATAAAGGTGGTTACGGGAATACTGCCGGTATTGAATTCCGTTTATTTCACGAGCAGCGATACCGGGTTCATTGCAGGTGTCAAGGGCACCATGTTGACGACCACAAATGCCGGAGCCGACTGGACAAGCGTGTTCACAGGGGCCATAAACTGGCTATCATCGGTCTGTTTTACCGATGCCAGCACAGGATACGCTGTTGGTCAAAATGGCATCATATTAAAAACCACCGACGGAGGAGCCCACTGGTCAAGGCAAGCCTCAGGGACCACGCATAACTTATCTTCAATCTGTTTCCCGGCTGCAAACATCGGTTATGCCGCCGGGGAAAATGGCACGATCGTTAAAACGACGAATGGTGGCACCAACTGGACTGAATGTCTAATTGGCACAGATGAATGGCTGCGTTCTTTGTTTTTTACAACAGAGAACAGGGGTTACGCTGTTGGCCTCCTCGGGTCGATAATAAATACTTCAGATGGCGGAACAACATGGACTGTCCAAAGGCCGACCTGGAATACTTTAAATTCCATCTGTTTCCCGGATGTAAATACCGGGTATGCCGTTGGCTGGCAAGGCACTATTATAAAAACCACCGATGATAGCTACCCATATGGACTATCTGAAAAATCTGTTATCCCGGCTTCCCTGGAAATTTGTCCAAACCCCTCATCCGGTATGATCACCATAAGCACCAGCATCAAAGGGGTGATCTCCATCCTGGATATCAAAGGGCAGGAACTCTTGCGTCAAACTATAACAGATCCATCTCCCCGCATTGACATCAGTGCACTGCCAACCGGGCTCTATTTCGTGAAGATGACGGGGGAAGAAACAATGCAGGTGGGGAAAGTCGTCAAACAATGAAAAAACAAAATGTACCTTACCTGAAAAATATAAAACTATGCAGAAAGACTGGCTGGTTCTAGGGTTTGCTTCTCTTTCTTCCATAATCCATGTAGACGACTAAAGTATATTGATTAACGTTACCGCACCAGGTGTTCCCTGAGCTAGATCGAAAACCTGGATCAAATAATGGATTCCTGGCCTGACCTGTTCATGGAAACCGAAAACAGCCGCTGGAGATTCGACAACACCTGTTGACTTGACTTTTGTTCTCGTCATAACATGCAATTTCCCCTTGAAATTACTTAGAGATGCCATGTAAGGTAGATTTTATAATGTTGCTTAACAAAGATTGCGTTGGGCAACGTATCAGGCAATTATATCTGTAAAAATTATAAAGATGCCGGAAACGGCTGTAAAAGGGCGTAAAAAAAAAATAGCGTTTCCGCTGGTTTCCGTGTTATGTGACCTTGCAAAACCCACAGTAAGAAATGCTGAAGGTGGTGGCGGAATAAAATCAGAGATCATCCTGATCCAGGAGGCGGATATCGACTGGGATACCTTCCCGCAGCGGGATGCCGATGGTGTGACCATTGCCGATGATATCCAGCTTCTCACCGGCAAATTCATGCATAGCCTCTATATGACCCAGGGCACCATCAAACCTTCTAAGAAAAAGCTCAAAGGGTCCAACCAGGACTGCTGCGGCTATGAAATCGGACTGAAAGGATTTTACCCTGGCATCGAAAAAGCTGTTCAAAAATGGATCCAGAATTTCGGGATCGACTTCAAAGGGATCGTGATCATTCAGAACTGCGCCTCAAACAAGCGTTACCTGATTTGTGAACCCTGCAACCTGGCGCATATCGAAACCATCGAAACCACCTTGGGTGAGGAGATCGACAAGAATAAAGGCCATAAGTTCGGAATCCTGAGCAAACAGGGTTCGCCGATGGCCTTTTTTGAAGGTGTACTGGTAATGGATCCTAATCCGCCGGAAGTGGGGTTAATTAAATAAGAGTTCTTAGCAGTTTTCATAAGTAGGTTAGTTGAAAGTCTGTCGGATTGATCTGGCAGTTTATTTTTATGGTTTGATCAAAGTATTGAATTTATTGTAATTTTACTTATTGCAAAAATGACCACAGTCAGTTAAGTTTTTACAATATATTATGCCCTATTAAAGGACATGAGTCAGAGTTTAAAATAGAACATTGAAACCCAAATGAAGAATAATCCAGATTTTGAAGACCTGGTCAGGATTGAAATTAGTCAAACTAAAACAATTGCGATTTTCATATCATTCATATTATTTTATTTTGCTGCCATAATTTTGTGGAAACAAAATATTATTGATAGCTATATTGTAATACACTTTAATTTTGTCTATGAGAATGAATTATATCTTAGATTGGTTAAAGCGTTATCTCGTTATGGAATGTCTTTCATAACAGCATTATATGCTTTGTTTTTATTCTTGTCATTTAGATACGAAGAGTTAAAGCATGAAAGACCCCTATTTTTTTTAATACTAATTTCCTTTGCTCTTAGTACAATTGGTGGTGATTTATTAAAAGAATTAATTGATAAAGCTCGACCAGTTATTGCATTGTCGGGACAGATTGCAATTAAAAGTATTCATGAAACACCAGCATTTCCATCAGGACATGCAACAAAAAGCATGGCTTTGGCATTGCCATTTGTTATAATGGCTTCAGGAAAAAGCAATATAATAAAGATTGTTAAAATATTAGCTTTAATAGCTGCATTATTAGTTTGTTACTCTAGAATTGCACAGCAAGCTCATTTTTTAAGCGATGTTTTAGCAGGAATTGGAACCGCATTATTTTTCATACCAATCGCTGTTTGGTTAACAAACAAATTATATAAAAAAAGAAAATTAAATGAATATAAACTTAGCATGTTATCACAAAAAATTATTCTAATTTTTATAGGATTGACAGTCATTCTTTGTTTTTTGTAATTTTGATGCAATTGTATATTTTTGTTTATTCTTAAAAAATGATTAGGTAAATGTCAATAATAAAGAAAAGGCCAAAATTAATACTCATACTGACAGGAATATCATTTTTTGCGAGTAGTATTGATTGTTTTGAAAATAATCTGATAATTATTGGAGTTATTAGTGCTTTGGTGGCTTCAATAAATATTGTTGGTTCTTTTTTTGTAAAAAAGCATCCATTCAATGTAAAAATTGCTCTACTCCTTGTCAATGCAATTTTTGCGGCTTTGTCCAGCTATTTATATTTTCTTGCTGGCCGAGATAAGATACAATATGGATGGGCAATCGTTTCTATCTTATACTTCGTTGCTATTGGAGTTGCGTATAGAAAAAGGTTGAAGTACAAAAAAATGAATATTATTCTGACTAAAACTGATAAAGTAGTTGAAAACCAATAATATCAGGGCAATAAAGGATTAACGGTTAAGTAAAAGAGGTTGTCTCAAAAGCCATTTTTCACCGCGAAGACGCCAAGACGCGAAAAACAACTTTATTGATTTTCAATTCTTTGCGCCTTTGCGTCTTCGCGGTGAAGAAAGAATTTCAGACTTTTGAGACAGCCTGTTTTTTGGTGCGCCGTGCATGGCGAATAACTTGACGATGCGAGTCCGTTATGGGGGTTTGCGAATACCAGAAAATGTTATTGGCATACTGCCAATAGCCCTATATTAACAAGGACAATCACCAACGAATGAAGACAGAAAGCAGGTTCAACGAAATGGAGGTGCCGGGAAACATTCAAAGAAATGATTTTCTGCCGGTTTGACAATATCCGTTCCTGATTTTCGTTCAAAAATTTTCCTTTCTCATAGTGAGGTATACGAAGATATTTTTCGGTCAAACTATGTTTATTCTTAAAAAATCCAGATGAAAAGAACGTTGCTTTCAGCGGTGATGATCGCAATTGTCTGCCTGGCCTTTTCGCAGTCCGGCTTACCAGATTTGACATTTGGTGACAATGGTCATGTAATAACGAATCCGGGAAGAAACTTTAACCGGGCAATCTCAGTGGTCGTGCAGTCGGATGGGAAGATTCTGGCGGCGGGCAGTGGTCAGGACCTCGAAAACAATGACTTTGGCGCTGATTTCGCAATCGTAAAATGCAACTCCGATGGCACCCTTGATCAAAACTTCGGCACAGGCGGGATCGTTTTAACCGATTTGAACAATCTGTCGAGTGATGTCGCACAAGATATCGCTCTCCAGAGCGATGGAAAGGTACTGGTGGCAGGCCGCACCCACGCTGGAAATAGTTTCACCGATTACAGCCTGGCGGTTGTCCGCTATGATGCTGACGGTACAATTGATCAAACCTTCGGCATGGGAGGGAAGGCCTTTTTTCCCATCATAAGCATGGATGATTACTCTTATGAAGTTAGCATGGCCATTCAATCCGACGGGAAGATTTTGATATCGGGAACCACCATGGCTTTGGGTTATGATACGTATATCACGGTTCGCTTTACGATGGATGGATTGGTTGACACCTCTTTCGGCAGCAACGGCAAGGTAATCACTTCGTTGGGCGAATCATTCGACGGCAACCCCAATGCGATCGCAATTCAGCCGGATGGGAAAATCCTTGTCGGAGGAGTCGGGGTCGGTCCCCTCAGTTATGGTACATGGGCCGATTTTGCGCTGGTCAGATATCTGCCCGACGGATCACCTGATTCCTCCTTTGGAATTAATGGGATCGTGTTGACTCCGGTGGTAAGCGGGTTCAGTGCTGAATGGGTGGAGGATTTAGCCCTTCAGAGCGATGGAAAGATCATTGCAGCAGGGAGCACGTCGGAAATGAACATGAGCAGAATGGCAGTTGTCCGGTACAATAGTGACGGCACATTGGACAATTCGTTTGGAACATCCGGAATTGTGCTCTGTCTTGCAGGTTCCTCTGAATCCAATATCCAGGGAGTTGCGCTGACCGCTGATGAAGCAATTACGGTTGTTGGGAGTACTAAGGGCCAGGACGCAGACACTTATGATTTTGCTCTTCTTCGCTTTTTATCCGATGGATTACCCGACAATACCTTTGGTTCGGGCGGGATGGTGATTTCGGATATGAATCTGGTAGATGGTTATTCCGATGTAATGATAGGGGTGGACGGCAAGATTGTCACCGCCGGATTGACAGGAAATTTAGCCCATCAGGATTTTATCGTAGCGAGATATCATGATGTAACGACAGGGAGTCCGGAAGCACCTGATTCCTTTATCTCCATCTATCCTAACCCGGCCAGCGATATCCTGTCAATCAGGCTGACGGAGCATCAACATATCAGGCTACAGCTTCAGGATTTACAAGGAAAGCAGATGCTTGTTTCATATCCGGGATCTGACTTGACCTCTCTGAATCTGACTGGTCTGCCCGATGGTGTATATCTGCTGATCATCGAGAAAGACCAGAAAATCGTTGCCCGGAAAAGAATCATCAGGATATCCCGCTGATCCCGATGGCCATTTACGAAAGCTTACCGGTAATGGATCCCAATCCTTTTGGGGGTTAATAAACGAAGCTTTTATAGCAGGTTTTCATAAGTGTTGATTAGTTGAGTCTGCCGTAGCGATCTGGCAGGCTTTTTTATTTCATGCAACTTATTGGATGTTTTTGCTGTTTAGAGAATCACCACTCACGTTTTGTCTTACATTTACAGATTAAGGCGGATTTATTGCGCCTATAGTCAAAAATAGCCGCCATATGGCGGTTAGCGAGAAATTAGCGCTAATTTTAAAAAAATAACAAAATGAAAACATTTATTTTTACGATACTAATAATTTCGTCCGCTCTGACAAAAGTTTTTTGCCAGCAGGTTATATTTCGGCAACCATCATCATATGTTTTAGGTTTTATTGGAAATGATACCATCTCTTTTTCATCAGTCAATTATAAATCATTTCGAATATATTTTAATGACAGCTCGTACGCTGCAAATCACCTAGATAAAATTGAACAAGAACTGGATATCGCTTATAGTAAAATACTTTCAGTATTAGGCATTTCATTTTATGATAAAGGAATCTATTTGTTGGCTGTTGATAGCAAAGAAGAAATGAAGAAATTGATGGGCTATAAAGCAAAAGGTGGAGCCGCACAAGGTCACGATTTGGTATTCTTTGTTTACAACCAAAACATCCGACCTCAATTTAAGCACGAAATATTTCATCTGATTTCATTTGAGATTTGGGGTAAGACTAAATATAGACTTTTAGACGAAGGCGGAGCAACATATACAGACAACTTTTGCTTTTATGACAATCCAATGTATTCAATAAATGCGTATTATTTAAGTAAAAAAAAATTATTCCCTATCGATAGCTTGGTAAGTAATTTTGATAACCAGCAAAAAATAGATGATGTTATTGCATATATACAAAGTGCAGGTATTTTCAAGTATTTGTATGAGAAATACGGAGTTGGAAAAATGAAACTTCTATGGACTGGTGGATTTGAGAATTTCAATACAATTTATGGGTTCCCAATTGAACAGCTTGAAACAGATTGGCTTAATTTCATCAAAACCGTTCCTATTCCGAAAGACTTTGATATGAATAAATTGAAAGAGGGTTGTGGATAAACAACTACCGCTAACATGCAGGCAACCAAAATGATACTTACTTTAGTCGTGCTTATTGAGGTTTCACATTTGCTACAGCTGCAAGCGGCGTTATCAGCAATTAAAATGAAAATAACATTGACCCGTCTTTTTACTTTCCTTTTAACCATCACTTTGTTATTCTCTTGCTCCTTAGATAATAAAAAAAGTTGCACCAAGGTTAGCATTAAAAATAATATGATGCAAAAAAACCAACCTTCTAAAATACTCTGGCTGAAGTACGGCATGACTCCTCCAAATGAGGAAGAGCTTATTATAGCTGCACGAAAATTAGGATTTGAATATGGAGGATCATTAGGCTGTTCTCTCAAATCTTCTACTATCGACTCTATAAACAAAAACAATAAAATGGTTGATAGCATCTTAACAAAAACAATAGGCAAGGAATGGAGAATAAAATGGGAACATATTGCTGATAGCTTATTCTTTTTAAAAAATCAAAGGCCACAGGCCCCAAAGAAGATGGCAAACATTCCAGCAGGGGCGTTTTGGATTGGTGGTGTCGATGGCGGAAATTGGTGTCTGATAAACAATATTAACACGAAAGCCAAAACCGTTAATCTTAGAATTTACAATGACTTCAATGGCAAATTATTGATGAATAAAAACTTCAAACTAAATTGTAATCCTGATGTCGGAATAAATTGGAATAACCTAAAAGAGCAAATAGATTATTTTGATGGGCAGTTGGTCTATTTATCTGTGTTAGGTGCAGATGGGAACTACTGCTATTTTGAATAATTAAATGCTGGTAACATGCCGCTAAATCGCAACAAAACAAGCATTTTCGTGCTTTTAAAGGTTTTGCCTTTGATGCATTTAGCGGCCACACGTTATGTGACATTATAAACGTTGTATGAGAATCAAAATTCTGGTTTTAGTTACCCTGTCTTTCCCATTTTATTTATATGGGCAGAGAACTATTATTTCTGCTCCATTTTATCCAAATGATCATAAAACATTTAATGAGAAAAATGTTGCTGTGATGCATCATAACATTTCGATAAATCCACTGAACATTTTTCTTTTTCAACAAATTGGGTTAACGTATGAATACAGACAGGGAAAGCTGGGATTTGGCATTACTCCTGGGTATATCTATCCCAATAAACAAGAATATAGCAATTGGTTCATTGCCGGACCTGTAAAATATGGATCCTTGGGCTGGTATTCGGGTTGGTTTGTCATACCACAACTGAATTTATATCTCACTAAGCAACACGATTCTGATGAGGCTGGAGTGTGGTATCTTGCTTTAAAAATCGTTTATAAGAATATGCAGATTGATACAACGAAAGTTACTATATGGGAAAATGAAGGTGATGGATTCACTAAACGAAGAAAAATGATGGACAAGGTCAATGTTTACGGTGGTTTTATCGATATGGGTTACAGATATTTCCTAAGTCACTTCTTTTTTGATCTGAATTTCGGAGTGGGACCTATGTGGGTAAATCATAATATGATCGTTTATGCTGAAGCAAATGGAATGAGTTACATTCCAATGCATTATTTGACTCCTCCTGAATTTGAACAATATCATCATTGGGGAATTACTGTTAATTTTACATTGAACATTGGAGCTGCATTTTAAATAAAATGGAAAGCAAACGCCACATAACAAGCTTGCAACAGCCACAAAATCAGCAATATTTTGGCTTAGTAAAGATTCACCTTTGCGGCTGTTACAAGCGAAGCGTTATGGGCAACTTAATGTGCGACACGGGGCTGTTCAAATAACTGTTAAACGTTCTTTTTTCAAGAGTGATTTAATCTCATGTTCCATCATGAGTAACCTACCGGCACATGCGTCAATGGCAACGTTGGGGTGTGAAGCTGCCGGGAAAAGATTCCC
>CAIYES010000455.1 GCA_903925275.1 uncultured Bacteroidales bacterium
GCATCGCCATTATCCATCATCAATCATGGAACAACCAGCATCCTGGGTAAGGACCTCAAGGATAGATTTCCTGATGGTACGCCTGCAGCCTATTCCTTTTCAGTCGAATCTTCGAAAATGTTTATCACCAATGTCAATAACAGCATTGATGGAGCTGTCAAGGTGCCCATCATTTATTCAAACGGGCTAAGCAACTTTGTCTCAAACTCCATCGGTTCCAGAAACACCCTTAAATTGACGGATATGTCTGGTACCATTGGCAGCGCAGGCATTGCAATTACCGTTACTGCCTGGGATGCATCCGGTAAGGCCATTCCTGAATCCACATCTGCGTCGCCTTTAAAACTTTACAGTCATGGCACAACCACCATTGCCGGATCATCACTTGCGGCACGTTTTATGGGCATGCCCATGACTTATGAGTTTGCGGTAGCGTCACCGAAGCTGGTTATTTCGAATGTAAAAAATAGCAGTGATGGAACGCTGAACATTCCAACAGTTTATACGGTTGGGATCAGCAGCTTTGTATCAAACAGCATCGGTTCACGAAATACCATCTATATCTCTGATTTTTCGGGTGCATTGGATATAGGCGGAGCTGCTATCATAGTCAGGGCATGGGATATTGCCGGAACGGAAATTCCCGAGTCTGAATCTGGCAGTTCATATAAAATTTTCAATTATGAAACGGTAAAGATCACAGGTGCAGAGCTGGGCAGTCGGTTCTCTTCCGGTGTACCCATGACTTATGAGTTTACCGTAGATTCATCAAATGTTGTGATTACCAATGTCAAGAGCAGCTCGGATGGCAGCATCAATATTCCAACTGTTTACACAAGCGGGATAACCAACTATACAACCAACTATGTCAGTGATCTGAATACCATTCAAATCACGGATATGTCCGGCAGCATTCCGGCAGGCGGAGCAAGTATAACCATCACGGCCAGGGATGGGAGCGGAATTAAAATTCCCGAATCCGGAAGCACCACAGCGCTGAAACTCAATAATCACGGCACAACCACAATCGAAGGGAATGACCTTAGGAATCGTTTCCTTGGTGGTACTCCCGTCACTTATGAATTTTCCATCGGTTCAACAAGTGTAGTCGTCACCAATCTCACGAAAAGTACGGATGGTACGATCAATATCCCAGTGGTATTCACCATAGGACCTTATGGAGGGATATAATCATTTATTTGTCTGAATAGAAAATATTATGAATGTAACTGGAGTGGAGGTTAAACAAGAAATATTTGTTTAACCTCCACTTTTTGTTATTATGTAGGGATATAAGGTTATTTTCAACAAATCCACAGGTTACAAAAAACAAGAACATGGAATGTGTGATTGAAAGGAGGCAGCATGTCAAAATCAAAGGATATTCGAAAAAGCGACAAGAAAAAACCTTCCAAAACGCCTAAAGAAAAGAAACAGGAAAAAAACGAAAAAAGTAAGAGCAAAAGCTGACGGAAGTGTTCGGGCAACAACTGAATAGTGTGTTGCCCGAATTCCCTTTGATATTTTATGCTGATAGAACACGGC
>CAIYES010000456.1 GCA_903925275.1 uncultured Bacteroidales bacterium
GTTGATTTTGATAAAGTTGCCATCCTGTTCTCCAATAGGGATTATTTCGCCGTTTACACTGATCGAAGGAGTCCTGCACCATTCAGGAATACGCAGGTAAACAGGAAATTCAGCAGATTGTGAGGGATTTACGACCATCTGTATCGTTTCATCAAATGGATAATTTGTTGTGCAGGTAATTTCTGCAATTGCGTTTCCGGCAACCTCTGCCCTAACCTTACACGGACCATAAAGGGTAGCTGCCAATCCATGGTCTCGGGTTGCCATCCACATGTTCATAATGTAATTGGGCAGTATCCTGCAATTATTTCCAACACAACACAATACAGAATGGCCCAATTTGGTAAACTGAAAACACTCCTTTCCGGGGGATTGAGGCTCCTCACCCGGAAGCTGGTTGGTGAACCTGTTCATACTCTGGTAATAACACATTGTCGAAAAGTCACGGGAAACAGGTGCCGATGCTGCATTGAAGAATATTCTTTCAAGCCTGTCGGAGTAGTTGTCGTTGCCGGTAATCTCAAGCAATCTGTAAAAAGTGTTCATCGAAGCGGCCACGTCGCAGGTTTCAATATTCCGGGTAGCACCTACGCCGGCAAGGTATTCTTCGCCCGAAACTACACCAACTGGAAGTAACCCTGACTTTTCTGCCCAGCCAAGTGCCTGTTTTGATGCACTTAAATCCTTTTGATTGCCTGTGAACAAATACAATAAGGCGGGTACGCGGATATTTTCGTAAAATATCACACTATGCCCGGGATTGAGTTTCTGAGAATTCCAGTTGGCAGAAAGTGCCTGGTAGCTCTTCAACGCTGCAAATGCCTTGATGCGGTTCAGAATTGCTGTATCGCCTGTCATCAGGTATGTGTCCAACATCGGATCAATATTCACCGATCCGGAAACTGCTTCAAAGTGTTCCTTAAGAATTGGAAGATCGTAATTCCTGTAAACTTTTGTGAGGGCCTGCAAGATCTTTGGATCCCCGGATGCCTGATAATAAGCAACTAAGGCACGACCCATGTGTGAATGTGCCCAACTGTTGAACTCTGCCCATCCTTGTGTGCTGTCGATCATCATCTTTTTGGGAAGCCAGTAAACAAAGGTCTCGCCACCTTTTAAAACGCCGTTCACCACGTTGTCGAGCCGTGCGGATGTTTTTTTGATCAGGGCCGAATCTTTCAGAATATAGCCCAGTCTGACTGCTCCGTCGAGCCAATAGCTGCATTGTTCCAAAGGCCAGCCACCACCGTCAGGTTTGGCGCCCCTTGCCTTAAAACCATATCCTTTCCATGCTTCGCCAAAGGTTGGGGAGTACTCGTCAAGATGACCAATAATTCCGTTGGCAGCATCTTTGGCCCAGTCGCGGATCCAACCTTCCGGTTCAACCGCCCCTGGCACAAGCGGGACAAAAACTGGTGCAACGGTTAACGAAGCCGTGTTTTGGACGATGCCCATGGTAATGTCGGGGGCTTTTTTACCGGTACATCCAAACAAAACGATTGTGATCAAACAAACAAAACAGAGCATTCTGGCAATTGTAGTCTTCATGTAATCAGCTTTTTAGTTGTAGTTTTATTTTAGAACGAATTTCTAAGGTTGATGATGAATGGATTATCTATTTTCAGATTTTGATAGTTCAGGATCATTTCAGCCATGCTTTTGCCCATCTGTGAAAAATCGGTGGTGATGGTTGTAATCCCGGAAGCAACAATCCCTTTCAACGGGGTTTCATTGTAGGAAATAATTCCCAGGTCATTTCCCAGGACCATTTGTTTGTCAATCGAATACCGCACCAGAAATTCAAGGTCGCGATCATCGACAACAACGAAAACATCATTTTGCCTGATTTCAAAGGATTTGATCTCGCTTACCACTTCAAAGTCAATTGGATGCTGTTTACAATAATCCCTGAAACCGGTGGCAATCTCCTTATAATGCGATTTCAGGTGTCGGATTACCAACACCATCCTGTGATATTTCCCGACCAATAGCACATTTTTTTTCAGTATCCGATAGATGTCACGTTCAAAGTCCTGACATACATAAGGATAGCTATTTTTGTATTGTTTCCGTCCCTGATCCAGTATATAGACTTTATTTAGAGGCAGTTTCGCAATCAATTGGTTGGCACCAGTGAAATCGGCAGGCATGATCACATATTCGGAGTACACCCCAACTGAGGATTCGATAATGGTCTGGAACATTTTGGGGTTGTTATGGTGAAAAAAGATTTGTTCGCTGCCATCTTTTTTTAGCGCTTCTTTGAACGAATCGTAAAGTTCCTCTTTATAAGCCGTGAGGCGATCGAAAACAAGTAATACTTTATGCTGGTAATCCGAATTTTCATTCTGGACAAAATACCCTTTCCCAACCTGTGAAGAGATCACCCCTTTTGATTTCAGGTCGTTGTAGGCCATCAACACGGTATCCTGCGAAAGTCCATATTGTTTGCACCAATGGTTCAGCGAAGGGAGCTGGTCACCTTTTTTCAGCTCCCCGGCATTTATCTTAAGCTGGATTGCGCCGATAATCTGCCGGTATTTTGGCATTATCGAATTGTCTTCAAACTGAATTTCAATATTTTTCCGCATGACCTAACCTCTGGGTAGTACTATGCAATAATAGTAAATATATTGATACATTATATCAGTAGGATAAGGAAATATTTTAAAAATTGTTTCTACTTTTTTTGAAATGAATTGGATGAGGACTGCATCATTTATCTTCGGTCCTTTTGCGTTGCGGCGCAGACAAGATTTGATCTTTTATCGACTTAGTGATTGCGCCGCCTGATTTCTGATTTTTCTTTCTACAATAATATAACCTCTACATGGTATTGATTCCATATGGATTTAAACACATAATCGGTAGAGACGCCATGCATGGCGTCTCTACAATCTGTACCCATGGCGTCTCTACAATCTGCACGTTGGCGTTCAATGTCCATTCATGGCGTTTTTACAATCGCATCGGAATTTTCATTGATTATACCATTTTTAATTCTAGAACTGCGGAAATAAGTAATAAGAATAATAAGATGTCATATTTCAACACCCCCGACCCCTGTAGGGGAGATTTGAATTTCAGGCAGATACAGAAAGTCCCCTCTTAGGGGATTTAGGGGTAAAACACGACAATATTTACTTCTTATTACTTAAAGCCTGCCATCAACGATATCTACGTTTAGTATTCCCTTAACGTCATAAATAATAGCCCCTGCGTTTTTGTGTTTTGAAAGATCAATGGAAAGAAACTCCTGATGAGCAACTGCAAGGATAATTGCACTATACCCCCCTTCGACTCCGCTCAGGGTAACACCTTCGACTCGTTGTTCTATATCGGCTTTTTGGATTATCAGTTTTGGTATCGTACGGTAAATACGTTGTGAGTGTTTAATTCCAAAATAGCGTGAAATCAACTCAATTGACCGCAACTTAGAGA
>CAIYES010000457.1 GCA_903925275.1 uncultured Bacteroidales bacterium
ATACAGAACCAGACTATTGACTGATGTCATTGCATCATAGATATAACGGTTTTCACTGCACGGGGCAACGCTTAAAATTAGCACTTTTCTTTAGTTATTCTTTTTGGGGCCATATCTCGCCATACTGAGGGACTATTGAATGGAACAATTAGTCCTGGCGATCCTGACGGGTTTGTAAGATTAAATTAAAGCTGTATCTCAACTGTATTATTCTGCATATTCAGCATGGCTAAAAACTGATCAGTCGGTATAACTGCCCCGCCCAGGCGATACTTATTATCTTCACAGGCAAACCTGACTGGTTTTCCGTTTATTATTATCGTTTTGGGGCTAAAACTATTTTCCTTTACTGCATAGATGAATGTTACGGGATGACCCAAAAAATCTAACGAAGCAGATAAACCATCCAATGAATGTGGAATTACAGGATCGATTATTATATTTCCGAATTCAGTCCGCAAACCAAGCAAGCGCGAAACAATCAGCCCGATATAAATGCCCGGTCCGCTTGAATAAACCCGCCATCCTCCTTTCAGCGTAACTTTTCCTGTTTTAATTTCCTTGTATTTTTCATCTGCTTCATAACGATTCTTAAATGTTACATCTGAACTGCTGTAATAACAGTTTGACTGGCGGATATCGCCACAAGGCACCATGTCTCTGTAAGCCACCGGAATTGCCTGGCGCAGCGCCGTCAGAAATGCATCAGCCCTGCCTGTCAGCGCTAATGATTCGGCATAGCGGATATGTTCATGCACGTACATCAGGCCAATCTCCCGACCGAAGAATGTACTGCTTTCGGCTCTTTGAAATAGTGTTTGAATACCCCCATGGTATTTGAGCGGACGGTCCATCAAACGAGCGCCATCAGGTCCTTTCAGATGCTGTTCCACGAGATCCTGATGGTGCTGTGCTTGTTCGCTGGTAAAAATTCCACTGATAATGCCCCGACTCATCGGTAATATACTGTAATGAATATTGGTTTTATTATCACCCGGATGAAGCAGCAAACTGATGCTTTGATCATCTTCAACCAGACCATATCCCGCAACTACACCATCCCTGATCAGATATTTGTTAAAATCTGCTTTTATCTGCTCAGCTATCATTTTCAATACGTGGGATTTTCCTGATTTACCAGTCTTTTCATATACTACCTGATATTGCACAAAGGCCTGGAAATTCATTTCAACCGTCCAGCTTGAAATCATGCGTTGCGCCATTTCAATGTTCAAGGGTTGCAGAGAATCATTCCAATCACCTCCGCCAAACGGGACCAATGAAGTACCGGGGATAAATGATTGAATGATCATTTGAATAAGCCTGTCGAGGTGTTCGCTCAGAGGCGTTTTTTCGGCATGGGCAACTCCATGTTCATGATAGTAAGGTAAAATCTCATCAAGGAGTTTCAAATCGCCGGTAACTTTGAGGTAGTTGCTCAAGGCGATGATACACCAGTAAAAAACATCTCCATGCGAGCTATTGGCACGGATATCCGCGTAACTGTCGAACATCCACCATTGCGGCCATCCACCATCCGCATTCTGATTTGAGAAAATAATGCGCAACACTTGTCTGGCTTCATCATATTTTTCCATGCACAACAGCAGGTCAAACGGCCCCTGGGCAACATCGCGTGTACCCCAGGCAGCCCCGCTGAATTGTTCCAATCCATAGGGTGTTAAAAAATGGGTCAGTGCATTCATTCCGTACCATGGCAGGATTTCCTGAATGGCTGCAATGTCTTTCTGATTCCCATTCAATGAAAGATTTAATGACAAATCCTTCCAGGCAGACCCGGCATCCTGACAATCTGAATGCCACTGATTATCTGCATCCACGATTTTAACTGCATGGGTGGGGGAACATACTTCCCCGACGAAACTCATACAAAAATCGGATGATTCAGGGATATCAAGAATAAAAAAAGAGCTACCACGACTTTTATGATCATCATACAGCGCTTCATCGCCGCAAGCCTTATAATCAGAGTCACTTCCGTTAACGATCATCCTGAACCGGGCCTGAGGAAATTTACCTGCAATCATACTATCCGCGCTGGGTTTAGCCTCAAACTCACCTTTTGTATTCCCGGGGATAATTTCCCAGCCATTACCATTATCAAATTGATGGGTAATTAATAAATTCACCTTATGACCGTTTATAACTTTGAAATCCATGTTAACCTGTGGTGCGGTTTTAGAGGTCCAACTGCGAACCTGAAAGCAAAAATCGTCATGTTTGTATATCCACCGGCAATGGTTTAATCCGATTTCAAAAGCAGAAGGGACCCCAAGCAAATATTTCCGGCCATTTAGCTCGACAAAGATTCTTTGTCCTGTTTCAGGTGCGAGGTTAAACTGGCTTGAACAAATGGAAAGAAAAACATTAAAATTGGTGTTGCCCTGGGTAAGATGCGAATTGAAAACACCAAATGCATATGCTGTGGTGGAAACAATATTTTCATCGGGCGCATAGCCAGACATGGCTTGCATGATGTGTGCATGCGGGCGGTCAACGATAATTTCCTTGGCCCGCAGTACAACATGGTTGTTTTGTTTGCAGAAAAATGACAACAAATCGCCATGCTCCTCTTCACAATGCCGTCGCTCGTCACCAAAAAAACGGTCAAGCTCCTGATCACTCAAATCATTAACCGGTAAAAAATCTGATGTATTGAAAATGTTTTTATCCGAAGTTATCAAAGTATGCGCGTGCTGTAGCGAAATTTCATCACTGAATTCAAGCATCCGGTCAGCTAATTGTTTTAAATCATCAGTCGATGTTGCCAGCGCATGATCATGCATGTAAGTTGCGAGGAAAACACTTTTATGATGCCCACCGGTGGTCAGGATAAACGGTTTTTCCTGCAATGCAAGCATGGACGATTCCCCTGAATATTCACCCCCCAGCCTTTCTGCCAGCAGACCTTCAGCAATGCCGGTTTCCCTGAATGTTTTACCATAAAACTGCATGCCATCAACACTTGCCGCCATGGCCTTACTTTTACAGGCCATCATCAACCATGGATTGCCAACGGATTCTTTCATGTTTCGACGGCAGCAAATGACAGGGCCGAATATGTTATCTTCAAGTATCTGCCGTTCAATATACTGACTTACATAATATTCATTGACCAAGCCATCAGAAATGGCTTTTAACCCGGCATCCTGCACATATATCAAATCAAGTTCAACAACATCGGCAGATTTATTGACAATATCAACCTGCCACTGCCAACTCAAACTTTTTTTTGAGAGTTGCAGAACACACACATACTCAAGACCATCCCAACTGCCTTTAGCAAAAAACACATCCTCTTCTACCGAAAAACGGCTATTACTTCCCGGACCCAGCAGTGCTGTATATTCAACAGGTTCAGTTCTTTTCCTCAACCAGAGATTTGATCCTGATTTTGAAAAAGGTGTTGCAGCTATGAGACTTATTCTGACAGGATCGACCTCTATATGCTGGACTGAGCCATTTTTCAGAAAGTTAAACGTTAACCCAAGAGAATTTCTGATTTTCATTTTTATTTTTTTAGCAGTGATATCACAGCGATTGCCGCAGAATTTACAGCTGCCGCCACCATGCTTAACCGTCCCTGGTATTGATAGTAAAATTAGCAGTCTTCTGTGCGGTTATTGTTTTTCCTACGTCTGAAAAACCTAACCGATTTTATATTCAGAATCATTTCTTTCTGATGTTGATGACAATAAACGAATGCAATACGTTTGCCATCCTGAACCAGTTTAACAACTTCACCATCCAGTGTTGCCGACTTGATTCTGTTAACACGTGCACCTTCGAAAACGATCTCCCCGGCCAGATCACGATCACCGTACAGGGTAAACTCCAGTTGGCCATTCAGCGCTGTTACACCGAGAATATCAGAAGTACTGTGCAGCATCACTATTCCGTCTGAAACATTCAGGCATACCGGAGTTAAAACACCATATAAGGCCGGCCATAAAATTTCATCCTGTGTGTAAGGAATTGAGATAGCCTCGCCACTTTCAGGATGTGTATAGGCTACTTTGCCATTTTGCTCTTCGTTGTAGTAATTCCCAATGAAAAGAACTGCAGCGTTATCATCTGTGAAACGCTCTCTTACAGCGATATAATCGTTTCCGGCTGATGCCTGCCTGAGCTTTGCTCCTGATCTGTGCAGAATTGCTTCATATACCGGTTTATGCCCTTCCGTGTCGAATCCGATCCAGGTTCCCAGATGAATCAGCGATCCGCTACCAAGAGCCTTTTGGAATCCGCATGCAGTACCATGAATGGTGCGGGCAATGATTTCAGCACCGGATAGCGATTCTTCATCATAGGTGATCTGCGGATTGGCACACTTGATATCTTTCAGGTCAAAAATATCGATCAGGGGTGAATCAATGGTTTCCCTTCCGGATGGCGCTACCGACAGTGCATCGCGCATAATGGTACATGGTTTCTGCGACATCTCACGGTCAGGCAGATAAGGGAAAACAACACTGTTGCCTCCGGCCCTGGTATAATCCACAATGGTCTGCTGATCCCTGGCGTTCATCTCATCCGTGCTGAACGCCCACACCTGTTTGTAGCTACTCAATGTATCTGAAGAAGCATTGCTCAGATCAATCATATCATAATCAACATTCAGTATCTGAAGTACTTTCAGCAATCCGTCGAAATATGCCGGCCGGCGGATGGCGGATGGCGTGAACTGAAGTTCACACACCCCTTCAACAGGCCTTTCCAACTCGGTTGCATAATATGGAGGATAAAAAAGAACGCATACTTCGGCTTTACGCTTTGCATCAACGATTAAACTTCCGGAGGTTCTTAACATGCTGCTCATGTGTTTGACCAATGGAAAGGCGCTTGTTCGCTCGCCTTCCGCCGTAAGCGGGTTGAACCAGTAGAAAGTCTCGCCGGAATAACCCTTGCGGGGTGGATTGTGTCCCTGCGAGAACATGTAGTGGTTCCAGCCGGTGAGACCATTGGCGATACTTGCTTTGCAGAAGAGCTCCATCTCTCGTGGATTCGGTACCACATGATATTCCCGGGAACCGCACTGGAATTCAGCCGCAAATATCGGTTTACTTCCCTGCATGGCCTGTGCGATATCATTGATGATCCGGTCATCATGCATATTCCGGTATGAAAGGAATTCAGGGATATGGTCGACCCCGAAGAGCAACTCACTTTTATCATTGAACAGATCTTCGTACATGGTGATATTGACCGGAAATTCATAGCCGCTACCATAAATCCAGCCGGGAAGATTGTGATATACCGGAACACTGACACCTCTCTCCCTTGCCATACCGCTCAGCATCCTCAAATAATCGCCGTAATAGGTTCTCCAGAAACAGTGCCATTCATAATCACGGCCGCGATCACCCTTCGATGCATACGGAAGTTTTCCGTCGGGCGGGAGGTCCACCTGTGCAAAGTCTTTATAATCTGTTCCCCACAAACTATTCACTTCAGCAACACCTGAAAATTTTTCCGACAGGTATGAAATGAAATGATCCTTCACGTTGTTGCCATAATCAGCTTGTTTCGCCAGCCACGAGAATACGCCGATTTCATTGCAGATCTGCATCATGAGAATTGGACCGCCAACAGATATTTCGCGTTCCCTGATGAAAGGCATGATCTTATCATACCACAGCGTAACCTTTTCCAGGTATTTCTGATTAAAAAGGCTGACGCCGTCACTTGGAATTATATCACCTTTGCTGTTGCGCATCTTCACTTCGTCGCGATACTGCTCCATAAACCAATCTGGCAGTCCGGCGCCCCGAAACTCAGCAAGAATAAAGGGTCCCGGCTTTACAATACAAGTAAATCCATGCATCTGGCACAGTTGAAGCCAACCCATCAAATCACGTTCGGGACATGTTGTTCCGTCAAAATCAAACACAGACTCCTCCGGTTCGTGCCAGGCCCATGGAATGTATGAGCTGATGGTTGTTAAACCGGCCTCCTTAGCGGCTTCCAGGTGCTTGTCCCACAGTTCGCGCCTGATCCGGAAATAATGGATCTCCCCGGAATTTAGAAATACCTTTTTATCATCGAGATAAAAGTTGTCTTCTTTAATACTGAATTTCATTTGTCACTTGTCATTTGTCACTTGTCATTTGTCACTTGTCATTTGTCACTTGTCATTTGTCAGGTTTCTTTGCCTGAGCAGATCCTTAATCTCGTGGCTTCGTTTCTCGGTCAGAGAGTATTTCAGAACAAAGAATATCGAAAAGATGCTCAACAGCAGGGGCAATCCAATCTCAACCACACGCATCATTAAAAGTGTATAGGGAGTTTGCTGTGTAAGTGGTACGATTTTGGTTTCAATTGCGCCGAGTTCATTATCCAGTAAAACCATGGGTGATGAAGTGTTCATGCTGACAAGCCGGTTGTTTACCCCGGAAATATCCTGCATGATGACATCATAGTGTTCCCTGCTGTTTTTCGTTTCCAGTGATTTGGCTTCCAGGTGAGACCAGAGCTCAAAAGAATACATCCTGGCCTTTACAAGTTTCGTTTCCAGCGTGAGTGGAATTGCCTTGATGACGGTGGCATTCATAAGGGAATCCTGAGCCCTGGGCACCAGTTTTACCAGAAGCGATTGAACCTGTTCCAGTTCATTCACCGTAGCCTGTGTCGTAAGGAGTGCATTTGACAGCATGTTTTTCCGCTGATCCGGATAGGTGGTCAGGATTCGATTCGCTTTATCAGGCTCCTTCAAAGACTCCTTGCCTAAATAGGTAATATATTCTTTTGATTCCGTTAGCGCTTCAGCGGTCTTGGTTTTAGTGTTTTCAAGCCACTCCTTGTTGGTGCTGCCGAGCCCCTGGTAGCCTTTCCAATACTGAACGATGCTTCGCATCTCCCTGACGCTTCCCTGTATCTTATCGACCTTTGTGACCTGGGTTTCATCGAACATGGTAAATACGATCAACACACCAGTTACAAAACTCGCCAGGGCCGATCCCATTTTGATGAACCACCAGAATACCGAGTAATAACTGCCCTCTGCACGATACCCGGTCTATAATTCATCTTCATCACAGATGACGCCCACCATCGAAGATCCAAGGGTGAAGAAAAACAGCATCCCGTCAGAAAGAAGAACCGTGGGAATGATGATCAGGTAGGGATGTGAAGGGTTATAGCATACAATTTTAGATAGTTGTGCAAGACACATGAGTAA
>CAIYES010000458.1 GCA_903925275.1 uncultured Bacteroidales bacterium
CGTCGATGCAAACTATCAGCTTGCTGGCATATAGAGAATTGAAGTTGGTGCTGAATTCCTCGTTGCCCAGGATGATGGCATTTCGCCCGAAAATGGAACAAAGCCACAGCATATAAGTGGATTTGCCAGTCTCCTGTATTTTCGAGACAAGGCAGATGACCGGCAGGTTCTGCGTCGGGTTTTCGTAAAGGATCTTCAGGTAATCCATGACGAGTTCAATTTTATCCTGGAAGATGCGTGACAGGAATTTCATGGTAATGGTCACATCACCCGGAGCCGGAACATATTTCATCTGTTCATACAAATTAAAATAGGCATCACCATTGTGGTGGTGCTCCTTCAGGTAGGATTCGGAATTGTCGGGAATGTTGACAAAAGCCACATATTTTTTGATGTACCTGAATATCGTCTTTCCATAGTCGCCCGTGATTGCACCTTTCTTCCAGAGTTGCTGAACAGGGGTACTTTGTTTATGTGCATTCAGAATGTGGCTCAAACGATAATAGTCGGTGGTAACGCGGATGTACTTTTCGGCTTCTCTTACGAGAATACTCTTCATACCAGCTTCAAGTTCTGCATCGGCAGTATTTGCGGGGAACTCCTCCGGTTTTTGTTTCCGATGTGATTGATTCTTGCGTATCATTAAATTTGGATCATTGTTCATATATTTGCATTTGAAAGATTTTAAGACTGTAATTCAACGAATAAGAAAAAAGCCCGTTCCTGCGGGCTTTTATCGTGTAATTAGTTTGGTTTTTGGTGAAATGGTTCAAGGGATGGCCGAGCTTCCATGTTACCTCCTCCGGCTTTTGTGCATGTATGAATGTGCTTCGGCATCAATCTCTGAAATCGTTTTTTTCCGTCCGGACATTATCCACGTGGTCAACTCCTGCTTTGAAAAATACAAGCGTTTGCCTCGCTTGCACACGGGAACTTTAGCATGTTGAACCAAAGTATAGATTGTGGGAACCGAAAGGTGGAGTATTTCGGCAGCCTGCTGAATGGTCAGCAGTTTATCAGCTTCCTGGGGATCGTTACTTTGTGCCAGTAACAACCGTTCGATGTTTTCCAGTTTATCGAATAACTGGTTTACGGCTTGGGGTAATTTTTCGAATGTCATTTCCATTGCAGTATAATTTTAGATTTATGCTGCAATAGTAATTGGGGCAATTTGGGGCACCAAGATGGGAGTACGCCCTATTTTATTAAATGGTAGTCATTTTTTACCTGATCTCTGTATTTATAGGAAGTGTAGCGGGCCCTGTCTTCTTTTGAGTATGCCTGTAAAACAAGGACATTCCCCCTCACCGACCTTGGCGTGACCGACAATATTTCAGCGATTTTCGAATAGGTAACAGTTTTCGTATAACCATATTCCTTCACAAAGAAGTTAAAGAAGCCCAGCAAATCAAACATTGCGATCTGGTAAGGAAGTTCGTTGGTGTGGATAAACCAGATTAGTTTTTCTTTAGCAGGATCGGGTAGTGCCATAACTGCTATTAACTGGAAAAATCCTTTCTGATGCAATTCTTCCTTAAGCTTTTGTATTGTCGTTGGCCTGTTAGCCATGGAATCCCTGGGGATGGTCAGCAATTTCTCATAGCCTAAAGAGATCTCCAGATCGATTACATTTAAGGGAAACCAGAGTTCCTTACAAATATTGAGGAATGGAATTTTGAAGTTGAAACAACATTTCTGAATCTCATTAAAAAGCAATACGTACAGGTAATGGCGACATACCTGATATTGGTTCATCCGGGTTATGTCCCCCTTTTGGTTTTGATAGTGCAGGTCAATGAACATCCCGGGAATTTCAACTACAATCTCCTTAAAATCTTGCAAGCCTCCTTGCACTCTCATGAATTCGGAGAGATAATAGATGATTAAATCCTTTTTCTCTTCAGGGGTTTTTCCGGTAAGCATATTTCTGTCCAACTCACGTCTGAATGGATTTATGAATTTTGACATGATGCTTTCTGTTCTCCCCAAAAGATCCTGGAGAATCCCCTCATCACTATATTTATTAGGAGTGAGCAAATACAAACATTTTTCCAAAAACTCTGTAACCATCAAAACACCTCCAACTTTTCTTAAGCAAATATTTGTTATTAAGGTCAGTTCAATTCGTGAAACCTGGCCTCGTTCTTATCCTGATATCCTGGGAAATCCATTTCAAAGGTACGGCCGTTATACCGGCAGGCCAATCATTTAGTCTTTTTGGCAGGCAACTTCCCTTTGGTTTTTTCTTTTGGAAAATTTGTAAGATGGGCCGCCATTTCTTTCTTTAAATCAATTCCAAAACTTCCCAGATATGCTTCAGTAGTTGGTAAATCTGAATGTCCGAGCGCTTCGCTGATAAAGGATGTGTTTGCACCGGCTCTTTTGAGGATTGTTGCAAAAGAATGACGTGCGGTATAAGTTGTAACGTCAGATTGAAGTTTTAATTTCCCGGCTATCCGTCTGATGTATTTGTTCACTTGTTTTGTGGCCTGTCTTATTTTGGCAGTCTGCTCTTTGCTGGTTAAATCCTCGGTCAGGAATGGGAAAAGGTAGGCATTTGAAGTGACACGCTTCTGGCCCCAATTCTTAATGATTTTATTTACCTCAGTTGTTCTTATCACTTCAATTGATTTGCTTTTCCTGTTTGTCTGGATGGTTTTTGCCCTTCTGAATACGATTGTATCATTTGTGATATCCGTATATCGGAGTAAACAGATGTCTTTCATGTTGATCCCATTGCAGAGGTATGAGAACACCCAGATATCACGGGAGAATGCTTCCTGAGAATTCTCTTCAGCTTTATAACTAAAAATTTTCTCTATATCTTTAATTTCCAGTGCCTTTTTCACGTTTCTTGGTTCGGGGATCTGATATTGATCGCGTTCCCTGCCAAAAGGATATTCTTCAAGTTTTGCAAAACCATCCCGAATGGCCCGATTGTATAGTCTGCGGACACACCGAAGGTATATGCCAAC
>CAIYES010000459.1 GCA_903925275.1 uncultured Bacteroidales bacterium
CAATTACCCCATCACACCCGACGACCTCCCCGAGCTAACATCCGAACGCACCTCTTTACTAAACTCCCACGGTTTCCCCGACCTCCAAATCCCATCAAACCAGCACGTTGTCCTCGTCGTAATACTCGGCCATCCACTGGTCAAATCCGCCCGTGGTGACCCACATGATCACTTTTCCCCACACCACAGCGGCATCGGGCAACGGGGTTAGTTCGATCTTGTAGCATTCCATTTCGCGCACCTTTTCTTTTCCCAGCAGCTTGTGGGAATAATCAACCACGATGGAGGATTGTTTCACCAGGTCATCGTTGGTAAAGTCAGAGCCCATCCACGACTGCAGCATCATCGACGGTGGAATCTTGATGGTTTTGTCGATCGACGGAACCCAGTTCCACATCTCGGTCTTCAGCTTCAGGAATACCTGGCCCTTGTCTTTAGCGGGTGCGGTGATGATCACGAGCGAATATTCGCGGCCCTTTGACCAGGTCTTCATCGAAATCGTCCGGGTCCAGTCGGGCCTGACCACAGTCATGGTCATGGTTCCCTGACTTGAAAGGCCCCGGGTCTTTTCGTCCGCCTTCGCGATAATCTCCTTCGCGCTCAGGGTCTGCGCGTGAAGGGCCGGGAATCCTGCCAGCATAAGGATTGAAAGAATAACCTTTTTCATTTCAGTTTTGTTGATGTCTGATTATTGATACATGCTGATAATTCGCTTTTTGATTTCCCCGATCGGGTAATGTTCCGGATCGGCTATGTATTCATAAGTAACCCCGCTCATGAGGGTGCTCAGGAAGGCAACCTCCACCGCGGGATCCTTATACCCCATTTTTATAAAATAGCGCTCAACCATTTCAACGGGTTTCACCGATGCCGAGAGGATCTCCTCGCTCAGGATCTGCTGCACCGCCGGCTGGCTGAAGATGGCCATGTACATTTTCCACGTGATCAGGTTGGCCTGTAAATGGTTCAATATTCTGTCAAAATAGTTCAGCAGTCCCGCTTTGTCAAGTTCACCCGAATCATCAGGGTCTATCTGTTGAACCATGATGTCGATGATTTCGACGAAGATGGTTTTCAGCAGTTCATCCTTGCTTTTGAAATAATTATACATAAGTCCTTTTGAGATGCCGGCATGCTTCGCCAGTTCGCTGATCGAAACGGCATGATAGCCGCTGCTGGCAAAACACTCAATGGCTGAATCAATGATCTGGCGGCGTTTGCCTTCACGGATCTCTTCAAATTGTTCGCTGGTTCTCGGGCTCATAATTTATGAATGAACGGTCGGTCAAAATTAAAACAAATTGAATACAAAAATCATAGCGACTGAATTTTGTTGAAATGGAGATATTCCCATAAAAAAAGTGACCAATTCCGGCAACATGCGGGATTGCGTATGGGAGCAAAGGGATAACCGGTAAAAATGATCTGTCAACGATGCTGAACAAGCACTATTTTCCAGGCACACGACGCGGAACAGGGTTTCCGGATTCGGGCTGGCTGAAATGCATGTGGTTTATTACATCACCGGTTCGGCCGGTACGATGATCCAGGCAATGATATAACCCAGTAATCCCATGAACCCTGCAAAAAATAAGGCGACGGCCGCCACCCGGATGATCACCGGGTCTAGGTTGAAATAGTTTCCCAGCCCCCCGCAAACACCCCCGATTACGCGATCTCTCCTTGAACGGAATAAACGTTTTGGTTCCATGATTTCTTGTTTTCGTGATTAGATGATGATTTCCTTTCCCCGTTACAAATATATTTTATTTTTCACAATTTCGCTACCTCG
>CAIYES010000460.1 GCA_903925275.1 uncultured Bacteroidales bacterium
GGATCAACGGTTTTCGAGACCGCCCCATTCGACCGCTCTGGCATCTCTCCGGTTTTGGGAGTGCAAAAATATGAACTATTTGCATTCCATTAACACCTGCATGAAAATATGACAATAATAATCAGGAGCACGACAGCCTCTTTTCTATGGAATAATTCGTATTTTTGAACCTTAAAGAAAATCGTTATGGAACATCATACTGAAAACACCACCACACTCACCCATGCTGAACTGAAGTTCAGGGAACACACTGAGCGTGCAGCCAATTTTATCAAGATCGACTTGTTTCGCTCCGCCCGCGAGGAATTCAAGGCAGCTCTTCAATACAAACCTGATGATGAAGAATGTCTCAGGCAAATCAAAGAGATGAATGTCAACATTTCACGTGACCGGAAATCGGTGTTGATCCTTGTCCCTTTGGTTTTTATCCTGATTCTTGCTGTGTGCCTGTTAAACTGCTGCTAACCTTCCGGTAACATGAAAGAAAAACAGATCAAGCAAATTGCCCTTGTCCGGAACGACCCCTGGCTTGAGCCAGCAACTGATGATATTACGGCCCGTTACGAACGTTTCAGGCTTGCAATGGAGGAAATAGGACTGAACTGGGAAAGCCTGAACAAGTTTGCCAATGCTTACCAGTTTTATGGATTCCATTATGACCGGAAACTTAAAGGTTGGTTCTATCGTGAATGGGCGCCCAAGGCTCAGGATCTGTATCTTTTTGGCGATTTTAACGACTGGCAGCGCTATTCGCACCGTCTTACCCCAAACAAATATGGACAATGGGAAATTTTCCTGCCCGATGATCTGTATAAAGACCGGTTTACCCATCAAAGCAAGGTGAAAGTAATGGTTCATTCTGATAACGGATGGCATGAAAAAATCCCTTCCTATATCCACCGTGTTGTTCAGGATACAAAATCTGTAAATTTTTCCGGGCAACATTGGGCTCCTCCAAGGGCTTTCGATTGGGAAGGTGACCACTTCGATATCAAACATCTGAACGAATTGCTTATTTATGAGTGCCATGTCGGTATGGCTCAGGAACAGTTATCAGTTGGCACATTTACAGAATTTGCTGATTATATTATTCCGTATATAAAAAATTCAGGATACAACACCATCCAATTAATGGCCATTGCCGAACATCCCTATTATGGATCATTTGGCTATCATGTTACAAATTTTTTCGCTGTATCATCCCGTTTCGGAACTCCCGAAGAGTTGAAATACCTCATTAAAAAAGCCCATGAACAGGGCATAGCAGTGCTTATGGATCTGGTACATTCGCATGCTGCAAAAAACACCATGGAAGGGCTCAACCAGTTTGACGGATCGGACGACCAGTATTTTCATCCGGGCGAACGTGGAAATCATCCCCACTGGGATTCCAAATGTTTTAATTACGGAAAACGCGAAGTATTGCAGTTCCTGCTTTCAAATATCAAATACTGGCTTCGCGAATTTCATTTTGACGGATTCCGGTTTGACGGGGTTACCTCCATGATGTATTTCGATCATGGTTATCGTGAAATATGGGATCTGAACGGTTATTTCAAAGATGGGGTTGAATGGGATGCATTGGTATACCTTCAACTTGCCAACACCCTCGTTCACAAGGTAAAACCTCATGCCGTGACCATTGCGGAAGATGTCAGCGGTATGCCCGGGCTATGCCGGCCCGTCAACGAAGGTGGTATCGGCTTCGATTACCGTCTGGCTATGGCAATCCCTGATTACTGGATTAAAGTATTGAAAGAGCAGAAAGATGAAGAGTGGAATATCCATGAATTATGGTCGGTACTGACCAACCGCCTGCCTGATGTGAAAACGATTGCTTATTGCGAATCGCACGATCAGGCACTCGTGGGTGACCAGACAATTGCTTTCAGGCTTATGCAAAGCGAGATTTACTTTAAAATGAGTAAAACTGACGAGAGTCATGTAATAGATCGTGGAATCGCACTTCATAAAATGATCAGGCTGATCACCATTGGTTTGGGAGGACAAGCCTATCTCAACTTCATTGGCAATGAGTTCGGACATCCCGACTGGGTTGATTTTCCAAGGGAAGGGAATAACTGGAGTTTCCAGCATGCTCGTCGTCAATGGTCGCTGATGGAAAATCCTGACCTGAAATACCGGTTCCTGGCCTCCTTCGACCGCGAGATGCTGGCATTGGTTAAGACACACAAGCTATTCGACCAGCTTTTTGCCAACCAACTGAACATGGATGGCGAAAACCAAACAATCGTGTTTGAGCGGCAGAACCTGATCTTTATCTTCAACTTCCATGTCAGCAGCTCAATTCCCGATTATGAATTCGTCGTTCCCCAGCCTGGTGACTACCGGATAATCCTTAATACCGATCGCACCGATCTGGGCGGACATGGCAGGGTAAACGATGACCTTGTTTATACAACGCGATATGACCCAACTCATGAAACCCACCACCTGATGATCTACAATACAAACCGCACAGCACAGGTCTTTGAACGGATTATTTAGCCTCCGTTATTTTCGTATCTTTGCACGTTAATCCAGCGCCAAATTTATCTCGTTATGAATTTCTGCATTCATTCTGCCTCCTTACGGAAAGTCAAGAACATGATTTTCCTTTTCTTCTCCATGTTGATACTGCTTGTCACGGGTAATCATGTTACGGCTGCAACCGATACCACCTGGTCGGTTTCATTCAGCGTAAATATGACCAAAGCCGTTAAAGATCACCTTTTCCTTCCGGATTCCGATTATGTTTATGTCATTATGGACCAAGGAATAATGCCCTTGAAAATGGTTGAAGGGCCAGGATTGACCTATTCAGGCACCCTGTATAACGAACTTGATTCGGGTGTAACATACCATTTTAAATTCAAGATCAATGAGGCCACATGGGAAACGGTAAACCGGACAGTTACGGCACAACCCGGAATGGTGAATTATTCGGCCTGGTGGAATGATGATCCGCTCAACTACACGACCTTCATCGTGAATATGAAATATGCTGTACAATACAGCCTTTTCAATCCAACTACCGATAGCGTCTGCATTGTAGGAACGATGAACAATATGCAGGGTTCTCCGAAAATGGAGCGGGTTGACACTTCACTTAACTATTCTTACGTTTACAGCCTTGATCCGGGCGCTATTCATCAATACAAATACAGGATCAACCAGGGAGATACTGCCAAAAAACAGTTGGAATTGCTATACAAGCCAAACCGGATCGTACGCATTCCTGATACACTGCTTGAGGTGGCCAGCGATTTCAACAACTACAATCCGGCCAAACGGCTCATGACCTTTAATTGTAATATGGGATATTATGTGAATACACACCGGTTCAGCATTTCTGACGACTATCTGGATGTTGCCGGAAATTTCAATGGCAACGGGGCCAATGATGTACTGTTTGATACCGATGCCGACACAATTTATACTATTGAGAAATTTCTTGATACTGCTTATATTCACCAGGGACCTTTATCATTCAAATTCAGGATCAATGGCAGCTGGAACACGGCTGAATTGGTAAATAAACCCGCCCGGAATTATGCTTTTCATGACACCATCAACCATAATCCCAATATTTTCGGGTGTTATTACAATAATTTTGATCCATCTGTCCCTACTCCCCCATGGGTTTACGATGTTTCTATCCAGGGTCTCCTGATCCACAAACAAATTCTGAGTGGCAGCTATTCGTATGAAGATCTGAACGGAATTCCTGAGGACAGTACCTCCTTCAACTGGTTTCGCAGTGTTGATTCATTGGGTGTAAGTGCAGTTCCGATTGATTCGGCCTGGAAGATCACCTACACGGTTGATACGCTTGATATCGGTAAATGGCTCGTTCTGGAAATACAGCCAAGAGCAGCCTACGGCGATTCTGCCGTGGGAAAACCGGTGCGGGTTATTTCGGCAACAAGCATTGGCGGTGTTGGCATGGATGAGTTATCGTCGCTGATCACCCGTGTTTACCCTAATCCTGTTTCGGATTACCTTACCATTGAAACAAAAAAGGAAATTGACCGGATAGCATTAATCAACCTGACAGGGCAAAAAGTTATGGAGGCTGCGGGGTTGCATACACAGGCGATCCGGTTGCAAGTTTCGCAGTTGCCACGGGGTATTTATATGTTGAAGGCTACGACCAAATCGCGTGAATGGGGTGTAGTACAAGTGATAAAGTATTGATTCCCTTCAAGTAATTCACTCTTCACTTTATTTTGAGGATTCAGGTTTTTGCCAATAAAAAATCCAGATTCTCGCCAGCCTGGTATTCCTGGGCTTCCATGCCATGGCGAAATACCCGTAACGTATGTTTTCCAACAAGATTCATGGTATCTCCTTCCACCTGAAGGAGGCAGCCTTCGCGTAATCCAACCACAGTTGCATCGCGGTTTACCGTAAGAAATTCTAAAATACGCTGTTCACGGGTTTCTCCTGCATGACCGGCCGGGTTAACATCAAGATAATGCGGGTTAATCTGAAAAGGGATCAGTTTCAGACAATTGAACGATGGCGGCTCACAAATTGGCATATCGTTGGTGGTCTTCATCGTAGGACATGCCACATTGGCCCCGGCGCTCCAGCCAACGAACGGGATACCCCTGAGCACTTTCCGGCGTATGGCTTCCATCATGCCGAATTCCTGCATCAACAATGCCAGGTGAAAGGTGTTTCCTCCGCCAATCACAATGGATTCAGCTTCATTCACGGCGATCACCGGGTTTGGTTCACGATGAATTGAATGGAGGCTGAACCCCATTTCTTTAAAAATTTTTTTCACGCGGTCTTCATAGAGATCGAATGATTTTTCGACGCTTGATGCTGTGAGGTTTACACCTGCATAAGGGATGAACAGGACTTTTCGTACACCAAACCGGGATAAAAATTCCTTGATATGCGTACGTGGCCAGGCAAGATAATCCTCTCCGGCATTGGTCGAATTGCTGATAAGTAAAAGATTTCGGATCATAGTTGTGATTTGGGGCATAAAAGTAATAGAAAGTTCTTATTTTTGAACATTGAAACTGATTAAATTAAAAACCTGATGAAGGAAAAGCCTGTATTGAACTTTTGGCAAATCTGGAACATGAGTTTCGGATTTCTGGGGATCCAGTTTGGATGGGGATTGCAGATGGCCAACATGAGTGCAATCTACTCTTATCTTGGTGCCGGGCCAAGCCAGATCGCATTGCTATGGCTTGCAGCCCCGGTTACCGGTGTTATCATCCAGCCGCTTATCGGACAGGCAAGCGATCGCACCTGGACAAGGCTTGGGCGACGCAGACCTTACATCCTGGCGGGAGCTATTCTGGCATCCATTGCCTTGCTGTTGATGCCAAATTCACCAACTTTCTGGATTGCAGCCGGACTTCTTTGGGTACTCGACGGAACGATCAATGCCAGCATGCAACCTTTCCGCGCCATGGTGGCGGATAACCTGCCGGAAGAACAAAATTCGCAAGGTTTTGCCATACAATCTCTCTTCATTGGTCTCGGTGGTACAATAGCCTCTGCGCTTCCCTGGATGATGACCAACTGGTTTGGAATTGCACGGGATACTGCGGGTCAGGGGCATATTCCTTCATCTGTCACATTTTCTTTTTATATAGGTGCCATCGCATTCATCGGCGCTGTACTTTGGACCGTTTTCACGACCAAAGAAATCCCCCCTGATGAGAAAGAACTTGATTCTATTCGTTCACAGAAGTTCGACTGGACTTTAGGCATGGGAGAAATTGTCAAACTTTTTGGACACTTGCCCAAACGAATGTGGGAACTGGGGCTGGTTCAATTCTTCACCTGGATCGGTATGTTCTGTTTGTGGGTCTACTTTTCACCGGCAATTGCAGGGAATGTGTTTCATGCACATGAAGGAACTGTTGAAATGGAATCTTCGGGTGCCTGGGCAGGTTTCTGTTTCGCCATGTATAATGCCGTCTGCTTTTTGTTTTCGTTCGTACTCATGCGGGTTACAAAATATACCGGCCCCAAAATGATGCATGCGCTGTGCCTGGCCATGGGCGCCATCGGACTACTTAGCATTCCATGGATGACCGATAAATATGGCTTACTCTTTTCCATGGCCTGCATCGGGATCGCCTGGTCAAGCATTCTTTCAATGCCATATGCCATGCTCACCCCTGCTTTACCTCCCGCTAAACTGGGTGTCATGATGGGAATCTTCAACCTTTTCATTGTCGCCCCGCAAGTAATTGCTTCAAGCATGCTAGGGTATGTTATTGGATTTTTCTTTGATGGTAAACCCATGAGTGCTATGATCATCGGAGGATTCTCCTTTGCCATCGCGGCCATCACGACACTTCTTGTCGTATCATACAAAAAAAATAAAAATCTCCAGCCTGTTTGATAAAATTCACATTTCTTAACTCACATTCACAATTTAATTCTACAGCTAAAATGATCAATGAACGCGCATCCGGAATATTACTCCATCCCACATCCTTACCCGGGAAATATGGAATCGGAACACTTGGGAAAGCAGCATTTGATTTTATTGATTTCCTGGTAAAGTCGAAACAGAAATACTGGCAATTGCTCCCCCTGGGACCGACAGGGTATGCCGACTCACCATACCAGTGTTTTTCATCGCATGCCGGGAACCCGAACCTGATCGACCTGGATTTTCTGGTGAAGGGACGATTGCTGCAGGTTGCAGACCTGGAGGACTATCCACATTTTTCAAATGAAATCGTCGATTACGAGGGTATTCAGCAAACCCGGCTTCCGCTGTTGAAAAAAGCATTTCATTCATTCATGACGTATGCCGACAGCACGGAAAAACTCACCTATCGCAATTTTTTAAAGGATCAGGCCAAATGGATCAATGATTATTCGTTGTTCCGGGCAATCAAAGCGAATCGCAACCAGAAACCATGGTATCAATGGGAAGATCCCTTGAAAAGACGCGATCCGGAAGCCATCAATGTCATACAGACATTGCTTCATGAAGAGATCGATTTTCATAAGTTCCAGCAATTTTTGTTTTTCAAACAATGGATAGCGGTCAAAGAATATGCCTTTAACCACAAAATAAAGATCATCGGAGATATCCCATTGTATGTTGCGCTCGACAGTGCCGATGCCTGGGCAAATCCTGAAATTTTTGAATTTGATGAAAATCTTAACCCAATCCGTGTTGGTGGCGTTCCCCCCGATTATTTCAGCGAAACCGGCCAACTATGGGGAAACCCGCTCTTTCGCTGGGATATTTTGAAAGATCAGGGCTACCATTGGTGGATCGAGCGCATAAAGACCAACCTTTTCCTGTACGACATCATCCGCATTGACCATTTCCGCGGGTTTGCCGCATACTGGGCAGTACCATACGGCGAAAAAACCGCTATCAATGGCAAATGGATCGAATGTCCCGGTAAAGAGTTCTTTGATGCATTGCGCGCAGAGTTTGGCGATCTGCCCATTATTGCTGAAGATCTGGGCGTAATGACCCCTGATGTTGAAGCTTTGCGCGATGGATTCGGCCTTCCCGGGATGAAAATTCTGCAGTTTGCCTTCGATTCATCAGAAGCAAACGACTATATTCCCCATAATTATATCAAAAACTGCATTGTCTATACAGGAACTCACGACAACGATACCGTTGTTGGCTGGTTCGAAAATGCCACCAACGACGATCGTTCCTACGTGCTGGATTATTTGAACACCAACAACTTTGAAATCCACTGGGCATTCATCCGGTTGGCCTGGGCATCAGTGGCCAATACCGCCATTGTTCCTATGCAGGACCTGCTGGGGCTGAATACTTCGGCACGCATGAACCTTCCGGGAACGACCCAAAACAATTGGCAATGGCGAGTGAGTTCAGAGGTTTTTTCGCCTGAAC
>CAIYES010000461.1 GCA_903925275.1 uncultured Bacteroidales bacterium
AATTAATAATTATTAATTAATAATTATTAATTAATAATTGCTATGTGAATCTGTAACAGAGGATTATGTTCAAATAAGAAATTTGAGGTGACTCTTCATGAATGGATTAATCTGACAGGATTTTTGTAATTTTGCAGCCTGAATTTAACTCACGTAAAAAATATTTTCATATGTTCGAGAAATTAACGGATGCTAATTTTGAAGAGATAATTATTAAAAGCGATAAACTTGCTTTGGTAGACCTATCGGCTGAATGGTGTGGCCCCTGCCGGATGGTATCTCCGATTATTCATGAACTGGCTGCCGAATATGATGGCCGGATTGTAGCCGGAGAGCTCAATGTTGATGACAATCCTGCGATGACGGCACTTTACAAGGTCCGGAATATCCCAACTGTTCTGTTTATCAAAGGAGGGCAGGTCGTTGACAAACAGGTTGGCGCCGTTCCAAAAGCCTCATACAAGGCACTTATTGAAAAATATATTTAAATGGTGAGATTGTGAAATGGTGAGATGGTGAAAAAAAACCACCATTTCAACATTTCAACATTTCACTATTTCACCATTTTACCATTTTTCTTGTGTTCTCCACAATTGATCAAAGCCGCCTTGAACAGTTTTCCTCACTTGAATTCCTTGCCCGCCAGGTTGTAGAAGGATTCATCACGGGGCTGCATAAAAGTCCGTTTCATGGCTTCAGTGTTGAGTTCGCCGAACACCGGTTATACAATACCGGTGAATCGATCAGGTCGATTGACTGGAAATTATTCGGACGAACCGACAGGCTCTATACGAAGCGATACGAAGAGGAGACTAACCTGCGATGCCAGTTGTTTATCGATAATTCATCATCGATGTATTACCCGGTATTGTCCAATCCTGACATCAACCACCCCAATAAAATCACCTTTTCGGTTTATGTTGCTGCCGCATTGCTCTATCTTTTCCGCAAACAGCGTGATGCTGCCGGGATCAGTGTCTTTTCTGATACTGTTGAGTTGCATACCCAGACAAAATCCAATCCGGTTCATCACAGATACCTTTATGCCGAACTGGATAAATTGCTCATTCCAAGATTACCCGACGAGCACAGGCAAACAAATGTAGCTCAAACCATTCATGAATTGGCCGAGCGGATTCATAAGCGTTCGCTGGTGATAATTTTCAGTGATATGTTCGATAAATCCCCGCAACCGGATGACCTGTTTTCGGCCTTGCAGCATTTGAAACACAACAAACATGAAGTAATTCTTTTTCATGTTGTTGATAAAGGGAAGGAGCTGGAGTTTAATTTTGAAGACAGGCCTTATAAATTTATTGATATTGAAACCGGCGAACAACTAAGGATTCACCCGTCGAAGCTCCGGGAAAAATACGTTGAATCTCTTGCCAGATTCAGAAACGATCTGAAACTACGCTGCGGACAGTACCATATTGATTTGGTTGAAGCCGACATCCATGCCGGTTTTGAGCAGGTACTCCTGCCATACCTGGTTAAACGCAGCAAGTTATTTTAAACCGGGCAACCTGCCCGGTTGAGCTACCTTACCATATTTTTTACTAATTTTGCGGCTCTTTGAAAAGTAGCTGCTATGATGGAAATTGCCTCCAAATATGACCCTTCAGGGGTTGAAGATAAATGGTATGAATACTGGATGAAACGAGGTTTCTTCCATTCGGTTCCCGATGAACGGGAGCCTTATTGCATCGTGATCCCGCCTCCCAATGTTACCGGGGTGCTTCATATGGGACACATGCTTAACAACACCATCCAGGACATTCTGGTACGCCGGGCGCGGATGATGGGCAAAAATGCATGCTGGGTGCCAGGAACCGATCATGCATCAATTGCCACCGAAGCAAAAGTGGTTGCGAAACTCAGGGAACAGGGCATCGACAAAGCCAGCCTGACCCGTGAACAGTTTCTGGAACATGCCTGGGAATGGAAGACAAAGCACGGAGGTATCATCCTCGACCAGTTAAAAAAACTGGGAGCATCGTGTGACTGGGAGCGTACCTGTTTCACGATGGATGAATCGTTGTACGAATCGGTCATTGATGTGTTCATCGACCTTTACAACAAAGGGCTGATCTATCGTGGTATCAGGATGGTAAACTGGGATCCCAAGGCACTCACCGCAGTTTCTGATGAAGAGGTCATCCACAAAGAAGTCAATTCTAAATTATACTTTGTCAGGTACAAGGTTGAAGGCACACAGGATGACTGGATAACCATCGCTACCACCCGGCCGGAGACCATTCTCGGTGATACTGCCATTTGCGTTCATCCGGAAGATGAACGGTATGTTCACCTCCGTGGAAAACGGATATTGGTACCACTCATCAACAGGCCAATCCCTGTAATTTTTGACGAATACGTCGACCGTGAATTTGGTACCGGTGCATTAAAGGTAACCCCGGCACACGATGTCAACGACTATAACTTAGGGCTGAAATATAAACTCGAAGTAATTGATACCTTCAACCCGAATGGCACGATGAGCCATGCAGCCCAGCTTTTCGTCGGAGAAGACCGTTTTATTGTGCGCGGAAAAATCACGGAAGAACTTCAACAAAATGGCCATATTGTTAAGGTTGAAGCGTATGTCAATAAAGTTGGTTACTCTGAACGAACCGACGAGGTGGTCGAACCACGTATTTCGGTTCAATGGTTTATGAAGATGAAAGATCTTGCAAAACCGGCGCTTGACCTTGTTGAAGATGATACGATCCTGTTTCACCCGGCCAAGTATAAAAATATGTATCGTCACTGGATGGCCAATGTTACCGATTGGTGTATTTCACGGCAGTTGTGGTGGGGACAGCGGATACCTGCTTACTATCTCCCGAATGGTGAATTTGTGGTTGCCAAATCAAAGGAAGAAGCACTGGTTCTTGCGAATTCAACCCGCAAAGATCAAAATTCAAAACTGGAATTATCCGACCTGCGACAGGATGAGGATGTACTTGACACTTGGTTTTCAAGCTGGCTCTGGCCGATTTCGGTATTTGACGGCATTCGCTACCCCGGCAATCCGGATATCAATTATTATTTTCCGACCAACGATTTAATTACAGCACCGGAAATTATTTTTTTCTGGGTTGCCCGGATGATTATGGCAGGCATGGAGTATCGCAAGGCCATTCCATTTAAAAACGTTTATTTTACAGGGATTGTCAGAGACAAGCAGGGACGGAAAATGTCGAAATCACTTGGCAACTCGCCTGAGCCGCTTGACCTCATCAGTCAGAACGGTGCCGATGCGGTTCGTGTTGGGATGTTATTATGTTCACCCGCCGGAAATGATTTGTTATATGATGATGCGCTTATCGAGCAGGGACGAAATTTTTGTAATAAAATCTGGAATGCCTTACGGCTCGTTAAAGGCTGGCCGGTAGATGATTCCATTTCGCAGCCTGCGGTGAACATGGTGTCGGTCGATTGGTTTAATTCAGTTTTCAATTCATCACTGTTAAACATCAATGCACTTTACGACGATTACCGTTTATCGGAGGCATTGATGGCTGCCTATAAATTAGTATGGGATGATTTCTGTTCGTGGTTCCTTGAAATGATCAAACCTTCCTACCAACAACCAATCGACCGCCCGACCTATGAAGCAGTAAAAGATTTTTTTGAAAAACTCCTGAAAGTCCTTCATCCATTCATGCCTTTTATTACCGAGGAGATCTGGCAGATCCTTGATAAACGGAACGAAGGCGAGTCCATTATGTTAAGCAAACAACCCGTTGCCAGTGCCTTTGACCAGGAGTTGATCACCCGGTTCGGTTTTGCCGAAGAGGTCATCATGGCTATCCGCAATGTACGTAAGGACAAGAATATACCACAGAAGGAAGCAATCAGGCTATTCATCCGGAAAAACAATGACGATTTACCGGAGACCACCTTTGACAGTCTTGTTGCCAAACTATGCAACATCAGTGAACTTGCCTATGTAAAAGAAAAAGTGCCCGACAGCGTTTCATTTGTCGCCGGTTCCACCGAGTTTTTTATCCCATTAACCGGGAAAATCGATGTGGATGAGGAGATTAAAAAACTGAAGGATGAACTGGCTTATACAACGGGATTTCTTGAGAAAGTCATGCAGAAACTTGGCAATGAAAGTTTTGTCAAAAATGCCCCGGTTTCGGTAGTTGATTCAGAGCGCAAGAAGCAGGAAGATGCCATGGCCAGGATCAGTGTATTGGAAGAGCAGATCAGGGGGATCGCACGATAACCGGCATACATCGAAAAACAATAAGAGACTGTTTAAATTTCTTATTTAGTTATATTTCTGTGTGTAAGACTGTGCCGTAGGCACAAAATCTGTGTAGAAACCGAATGTTCTGAGAACCAT
>CAIYES010000462.1 GCA_903925275.1 uncultured Bacteroidales bacterium
ACCACCGAGATCTACACATAGAGGCACACTCTTTCCCTACACGACGTCTTCCGATCTATCCTGTCAGGGTAGAGCCCAATACCCTTGAGTGAATCAGGGTCATAAGATGGAACGATAATTAATGTTTTATCAATGGTCCTGATATATTCAATAAGTCTCTTCGAAATAAAGGAAAATATATAACTGGCAGCCCATATTTCCCTGGTTTTCCTGACATTTTCAAATGTCTTGTATATTGGGCCTAATGTAATAGCCATATAATTACTCATTTTCCTGGGGTTTTAGCATATTAAACATATCACTAATCGTATCTGTATCTGCATTTTCGCTATTGACAAGATCTTCGATGGCAAAACTGTCTCCGGCAAGATATTCAAAGTACTTCGATGTAGTAAACTTACTGCGATCGGGTGTATCCAGGACAAGTGTGCCATGGTTATTTACCGTCACATTAAACGGCTTGTTCAGGAATTCTTCGGGTATTTCATGAAGGAAAATAAACACGCTGAAAAAATCTCCTTCTTCATCCGAACGGAGAATCGGCTTGTAGGTAACCGGGCTTTTAAAACGGTCAATTTCGCTGTTAGTCTTGGAAATCACAGCATTGTTATACTCTCTGTTCCACTCTGCCTGAGATGTCAGTCCGAGCAAATCCCTGACAAGAAACATGTGATTACGGGAAGAGGCGATCTTCTGTTCTTCCTCGTCAAAAAGAAGGATGTCTTCATCCGGATGATTGTCCTGATGCCTTGAAAGCTTGTCATTGAAATAGACCTCTTTGATCGTTTTTTTATCCCATTGAATATTATGTTCATCTTTAAAATACTTGAACAAGGTTGATTTCACATATCCCCTTTGCTGATTATACCCGCTCTTTAAGACCTTATGAAACAGGTTTATATTATTAAAAACCTGTCGCCAGTGGTCAACCAGGATTAATTGTTCGTCAGTCATCTGGACTCTGGGGAACCTTATCTGATGTTGCGTTTTTAACTGGTTAATATTCCGGTTTCTTAAATAGACATCGAAATAGTACCTTGAAATTTCAAAATCCATCTCCCCGTTCTCTTTGATGACTGAAAAAGACCCAAAACCTTTTGATTGGCGGGTTCCGAAATTTTCGGTATTGAAAAACCGGGCAATCGTTTTATACCCGTCGCCTTTTTCCATAAATAAAAAAAGCGATTCACAATTCGTGTTAATCTTGATATAAACCCTGTTTTGGGCATAAACGAATTTCTTTTCATTTTCCCTGTTAGCATCGCCCATATTACCAAAGAAACAGGGGAACCCTTCACTTCTTGGGTTACCACGGTTATCTCTATCAACATGATTTTCCCTGTCTAATCTAGGAACATTCACAGGATACTCAAAATTAGCGGATGCCTGGATTTTCATCTTTAAATCAAGTGAATCTGAATTCATGGACGTTATCCATTTCCTTTCACGGGCAATAATAACCCCATGGTCATAATTCCCATTCCCGATTTTTTTAATCAGGGCACGGTCAAGCTTCGGCTTCACTTCGGTAGCCCGCAGGGTTGCTCCCTCCTGGTCGTGCTGGAAATGGATATTGGGCGTGTGTTGTTTTAATGTAAATTTAAGTGTATACATATCAGTTGGTTTTAACAATTTCTTTTATTTGATTCAGCAGGGTTTTATGGTCGTCAAAGTAATCCTTTAGCTTTTTTACGTCGTCCGCGGTGGGATTGTTAATATCCTTGGATGGTTCTTTTCGTAATTCAACAAATAGTTTCAGAATTTCCTTTGCATGATTGAACTCGGTATTAGCATGATTGAACTCGGCTTCTTTTATTCTTAATCTCAAACCCTCTTTATATTGGACTTCCTGTTTTTCATCGTTTAATTTCTTCTGAGCCATTTCATTGAATTTCATCACTCCTGCGGCCTCACTTTTAATACAAATCAAGATAATGATTAGCCATAGCATCAGAATCGCAAATCCTGACATCGCAAGAATCAGGAAAGTTCCTTGATATAAATCAACTTTTTGCAAAAGGGAAAGGAAAAACCCAACCGATGCAAGAAAAAACACGGCAATGATGCCCGGGATTTTGATATTCATTAATTTTTCCATTTTAGATGAAATTAACTTATTTCGACAAAATGTTCTTGTAACTTGGGCCAATGGCAATTGCCAGTAATATTTTATTCATTGTCCGTGCTATTTTAAAATGGCGATTAAATTGGTTATCATCCCGCTCATATATAAACAAGTTGGTTTTTCAGGTAATCCCATTGCCGGGGCTTGAGAGATTCCATGGTTATTAAATCTACTTTTTTCCCCAATAATATATCGAGTTCATCTGCCAGGTCAATAAACTCTATTCCGACCGATCCATTAAATGAAACCAGGATATCAACATCACTTTCCGCTGTAGCATCGCCTCTCGCCTGTGAGCCAAAAATGGCCATTTGATCGATGGAATAACGCGACTTTAATTCCGGCAAAGCTAAACTTATTTGAGTTTGAATATTGTTCATGATTTTAAAGATTATTCATTTACTTTGCTTCTAAGTTTTCTAAAGATCGAACTAAACTTTTCGCGTTTCAACAGGATGATTGTGATAAAAATGGAAATTATTCCACCACAACCAATAAGCAAAAGTGATTTTCCAACTTCTGCTGTCGGTTGGCCAAACCATTTAATGCTTGATCTATCACTGATAAAGCCAATCCCCAGAATCGAGGTAATAAACGATGCCGGCAGGAACCATACAGCAAGTAGATTAAGCAACATTGATTGCTTATTGCGTTCTTTATCCTGCAATAATGACACATATTGGTGTAATTCTGTAATTTCGTTATCAAGATCAGTAACTTCTTTTTCAATATTCATAACCCGCTGCATCAATTGGTAAAGTTCAATACCCTGAATTTGCGACGTTACTTCACGGTAATATACCTTATTGATAAACTCAATATAGCTTCTGTATAACTGTTTTACTTTTTCCTGCATCGATTCTGTGTCAAGATCATATGCTTCATGGGAAAGATCACTAACCTCTCCTGAAAAATTCAACACTGAAGCGCGCTGCACCAGTCCAAGTAGAACCATTTGATAATAAATGGTTATCATGTGGTCTTTGATAGGCGGAGCATTAAATCTCGCCAGAGTCGGAATGTCGGAGGATACGCATACAAATGTATCTCGTGTAATTCCAAACAAAGTTCCATAACCTGCCCAACGACAATAAGTGTGTTCCTTTATTTGTGTAACCATCATCCTGTTGTGGGAAATGCTGGGGGTTTCCTTATCTCCGAACAGATAGCAATACCACCAATTGCTGTTTTCATATCCGTATTGATCCTGTTTCTGGTTTCCCAGTTCTTGCGCAATTTCATTATTCCCATACCACGATACAACGAACATACGGTCATCTGTAATATGTTCTATGAAAAGGCCTGATTGCCCTTTTGAATTATGATAACCAAAATGAACTCTGTCAAATAAATCCATAATGTATTTCGGGGGAATGAAGCTTTCAGAATATCGCATGTTTTTCTTGAACTGCTCTCCTGAAAAAGATTCGAATCTCTCTTCCCTAATAACCATCCCATCATAGCTATACTTAACCGTGTCGGGCAAAAATGCTGTTTTTACCGCAGTTAAATCAAATCCGTCACTGGTAAATTGTGGATAAATTCTTCGGCCATATTCATTTATTATCAGAATATCCTTTTTACTGGTTGTCTGGTCAAAATTTTCGAAATCAAAAGACAACACCCCAACCCCGGTTTTGTATATATGAAGGTGTAATCCTTTGAGCGATAAATTGTACTTTTTTGTTTCAAATGGCACAACCGAGAACTCAAAAAATGCCAACTCCGTTAACCCATTGAACCGATAATGCCGCATCACATCATTGCCTGTTGACTGATCCCTGGTGTCAAAAATTATCTTGCGTACAAAGTCATGATAATATGTATATTCATTATAATGAAGTGGTGAACGGGTAATATCAGAATCATCCAAAAAATCCCTCACCCATCCAGACTTCTCTATTTCAAATTCGAATGCTTCAAGATTTACCCTCTGGTTAAAGCCAACATCTTCTAAGGCTGAGTCTTTGTTTTTCTTTACCTCCCATTTAAAAGGAAACATGAAACAATGTGTACTGATAACGATTGGCTCACTCATGGCATCAATGATTTGTTTAACAATTTCGAGGGTATCTATATATCTTGCATGGAGTTTTATAATCCCAAAAAATCCATCTGCCCCCCCCCCGTAATAAGCAGATTTCGATTGTACTTCTTCAAAAAAAGTAATTTTGCCCAGTTTTTCTGCTCCTTTTCCATAATAGTTTACATTCTCCTCATTATAAACGATCAACTTTGGAATTCGGATCCGGTCGGTTATTGGAGAAAACTTTTTTAAAGATGTCTCAACTACCCCGATATCATTAATAAATTTGAAAAACTTGTCAACATGGTATTCAGCAAGTTGTTCATCTTTATCAGTCACCCCCTGAGCCCTCCTATCTGCTTCCCTGATCCGGGTTACCTCCTCATTACTTGCACCCATTGCCAGCATCGCCGGAAAATACCCCCGGTCGTTGGCTGCCACAAGTTGTTGCCACCGGTCAAGTTCGATGCCGAGCAGGGTCGCCAATTGTTCTATAGAGGAGGGCAAGACACTCTTTTCATTATGATGGTCGATCGATATATAATTTGCTGGTAATGGAATATCTTCAATCAGTTCTATGCCAACTAATTTTAAGGTTTTTATTTCAAGAATATTTTTCCTGTAATTGCTTAATTTGGCTCCCCACTGAAGATTATTGTCGATATAGTCGATAATGAAGAAAGAGTTTGGATTGTTCTTGTATTTGTCGAGCAATATTTTGATTTCCAGCATTTCCAAATCATGACCTCCAAGAAAAAAAAGGTAATCAACTTGATTTGTCATGATATACAATTTGGAAATGCTGATAGTACCTGAAAAAAACTCAACTTTATCCTAATACAAATTTATCAATTGTTTTTAAATAAACAATATTATATTATAATTTCAAGTATCCTCCCCGCAAAACCTAACCCTTTTACGGTGATGACTTAACAATTTTGCTCATTGCAGGATCTTCCATCATATCAGACAAAAGCTTCGCATTTGCCTGCAGCTGAAGTTCGGAGTCTGCAATAGCTTCGACTTCATTAATCCGGTTAAGCCAATATTTTTTTTGGCTTTAAGGCTGCTCAGATCGTGCCGGGTAAGCCCTGTATCGAAATCGCCGGGTTCAACGATAAAATTAACGATCTCATTATCGGTATGTCCGACAATTTCAGTAAGCCTCAGGGTTTTAACGAAGTAGTAATAATAGAAATAAGACCCGCCCCCCAACAAGATGACTGCTAAA
>CAIYES010000463.1 GCA_903925275.1 uncultured Bacteroidales bacterium
TGGTATTCGAGTATCGACAACCTGAAACTGATCCGGTCTCTGAACTGGCACTGGTGTACTCGCCTCAAATCCAACAGGCTTGTTGATCCGGATCATACGTATAATCGTTCAATCTCGGAGATTGACATACTACCTGAAGGAAGAGTTGGGGCAGCTCTGGCAGCAAACCAGCAAAGAAGAGGCCGCCAAGTTCCTTACATCCTGGGCTACACGAGCATGGGCTACTACTATTCAAGAACTTCGAAAGTTTGTTAAGACGTTGCTGGCTCATCGTACAGGAATACTAAATTGGTTTGACTACCGAATATCCACAGGGCCTTTGGAAGGTTTCAACAACAAGATAAAGGTCCTTAAACGTAAAGCATATGGGTATAGAGACATGGAATATTTTGGTTTGAAAATTTATGCCCTTCATGAAAACAGGTACGGATTATTGTGATGAACCCGATTTTTTTCATTGTGATGCAAAGTTATTGGAAAGATTGAAAATCCGGCAGGTTAGCTGTAACCTTTTTTATTTATCTGCATCTATTGCTCACGTATATCCTGTGAACTGACCTGCTCAGCCCATACAACCGGCAGAATATCGATTTTTTTTCATTTCAGGGATAAAAACAGTCAACTTTGAAATGGATTTTTGAAATCCGAAGGTTATCAAACATCTTTGAGTCCCCTCCGAAAAGTCGGCGGGGCCGATTTGGTTAAATAAATTTATAATAAAATTTATACGTATTCATTTTTGACGTAGTTACAAACAAATGATTGTCAATAACTTGATTTGCATTTATTATTTTTTAACGGTAGATTTGTTTCGATAAGTAAAGCATAACCCATGTTTAAAAAGTCAAACAAAGAACCGCAGTTAGATGCCTTCACCAGCGTTACTATGATGCTGGAGAGTTCGGCATTCAAACAGTACAGTGATCAGGGTCATTGGCATAACCAGTTCCATGATCAGATTGTAATGCGTATTGATGAAACCATATTCAGTATCCTTTTCAATAACACCACCGGTGCGCCTAATTCCTCCATACGTACCCTTGTTGGTATGATGATTTTAAAAGAGTCTTTTATATGGAGCGATTCACAGCTTTTTGAACATTGCAGATTTAACTTGCTTGTTCGCAGTTCATTAGGATTATTCAACATGAATGATCCGTTACCTGTAGAATCAACATATTACCTTCTACGCAAACGAATTTATGAGCATCAAAAGCAACATGGTGAAGATTTAATGGGAAAGGCCTTCGCACAAATTACCAGCGAACAGATCAAAGAGTTTGATGTAAATGGCCGAAGCATTCGCATGGACAGTAAACTCATTGGCAGCAACATTGCTCTGTTTTCCCGTTACGAGATCATCCATCATACGCTTTGCATGTTCTTTAAAACCCTTGATAATGCTTCGAAATCAACACTTTCTGCAGCTGACCTTGAACAACTGGAAAAACTTGTAATTGAAGAACCGCTCAAAACTGTATATCGGAGCACCAGGGACGAAATCAAAGGCAGGTTGCAACCGATCGGTATTATTAGCTACAAGTTACTGACGTTATTTGGGAATCTCCAAACCGAGTCCTTTCTCCTGCTCCGGCGTGTCTTTAATGAACAATATAAAATATCAGAAGATCAGCAGATTGAACTTCGCCCGAAAGAAGAAATCTCTTCATCGAGTGTCCAGTCCCCGCACGATCCCGACAGCGCATATCGAAATAAAGGCGACCAGAAGGTAAAAGGCTACAGCGTGAATATTACGGAAACCTGTTCGGACGAAGGTCTGAACCTGATTACCAACGTGCTTGTTGAAAAAGCCAACACCCCCGATACCGCATTTGTTGAACCAGCCATTCTGGCAACCATTGAAGTTACTGGCCAGATTATTGAAAAGGCTTACGCTGACGGAGCGTACCAAAGTCCTGCCAATGATGAGTGTTGCAAAGACATCGACATGGTTTTCACTGGTATCCAGGGCGCCGAGTCAAGGTATGATTTAGAAATGACCCCGGAAGGATTATTGGTTACCGACGTCCAAACTGGCGAGCACATGAAAGCTGTTTTGGTTAAAAAACAGAAAAACAGCAAAGAAGACATATGGCGAATAACAACAACCAACGGTTACTATTATTTTAATCAACAAGCCATCCGGACTTCTCATATGCGCCGTGAAAGGAAAGGACGACCATTGGAAGACCTCCACAAGCGAAACAACGTGGAAGCAACCATTTTTCAATTTGGAATCCCGCTGATAAATGGCAAATCAAAATACAGAGGACAGATCAAGCAAAAAATGTGGGCTTGCTGTAGATGTCTATGGATCAATCTTGTACGAATACTCAACTTTACGAAACAAATATGTCAAAGAACGTTTAAATCAATGGAAATACCTGCCTTGGCACCCTTTTCCTCCGGCTATCTTAACCAGCAAATCAGGGTTCAACCAGTTTGGAGCAGAAAGTTTTCCATTGCATTTTGTTTATCGGTTGTAATTAATTTTTTCATTTTATCATAAACCCCCTTTTCGGAGGGGACTCAACCTTTAAATTTTTTTATCATGATACATGAATTGCCCCAATTGCCTTATGCACCGGATGCACTGGAACCCTATATTTCGAAGCGGACCATCGAATTTCATTACGGGAAGCATCACCAGGCTTATGTGAACAACCTCAACAAACTGATTGCAGGCACGGAATTTGAAAATGCCTCGCTCGAGGATATTGTACGCAAGTCGGGAGGCGGAATTTTCAACAATGGCGCCCAGGTTTGGAACCATACTTTTTATTGGAATTGTCTCAAACCCCAGGGTGGCGGTGAACCTGCCGGCCCGCTGGCGGATGCGCTAGTGAAAAATTTTGGTTCTTTCGGCGAATTCAGGGAGAAATTCTCGACCGCTGCAGCAACCCTGTTTGGCTCGGGATGGGCCTGGCTGATCAAAAAAGATGACGGAAGCCTGGCGATCGTCCAGGAGAGCAATGCCGGGAACCCGCTGAAGAACGGCGCCACTCCGCTGTTAACCTGTGATGTGTGGGAGCATGCCTACTACCTCGATAAACAGAA
>CAIYES010000464.1 GCA_903925275.1 uncultured Bacteroidales bacterium
ATAAAATTAACGATCTCATTATCGGTATGTCCGACAATTTCAGTAAGCCTCAGGGTTTTAACGAAGTAGTAATAATAGAAATAAGACCCGCCCCCCAACAAGATGACTGCTAAAAGAATACCGATGATCAGTTTTGTTCTCATTTCAATGCTTGTTATGAACATACTGCTCCCAGCCCGATTCGAATGGCCCGATACCTATTCCAAGATTTTTCTGAAGGTTGCTGTTTACATTGAGGGTATAATTAGCCCTGATATACTCTTTTGCTTTTTGTGGACTGTACTTTTCTGAAATATACAGCAAAACAGTATAACCAACCCAGTAAGCATCCAGATAATTAGTAACATCCTGGGATAGGTGAATGTGATCAACATTTTTCGAAATATCGGTGCCGAGGGTTTTAAAGTAGTCTTTATCATTTTCAAAATAGGTAGCAAACCCTTCGGTTTCCCAAATCATGGGGTGTGTACTTAACCAGTTCACACTTGTAAGATGCACGTAGTGGGCCATTTCATGCTTTAGATTCAGCCTGAATCGTTCTGGATCACCACTGGGGCCGAAGTCTTTTAAAACAATCCCGTCAGTGAGGATTTCACCCGTTCCTGAAACGGTATTGATGCAAACTCCGGCCATCCACTTTGTATCAGTTTTTACTCCGGCAAGTTTGTAATAGATAGCGTTAAATTTTTCTTCCGTATTCGTAATATAAATGGGCAATTTTCGGCCTTTTAAATCTTTTGCATAGTAATACCTTCCAAACAGGTCTGCTAATGGGCGAATATTTTCCCTGGCTTTTTGTAAGGCAAATCCTGCTTTTTCCTTCTCAGATGTGTTTGCAGAGTCAAAATAAACGACAAAATTCTCATCCTCCGTATTAACCAGCCCGGATACTGAATCAACACCATAATCATTATCGTTCGACCAGCTTTTATCGTCAAACAGGTCTACGAATTTTATATTGAACCCAAATTTTCCTAAAATACCTGCAAAGAAATCCTTGGTTTTCTGGGGGATTTGAGCATCCATTAGCGGTTTATAAGGATCGCGGCTTATGCGGTATACGCTCCAGAACATAAGTAATGCAATGATCAGGAAGATAACCCATGAAATAAAGAGTGAAAAAAATCTTTTCATAATTCAAATGCAATAAGTTGTTAATTCTCCCATAAATGAGGATAAAGAATGGCAATCTGCCGGTCTTTCTCATTCAGCATGTTTTCAAACCCGGGAGGAACATCCCCAATCCTGCTTTGCCAACCGGTTGTTTCAACATACAGAAATTTTTTTCCTGTCTCATGATGAACAAAATAGTTGCTGTTTTTCATGAACCTCAATAGTTCGGGAGTGCATTCCACTCCAACGGCAGCATGCCCGGTACCGTCATTCACATTGCCGGTGATGTAACAGGAGGTTATTCCGCATGCAGCCAGCAGTGCGGCAGTAATGGCCGAATGACAGTCGCAATCGCCTCTTTTATCATATAATGATTCGGTAGGGAACCTGCAATATTCCCTGAATCCGATAGCGGATTCAGAAGTTTCCGGGGTTTCAAGTAATTCAAAAGGAATACTTTGTCTGTCAACCATCAGTTCCATACATTCATGATCAAATTCATATTCAAGGTTAGGGGGCTGAGAGAAGGAAACGATCAGGTGAACTTTATCCAGATACGAAAGGTTCTCGTCGGCAGCAATTTTATTAAGCCTGCCTTTAGCTGCACGAATTTTAGAATGTAATCCTGGCTTATTGAATTCATCCTGTATCATTGAGACAACACGTTCTGCATAGGTTCCACCAACCCACTGTTGGCGAAAAGGATTTTGAAGACGCAGTTCAACCATTTTAATCCTTGAAAACTGAAGTTCAAATTTATTATGGATACTTTTAATGGCCGATGATAAATGCCATTTGTATTCACGGATTTCAAGGTCCTCTGGTGGTATTGGCTCATCGTCCTCTTTATCGTCTTCCCGGCCATCCTCATCTTCCTTCCTGCGTTTTTTAAACGGATCATCAACTTCCCATTTACGTTGTTTGTAAGCGATCCTGTTTACACTTACCGCTACCAGCGTGGAGAAAAACAATGCAGCGAAAGGATAGGCGATGATAAAGATGGAAAGAATCAGCCCTGTAATGCTTAGTCCGATGATGAAGGAAACACAACCTATCACACCGGTATTCCTGTTCAGCATCTCCAGAAACCGTTCAAAACGGGGAGTGAGATCAAACAAAACCTTGCGCAGGGTATGTGTCACCAGCCATATAAAGAAAAAAAGCAGCACCATTCCTGCAATCCTTGAAAGCATGGTACCCAGGAATGGGAATATTTCAAATGAATTGACAGCCAGCCAAAGCCAATAAAACCCCAGATAATACATGCACAATGATAGAAGTGCTGTTGCTGCCATTCCTTTGCGGTTATCGCGAACCTTCTCATCTTCATAATCAAGGAAACCCTCCTGTTCAATCAGCAACAGTGCTGCCCCTGCACGATTAATCAGGCGGATGCCATTGTCATTCTCTTTAAGAGGCATCCGCAGGAAATCCTCTTTACAATAACCGTAGCCCCATGCAAGACGCTTGTAATCCCATGGGAAGGCAAAAACCTGAAGGTAGCGCCATAACCCTAATCCAACCGGGCGTTTCCGGCCATCGGGAACAGCCCCGCTTGATTTCAGGCAAATAGTTTTCACAATACCTGTTTCATTTTTGTTATCGGGGTAGTTTTCCCGAAACGAAAACCAGGTATCACCGAGTTTGGGCATGCCCCCCTCTTCAACTTCAATGGTGCGGACATCCGTGATATATGGAAGGGTCGCATCATCTGATTCCTCCCCTTTGGTTTTATACTCTTTTTTCTTCAGTAAACGAGGATCTTCGCACTGGCCAATAAACACAGGGGTTTTTAATTTGTCGCCATTCAGCATGGCCTTCCGGTTCATAAAATATTTAAAGATTTTCCCTGTCTTATCAATATAACCAACCGGGTCATTGTCATTAAATTCATCTCCCTGGGCATTGGTCTTTCTGAGAATGATATTACACACACCATTGATGAATTTAGCCTGTCCGATTCTTTCCCTCCCAAAATATCCTACAGTATATATATCATTTGAAGCATCATCCTGGTTATCCCTGAATGCTTTTCGTGTAACATATCCTATCAATGTCCTGTGGATTGCCCAGCGCTTATTTCTTCCCCATTTGATCACCCACAGGAACTTTCTGAACTGTTCAAAATACCAGGTGTCAAACGAATACTTGTAAAAATAGGCTCGACGTTCAAAAAAGGGAATAATAAAGGTGCGAATGATCCAACTCAGGATGACCCAGATAATATAAAGAAGCAATAGTTTAATGACAAGCTGACCCAAACTGGCAATGGTCATCAATAAATCAGAAATGCTCGTATTTGCAAACATGACAATCGCGTTTATTGTTGGTTTTGTATATTCGGATTTTCCTCTTCAAAAATATCGGTAAGCCCGTTCAATGAAAAACTCTGCATGATACTTACCATTGACTTTCGATGGAAAACATGGTTTGGCAGGTGCCCGTTCGAAAAAACCTTTGCCCATTCTTCATCATGATAACGGTTGTCAGACGGAATGATAAAACTAAGTTGCGAATAAGGATTGGAGTTCCTTAACAGAACAGAAGGATAAAATCTACTCTGGATCAATTTGTTAACGTAAACATTATTTACGTTTTTATTAAAATTATGCCCGGTTGCTGCTTTGGCGTTCCCGAATACCAGTTCCTGGATACTTTCGGCATTTTCCAGAGAAATCCTGCTTTTCAATTCTTCGATCAGCATGGCACAAAACTCCTGACGTATTTTCCCGAAATAATCATCCGGAGTGTCCTTGTTACAATGATAAAAGATTATCCTTTCATAAAAAAACTGGTATAATGGACTGGAACTGATTACTGGCTGAAGAAACAAAGATTTAAACAACAATGCCTGTTTGTTTTCATCGCCAAGAGAATTTAACGGATAGTTTGTTTTATCTGCTTTTATCTGAACTTTGACAATGCCTTCTGCCAGAATAGGCAATTCATTATCAAATTTACCCAGAATGTCCCGCTGAAACATCCCTTGTTCAAATTTAGGTTTCACCTCCGGGAATAAGGCACTTTTAAGCTTATCAAAAGCGGCATAAACCTGGGGTGAGTCTGTATGGGTTGTAGCGGGGATGAAGCCATCAATGTTGTGTTCAGACTCCTCCTCCGACATCTCTACGTTTGAATCTCCTGTGATGTTTTTTCTGATTCTCACACATTCTGCAATAAGTTCATGATAATAGGCTGATTGCTGGTCCAGTGTAGCTTTATATAATTTTTGCTGGGTTTTCCAGAATATCCATGCCATGTATTTTTTAACGTTGATCTTAATCTTTCTGATAACACCCAGGGAATATTTTAGAAAGGCCGTGATGACAGCCACTGTAAAACCAGCAACAAACAATAAAACCACACCCGGACCTGATTCAAAAAATGCAGTATTTACAACCACATCGGGTATCAGAAGCAAGCCGGCGAAAACCATCAGCGGTGAAATAATCCCTAGAATTACTGCCCGTGAAAAAAGGCTCAGTGGAACCGGATGAAATTGGAGCAATTTAACAAGCTCCGATAAAATAATTTGTTCAAACGATTTTTCCTTATCATTTTCCTTCGCCAGGTATTGATTTTCGACATCATGCTGTGCAAAATCAACATAAAGCTTCTGCAAAGGTTTCGGAATATTCTTTAATGGATAATCGTCCAGCAGCGGAAACAACTCCCCGGCAGGGGTGCGATTGTCCTTTAAACTCTCAATAATTGCTCTTTGTTCCTGTAAATATACAGTTAGCTTATCAAGCACTAAAATCATATGCTGCAGACCTGCGGGTTCTTCCAGATTATTATTTTCTGCCCAGATATTCTTTAGAAACTTACCGATCGTTACTACTGCACCGTTAGAATCGCCGGATAAAACATCCTTGTGTCTTTTTTTCAAGTGGTTTGAATAGCCGTCAATTGCTACATACATAAAGGAATGAGCCGATTCCCTGAGATTCGCCACGAGTGATTTGAGATACTTTCGAAAATAGACAGGAATAAGCCACTGTGAAAACAAGCTCCATGGCGAAACAGGAGGATTGTATAAAACTTTATTTAATCCCTTGTTCCGGGCTTCACTTTCAGCAACAGGCTCATAATCGCAGGAATAATATTTGTAGCTTGTTTTCCATCCCCATTTCGATTCCAGGTTGGCTCTCTGAAGCAATTGATTTACAGATGTTTCGTCGCACCACGATTTTTGTTTCCTCTCAATGCAGAACTTTGGAAACAGCTGTAACAACAATGAAACTGCAACATTATGCTTGTGAATATCCGGTTCGTACGTCAAAGAATAAATACCGGTGCTCATCAGCACCTGTACCGCCTGTTCCTTTGACTGATATAGCGCATCTCTTGTTAAGGTGAGATGAAACATGGCGAGTACGGCACTGTCAAGCTGGTGTTCGATATCCAGGTCATTTGTCCCGCGGATTTTAAAGTCGTGATACCCGTTCGGATTGTTGGCATAATGAAAATTAATGTCACTCTGGAATGCCAATATATCGAATTCAGAAGATTGGTTATTCACCTGTTTAATACCTGGCAGATCCGGACTTGTATTTTTAAAAAAGCAAATTCCATAGTAAAACACATCGGCTATGCCTCCAAGTATCTGATTTTTTTTCTTCAGATCCTTTATATGTTTAACAAATGGTACTAACTCCTTAAAATGAGTGTCATTGGCATAAAAAATAAATTCAAATTTACGGGCATCATACAAGCCAACACTTTGGGCTAATATGGGTAAATCCATATTTGCTGTAAGATATTCATCAATTGTGTCCTCTTTTTGTCCAGTCACATTGGTAGTGGCCCACCATTTATGATGATCATACTCGAACATTTCGCCAAATTCCCGTATCGCAAAAGTGGTAAGTTGCCGATCAATTTTTTCTTTAAACAGACGATATTCCTCATCATCCAAATGAGTTATTATCCGGACCGGACGAATCTCTTTCATAATGACAATCTTTATCAAGGAATGCGCCAGGTCCTGTAATGAACCGGGGCATGCTGGTTAATTACAAAAAGCGTATACGCTATATATTGTATTTTGCTTTGTAAAATTGTATTAAATCGATCCCGGTTACTTTTTTTGCACCTGCATCAATGAATAAATCCATAAACTCATCAGGTATTTCGATCGAAAAATCAGATTTCATTTGCTTCCGGATGCCAGTAAAAATCACATACAAATCATTGATTTTTGACAGTTTTGAAGAAAGTAGCGGGAGCCAGGACGACACTATGGCATTATACGTTGGAAACTCATTGACATTTAATTTATTTCCCAATTTTATTTCAAGTTGAGCCTTAGTTTTATTGATCGAAAAGGTGTCTTCATATTTATCATATTCACAGCGACTGATTTTTATACATTTTTTCTTGGAATCAAGTAAAATGCCATCAGCCAATGCCGGTGCGATTTCTTTCAGGCGGATCAATTGTTTTTGAACTGCCAACATGTAAAACAAGAAGAACTTCACCATTAACGAGTCATCAATCAATTTCGATTCGGTGGTACCTAATTTATCATTTTCCAAATACTTTTTAAACATTTCGTATACATTCCCGTCATGCTTTTGTCCTATAAATCTTTTATCAAGAAACGGTTGATGCCCGAAGTTTTTCCCATACGCTTCAAAGTACTTTTCAGCAAATGGCTTGTATTCTTTTTCATAGAAGTAGTAATCGTTGATATTGTACCCCAGTTCCAGTCTCAGTTTTACAATACGGTCGGATTCAACATTTTCTTCGATTACTTTCAGGCTCATTTGATTTCCAGTTGTCACAACGGCATTTAAATCAGTCTTCAGTTGATTATTATTGGCAAAACTTCCAAATATCACTGTGAATTCCTGCTTATTCATGTTATCATTCCTGGCCTGAATTTCAATATTTTTATCATTTTTAAACCTATGCGTTAATTGGGAATACTCTGCATCTGAAATTCCATATAGTGATCTTTGGTTCAGAACTGAATCAATGGAAACTCCTGTTATGGCAGTAATGTTTGTGTTTTTCTCAACCTCTGTATTGATCCATTCATTGAGATGTTTGGAAATAGCCTCCTGAACAATCCCAAAATTTACCTGGTCATTCTCAGGTACAAAATAGGATTCTATATCCATCGTTTTTAAAATGTTATTTTTAACAGAGAAAACAGAATAGCTGTCCATTGACCTCCCTGAGATTTCGCTGTTAAATAGCTCATTAACCATTGCCTCCTCAACATTGACAGGATCACGTAACAATATTTTTTTAAATTGCTTTTCAAAATTATTATTTCCAACTATTTCAGAGTTTTCATTAACATAATATCTCAAGTCGGGTACATATAGTTTAGAAGTATCATTTTTTGCTATCCTGATCTCTTCTTTAAAGTCAATCTCCCATGTATTGATGTAATTGATCTGGTCAATATATTTTTTCAGGATACGGCACCCGGTATCAAAAACGCCCTCGTCACCATTTGATAAAACATGATAAATGCGCTTCTTCAAGTCGTGTTCGAAAAAATTGTCAATTAGTTGCTTTCTGTATTTATCACTGTCTTTTGTTGAAAAGTGCAATTCAGTTTTAATGTTTTTTTCTATTCGGGCTTTATGGTTTGATTCTGCACCAGGGCTACTCTTTGAAAAATGATCATCCAAAATGCTGAATGCCTGATATGCCCCCTTCAGGTGCAGTTGCCTGAAAAATTTCGCCATGAAAGCAAAGGTTCCTTCTGATAATTTTTTAAGAAAATCATTTATCAAAGGTTTAATATTTTTCCTTAAAAACTCTTTATCAAATTTATTCTCAGCAATATTGGTCAGGTCTTCACTGAATTGCAATATTTCTTTTTTCGAGTTCCCGTTGCAAACTGCCTCTAATTCGAAGGTGAGTTTTTCAATGAAATTATTTAGTTCAACCTTAATATAATTTTCATATTCGTTGATGACATAGGACCTCTCCACATCAGATAAATCATGATCGGGCCCGATAATTCCAAATTGAAATACTTCGTGGTATAAACGAAGCTTACAATAAGATTTCAGGAAATCATCAGTTTTTATAATCGAAAAATACCCGGGTACGACATATGCATCAACAAAGTCACGGGTTAAGGATTCACTGATAGTTGTATTGAGATCGTTTGTTATTGCACTATCAACCACACTGCTGTAATTGGAATCCAAATCGGATGATGCAACTTCGAGCTGATAAATAAAATTTGCGAGTTTTTTTGCCGTCTGGTCATAATTACTGCTTATTTCCTTGCTTGACGAATCATAGAAGAACGCTTGTTGAAACGGATTAAACTTATGGTTAATATCATTATCGATGGTAATTGGATCAACAGCAAAAAAGTTAAATGCACTTTTGGTAAATTCAGGCAAGTGATAATTTTTTAAAGTTGATTCAAGCTCCTGAAAAAACGCATAGGCATTCAATCTGTAATTGGTTTTCTTAGGGATTTCCGGTAAAGGATGAATGTATCCATGGGGCATAATAATCACCGGCCGGACCAGGGGCTGACCAATTCCCTGCAAATTAGGAGTAGTAAAGTGAAGTCTGTGGATCAAATATAAAATATCCAACAAGATACCACTGCCCGTGCCTCCACAACTGCCTGATATAATATAAATTCTTGGCTTTAATGAAATATTGTCATGATTACCATTGAAAACTTTTTGATTCTGTTGCACAGTCACAAGCTTTTTTGTTAATGTTTTTAGTAACGAATCTTCTGATTTACTGATACATTGAAACAATAAATTCAACCTTGCCAGCATCCGGAATCCATCTCCGCCTACTTCCAGTGACTTTGTTCCTTTGGTAGAAATCTGAGCTTCATCAGCCCATTCAATTAACCTTTTTTGTATCTCTTTGTCTTTAAAATCACTCCGCTTAATCTCTTCAAGAATTAATTTAGGCGTGTGTTTTCCTAAATTAAAAAAATCGCTATGATCAATGTTCCGATATGCGTTGAGCACGGAATTATCCGTGTCAATATACAAATATTGATCTTTTGAATTCAATAAGTCCCCATAGAAACTCTGCTTTGCCTGACTGGCCATCAAAGCGCTATTGTAATTTTCGAGCATCTCATTTAAGATTGCCACTGCCTTTACTCCGGATCCGCCTAAGCCAATAAATAAACTATTCATATTGTTTCACTTTAAGGTTATGATTTATTATCTGATTTTAAGGAAAAAGTGTGAAAAAACGAGGCTCCCTGCCTGACCGTAATCTTATCGTTCAGTTTGATTTTAAATGATTGTTCAAATACCGGATTCCCATTCAATTCCACAGAACCAACAGTTTCACGTGAATACCAGAAGTAAATAGACTTTTTTATTATTACATTAAACGGACAACCTCTTTTTCCTTGAATTTTGGCATTAAATGACATGTCTTTAACTACAATATCCGGTTTGATAAGTTCCGGGCCAATGGTAATGGATTGTTTTTCAGGAACCTTTTGTTTAGTGCTGGTAGTCAAGGCGGTATGGCTCTCCACAAGAAGGGCCAACCCTTTCAGCTTATGTGGTAAAATTGTATTTTTAATTAAAAACCCGAGAAAAATCAGCAGACAGCATAAAACGAAGAAAAATAACCACAATGGCCAGGTAATAATAAAACCTTTATCGGAATTGATATTCTGAGAATACAGCATGTAGGAATCTGCCTGCCTGTTTGTCTTATCAGCCGTTAACTGTTTCAAAGATACCACCGCGTATAGTCTGTTAATTTCGTCTGATGCCGGCGAAATAAATTTCCCTGTTAAAATTCCGCTAAAGTGGTTTGTGAAACTGAAAGGATAAGCCTTGTCTTTGAATGATATGTCACCAATCCGGCAATCCGACTTATCGCGGGTAATCTCTGATGGGGAAAACACAAAACCATTTTCACCAGAAATATTCATTTTGTCGACACCGGTAAAACTCAGCCCTTGAATATATTCAGGTAAGGATTGAAATTGACCTGTTACATTGATCTGGCCTGACAAACCGATTTGAGCAATAAGATTAAACCGGCTTTCAAGTTGAATTTTTTGCATATCCTTATAAGTAAAAGTCCATAAGTTCTGTTCCATCATCTTCCCACAGCGATCGCTAAACCAATTTTGAAGTGAGGCGGCATCAAATTCAATCACATTCAAACCCGGAAAGACCATTCGGACACTGGGTAAATCCCTGCCTGAACTGGTTTCGATGGGAAGTTTTAATGCAAAAGCATCAATTAGTGAGTTTTTACTGATTAGGGTATATTTTTTCTGCAAATCTTCCCAACTTACTTTTGCGAATGGACTTGAAGCAGGGGGATCATTATTGAAATCCGTAAAAGCAAATAAGTATTTTATTGTACTTGCGGAAGAGCATCCTTCAATAAGAAAATTCACGGCACCTTTCAAATCGGTATAACCTTCGTCTGCCTTTAAATCATTAACCACAGAACCAATCCTGCCCCTGCTGAAATTATTAATGACTGTCGGGATCTGAACCCACCGGACGGTCGCACCAAATCCAATGATTGAAATTTTGCTGCTATCGGGGATCGCGTTTAAAAACTGTATTATCCCACGCTTAACCTCCTGGAAATAGGTTGTTGTTCCACTGGGAATAGCCTTATTCATCGACTCTGACAGGTCAATAGCCACAATGTATTCAACCTGGAGTTTTTGAAGTTTATCCCCATAGGTTTTCATCAGTATGGGGTAGGACTTTTTCAAATTCTTTAACCCCTCATCTGAATTTTGAGAAAACACCGATGGAATGAAGGAAAGAAAGGCTAAAAGGAATAAAACAGGAATAATTCTTCTCATCGTTGTAACATTAAGTGAAAAAGACTAAATTTTATTAAAACATTGCTTTTCTCTGAGACAAAGTTAATTACTCAACCGTCAATATTACGAAACTTTTTTGAAGTACAAAAATAATCTGAAAAGAATGCGCAGAAGGATGCGAACGCTATAATTCTGAATCAATATATTTTATCCAAAACCACTAAATTAGCACTTTCTCGAAGATGAGATGACCTCTATCATGGATTAAATGAAACTAAGACTCAAAAACGAAAGCCTCTTTGATCAATCTGCAGATGCCATAATACTTTCTATTGACGGGGTATCCAAAGGGATGGGGGGTAAGGTTGCACGTATGTTTGAGAAACTGTATCCTTTAACCTGGCAGTACATAGAATCACAAGTTAATTACCCTTTGTCACCTGGTATTTCCGTTGCAGTTCTAACCCCAGTTGGGAATCCATTCAAATATATTTTTCTGGCTACTACACTTTTGCATTTGCCTGTTGTAACCACATCATTGATGAAATCAGTGGCATTGAAAGCATATAGCATGACCCTTACAACTGCTTGTTCTATTGGGCTTAAGACTCTAAGGTACGGTTTACCAACAGGTGGCTTGAGGGTTGATCCTCTGAATGCATTTATTGTCCTAACTGAAGTATTGGATAAAACTATGGACTCCACCAAGGGAATGGAATTGCAATTGTGCATTCCAGATAAAGACATTTTTGACTCTATACTGAAGTTTGCCACCAACACTGGTTTTGATCCAAAGCTGTGTCTGGTTTATAAGTTGTGTTATTTTACGTTTTCATGAATCGATGTCCCAATTCCTGTTCTTCCATTGAAAATGGATGTTTGTACTGAATTTACGACCATAAAAAAAGCGATCAGGCCTGAGCCTGACCGCCGGATCACTTGATGGAACCGCAGGTTTAGAAAGTGATCTTTTTCTCTACATCGGTGATGCATGCATCGAACGATGATTTGAGAAAATCGATGACCTTCTTGATCCCCGGATTGAAGCTGGTGGTGAAGACGTTCCCGTCTGAGTCATTCAGCCGCATGGAGCAGTTAAAGTCGTTGGATGAAATCTGGAAGCGCTTTAGTTCAGAGCGGGTTTGCACCAACTTGGCCCTTTTTTCGATGATGAGCTGGAGATTTTCAACCTTGATGATCTTCTCCATCATGGTCATTTCCTTCTTTGGCTCGGGAGCGGGAATGACCGGCTTTTCGGTGACTTCCCAAACCAACTCACATATATTTTTGATAATCATGTTCTGGCATCCTTAATATCAAGAACAGGCAGAAGCAGAGACAATTGTGTGTTCCATTTACCAAGCCATCGATTACCAGGTGCAAAGCATACTTTTATAGGTATGACATTTGCTTGCGAAACGGGCTGTGATCTGGTGCGGATCTCCGGAATAACTGTTAAAATTGTTCATGGGTTTTAGTGTAAATGAAAAGAGCCATCCCGGGCAACCGGGATGGCTCTTTTGAATGAGAGGTATAGTTAAAAGGGAGAATCTTCCAGGACAGGCTCCTTGACAGGAACTTCTCTGGTCACTTCAGCTGTGGTTTTTTCTTCTGAAGCAGAATAAGAAGATTCAATGCCAAGGATATAATCGGCAGACTTCTCAGCCCTGGCGGCGGCCAACATGATCCATTTCTGGTTGTCACGCAGCGCCGAAGCCCAACCTTTGATGTACTTACCAGTCATTCTGATAGAAAACCTTTCATCTGAATTGCTAAGGCCTAACTTTATCATGCTTCTTTGATTTGTGATTTGCGTTCTCTTACCGTATTCTTCTATTTGAGGGATTTCAAATTTTAATTTCATAATCTTTCCACAATCATGTTAATGATTAGATTATATGAATGTTGAGTTGTATTGATTTTGACCATCCTGAAAATCAAAATGCTTCATTCTGGCAATTGATCAGATATTGCATACAGAATGTATCACCTTTCAATGCCATCGATTTTACATGGAATGATGCAGCTATCAACTGTTATCCGTCTCGAACTGTCTACAAGATTCGAACATGATAAATATCATCCCGGTTTCTTCTGATATTTTTTACATAAAAACCACAGGTAAGAGGGCTTTCCTCGAATAGGTCGAAAGACTCACAACCAATTGGCAAGGTTTCAAACACTAAGAGGAATTTCAAGGTGGTCGATTCTGGCATTACTGTCCATTCGGGTGCAATTGAGATGTTCTCCGCATGGAGTAATCGACTACGAACCGATGAACTTTTATCCATAAGATAGGTCGAACTCCAAACCCGGACTTTCATTTCATATTCGAAGGCTGTACATTGACAATGAACCAAGACAACCTGTGCTTTCTCTACTTGTTCAAGTAATTCCGTAACAAGTTTTGGATGTACAATGAAGTCTTTGGTCAGGATACCAGCGTTCTCCATAGCAGAAAGTTATAATAGAGATGGTTCTAAAGTCTTGATAATGAGTTTTACATTTTACAAATCAATAAGAATGTTCTCTATCTCAGATAAATCAATCGAGATTTTAGGTACATTTTTTCGATGTTTTTCAGTTGTGAAAATATTCTTTTCTTGCAGGGCAAATTTGGCATTGGATTCAATATTTTCCCTATCTCTCTTATTCTTAAAATCATTAGCTTGTTCTTCCAACGCAAGTACAAAATAGAACCTATCCTCATAGGTTTTCTTGGTCTTTTCAATCGTATCGGCAAATAAATTGGAATACCCACTACTTATTTTACGAAGTTCTGAGATTGCTTCGATATGGTTTTTATTATCTTTCTTGGCTATTGTTGGTAGTCCTAATTTGTGATTAAAAAAATTGAAATCTTGAAAATATATAAGGTCATTCATTCTTCCCTTACTCATGATTCCAATCAACTTAGTTAACTTATTTCTACCATTTAAATGCGTATCATAGACCCTCATGTCAGAATAATTCTGCTTAAGCATCACCCTTGTATAAGTTAAATGACTGAAATCAAATAATTCCTTAACTCCCTTACCACCAGATTTATACAACTTGTATTTTTGTTTATCAAGCCTTGTATTTAATTTGTTTGATTCTCCTACTGCGGTTGGGCAGAATTTCTGTTCCATTTTACCAGATGCAGATTTAACATCCAACAAGAGTCCATAAATATAAACCCCCGGAACTTCTGGTATCTTATAATGTCCTGCTGCATAAGGACGACCTTTCAGTACATCCACAAATTTTACATAAGTCATATGATTGAAACTATATATTAATCCTTGATTATGAGGTGTTTAATCCTGATGGTATTAACCAGGGAATTGAGGATTTAATATGGTATAGCATCATCCCAATTGAACTTTCCGTTTTCAATAACTTTTTGTGACACAAATCTTTTTTCCCCGTTTTTAATTATGTCGACAGGACCACCAAAATGAATATGAATTGAGTCAAAAACACAAGGAAGCAATTCCTTTCCATTGATATTAATCAGTCCATCTTTTCGGGTTTGAGTAAATCTACCGCCTTCAATTTTAATGTTTTCTTCGGTGCAAACTACTGCAACTCCGGATGTAAACATGAAAATACTATTGTATTCGTTTTCCAGAGGAATAATATTTCCAACTTCATCAAACAGTTTATCTTTGTAAAGCCATGTATGTCCGTTTTCAAGATCCACTCGATATCTTTCTCTGACAACAAACCGATTATTGCCATGAAACTCAACCTCATCTGTATTGTTTTCTGTCTGAAGTTTCTTGATGATTTCATTTTTTTCTTCTTGTGTCATCTTTTTCATATTTGTAGGTTAAAATTGAAATTTATTTCTTGTTCTGAAGTATAAAACAAAAAAGAGATTTTTTTCAGTTTCAACTTTACTCCAGATAATACTTGCGAATAAATTAAATTATTCAATCTGCATAAAGTAATCCATCTGAAATAGTTCCATCTTCAGACAAATAACACATTCCATTATATGTTTTACCTTGATATTCCATCGTTGTTAATGGCGTGACATCATATGAATTTTTACCCACCCCTATTTCCAAATATGCAGGTAGGATAATCTTCTTTCCTTTAATTTCAATGGTTAACGGTTTTGTGTTAATAAAGAAACCTAAAGTTCGGGTGTTTGTATTAAAATGATAATAGAAAGAACTAAACGTTATGTCACAGAACTCAAGGCTTGGTCTTTCCTTTACCCTTACCATAACATCAGGTAAATCATATATGGTTCCATGCCATTCATCAAAGTGATCATTATGCCATATTCCACGCCAACCGCAATCTAATTTCTAAATCTCATAGTTACATAAGCCACCCTTTTCGACAATATAATTCCTATGTCCATCTTCAGGTAACTTTTCAGCAATTAATTCTGGGACATTACTATCTTGGAAAATTCCAAATCCTATTAAATTAACTTTAATGTTCCCACTATAATAATAGACTATTGAGTCCTTCAGAATAGGCAACCCATTATAGTCAAAATCATTCGCTGCAATAAAAAACTGGGTTTTCCCATCAATAATTGAACTTTGTTTCGGAATGATGTTAGTTAATTTCATGGTTAATTTGTTTTAATTGGTTGATTTGTTTTTAATGATACCTGTATTGTTGAAGTTAAAACGGGATTAGTCATGGGTTTGATTATGAACGCCAAACTAACCGATGCCAGGAATTTTCAGAAAACAAACATTTCCTTGTCTCTACAAGTGTCAAACAAAAATAGTTATTATTCCTCTTTCACATTCGGCCCTGATTTTCTTTTTCAAAAAAACAAAGTGATTTCCCAGTTCTGGAACTCACAGGTTCAAAATGAATATGCTGACCTTCGGATCTGAAAAAATCAGGGTCAATTCGGTTCGTCGCTTCCGGCTAATCTAATCTCCATCCATCTTTTACAAGTTCTTCAATACTTCCATATTCAACAATAACTGGGTTTGTTTCAGATTTGTTATTGTAGTCATCCGTTGCCCGGATGATAAACCTATCTCCCATTACATCTTCATATGCAATATAAGGCGTAAGTCCAGTAAATTGGCCAACGCAATATTTTACATTCGACTTAAAAAAAGGAGCGTGAGAGGCAGCAGAATATATTGCTTCTAAATTCCTTTTTTGGTATGAATAGTCGCTCTCTTTACCAGAAGCCTTCTCTGGTTCATTTGTAGACGTATCAAGTGCTGGAACAAATAATTGATTCCTGAAAAACTCCCTGTTAACATCTTCCCTGTTTTTATCTTCGGCAAGATTTAGCTTTAAATCTGTATTATTAAATAATTCATCAAAAATCTCATTTATTTTTTCTACGATTTTTTCTTCGTCTAACTCTATATTAACCCCGATGGATTTATATAATTCAATTGCTTGTTCGTCACTTTCTAATAATGGATGGCTTAAAAAATACGCTGCTTTTGTATCGTTTTTTTCTAATCCGAATCCTTTGTGATATAAATACGCTAATAGAAATAGTTGTCTTTCATAGGGCGCTTTTGACAACTGTCTTATAGCTTCTTTGTAATTGGGCTTTTCAAAAACTCCGTTAATTAAAGAATATGCATATCCTAATGATGCATTTGTATCAACAGAACTATACATTTCATAAAAAGTCAAAGCTCTTTTCTTGTCTTGAATTTCACCTGATGGGTAAATAAATAATGATAGTTGATCAATGGCACCTATGAAACTTGCATAATCAGTTCCGTTTTTTGAATACTCGTAAAGTACTGATATGAACCACGGTTCTGCATTAACATAATCCTGTGATTTCCTTAATTTGTAGCCTTTGTCAAACATTTCAGCGGATGTTAGATTTCTCATAGCTTTAAATTTGGTGGGTTTTTCTAAAAATTGGCTTTTCTGTTTTGTCTTTTTTGTTATACTGAAACTTTGTGGGATTTCTTATTCCGCAATCAGATGAAGCATCATTACGTGGTTTCATGTCCTCACTTTCATTTTTTACTTTTCCCATAAGCAAGGATGTCGGAAATTTATTTGTCAGTCAAAGATACTACAATTTGTTCACTGTCAAGTTCACACAATTTTTTTTTAATTCCTCCGAAAGTTTGACAGGCCCCCTTCAAATCCATTAACTCCATAACTTGTCCAGTCTTCTGCCGCAAACCATTCCTGTTAAGATCCAATGTGCCGGGCGAAAAACAAACATTGCCAATCAAAACGTCATTAAGCAGTGTTTTTAAGTGCAGTACCTATTATGGTCATAAAACGATCAACACGGCCTGTAATTCTGGACATTTTATAGCTGTATGGTACAGACGGGTCAGCCAGTTTATCTCTAACCTTTTTTTGATCCAAACCAAAAGGGAACCTTGGTTTATTCTCCGAATCCAATTCTTTATAAACCAAGCTGCTGTAAATAGTGTCAATCATTGTGAGTATACATTCCAGTCCGTTCGTGTATTCGTTGTCCTCCTCTTCATCCTTGATCTTTTCTATGGCATTTCTGATCCTGTCTCTGCCGGCTTTTGTAAGACAGTCCCTGATAAATATTCCGGTTATTGTCTTATTTTTATCAATTTCTGCGTCATCGTCCAGAATTTCAATATCGAGACTGTTGTACCATCTGACTAAGTTAGCAGCTTCTTTTTTTAAACCATTACTTATCATAACCGTTGATTTTTTTTCTTTGACAACGGAAAGACACTTTTTCGGATGTTTTTTCATTCTATGCAATAAGTTACCATATTGCATCATATCCTCTCCATTATCATGGCCCCCCCTTTCCATTACTGGCTGGTAATCATCTATTCCGGAATTTACCACATTGATATGTGTCTCCTGAATCATACTTTTAATCATTTTCGCTTCATGGATAGTGAAACCTTGAATTCTGAAGCTTTTGCTATTCAATGAAAACTCAATTTCACAGAAACCATTATCAGGATTTTTTATGGACACGCCCATCTGTCCTAATGGAAAGGAAGTTTGTTTCCCTCCAAATAACCTTGGGGATTTAAAAATCACAGAATTTTCCTCTATCATAATTTTGTCAGGGGTCAACTTATTCCCATCTGAAAGTCTTGAGGCTGTGAATAGTACCATCTTCTTTTAATTAAGGTTCATTTTCGTGTTCGGATACTGATTGATGGTAGAGTTTCATCCTCATACAATGATTGACGAATTTTCTTTTTCAGATATTCAAGGGTTATTTCCCAGTTCGGGAACTCTTTTGTACCGAAATGAATATGCTCTCCCTGAAATTCATCAACTCCGTGTCGGGTTCTGTCATCCACTAAGAAATCTCCCCGGTTTAAATCTTTCCGATGTGTTATTATCAGCCTTTTGCGAACTGATGTTCCGAAATGCTTCTCCAACCAAAGTCGTTTGTCTGTATAACTTTCAGGAACATCCCACATGGCAGCGGAAAGGAAATATAAGTCAACTTCTTTCATTCCTAACAAAGTGTTTACAGCATCAACAGCACCTTTAATGGGGTCAATCTGAAAAAAGATGTGTCGATTTTCATCACAGGTTTTATCAACGAGCTGCTGTCTTTCTTTTTTCTCCAAAGACTCAAAGTTGGGGTGTAGTCGCTGTATTTGAGCGTCAAAATCAGCGACTACGCCGTCCATGTCCAGATAAACAATTTTTTTCATTTTTCTTTCGATTTTAGATTGGTGTTATTGGCTAAGCTGCGGGTCTCCTTCTGCGAACCCACTCAAACTGTTTGTCGTAGAGTTTTAACAAAGTCAACGGAAAGAGAGATGAATTTGTCATCATTAATTTGGGCAGATGTTTAATATAAGCATCCTCATTAAAAGTGTACAGTCTAATAGCGTGAGGTGGAATGTCCGTTATAGTACAAATGTAATTTATCTGACTTTCTCCTTTTGTTGATTTATTGGCATCGTTCTTTAAGTTAGGGTCAATGTACCATTTGGCATTGAACGCTTGAGTATCAATTCTCCAGAAATCTCTTTCTAATATATCATAGTAAGGAGTCATATCCTCACGGAAAGAGTCTCTGAACATATGGAAATCTAACCAGTCATCAACAAAAGGGAAAAAACTGCCGATTGAAGTTAATCCATTATTGGCAAAAACTGCGTTAAAGAGACTTTTTTTACACAGGAGTCCCTCTGTTACAATACTGATTCTATCGAATTCAATAGCCGGATAAGAGTACACTTCACCTCCAACATGCCACACATATCGATTGGGTACGATTGGTTTAAGTTCAAGCATTCGTTCAAGAAAATTATCTTCCAGTGTGTTAAAACTAAACGCACTTTTTGGGGGTTGATTTTTGGGTTCTTTGTTGTTTGTTTTTTTTAAAATATCACTTAAAGTGATGTTGTCGAACTGGTAGGAGAAGTCTCTGTTTTTAAAAAGTTTTGTTTTCATAATGACTTGTTTTTACTTGGGTTTATAAAAGGATTATGGAATAGATCCGCAGCCATGAAGTCAACCTTGCTTCAGCGGGGTGCTATAAGAACCAGAACGATTAATCATTTCAACTCAAACAGAATTATACCTCTTCCTGTTAGATTGTTATTGAATTGAATAATGTTCTATGGCTAATCCTTTGTCAACCTATTACAAGTCATTTATTTTTCCATATATTCAGTTTTATTAAGAGACTGTTTAAATTTCTTATTTAGTTATATTTCTGTGTGTAAGACTGTGCCGTAGGCACAAAATCTGTGTAGAAACCGAATGTTCTGAGAACCAT
>CAIYES010000465.1 GCA_903925275.1 uncultured Bacteroidales bacterium
TATTGGGGGGCAAGTTCACGCAGATTGCGGTAAAAAGTATGTCGGCCATCAGATGCTTGCTTGAATGGCGAGCGTCTGATTTCCGGGGGGCTCCAAAAGCTACCGTCAAATGTGATGTTCATGTGCGACTTGACCTCTATGCAAAGGATGCCACAGTCAGGAACAATTGCAACAAAATCAATCTCTGTCCGTAATCTATGGTTCCAAGGAGCAAGATCGAGCGAATGCATAATCACCCAATTATCCAGACCTTGAGCAAGCATATTGAATACATCCCTTTCTCCGGGAGGGGTGTGATCATCCATGAAAGAAGGGATCAACCTCGCCATTCCTCAAACTCCCTAAGATTATTAATTTCTTTTAAGGCAAAATCAGGTGCCCTAAAACCTTTTTCAATGTCAACTATCTTGCAAAACCTGAACTGACCCTGAAGCTCTTTGCCTTTTGGTATCTCTATATAAAAGTCGGTCTCCTGTTGGTACTTTTCATGGACCTCTTCCTGCAGAAAATTAAGTAGTTCAAGAATATTCTCATGCAGAAGATCATGACTAAATCTACCTTCTGAAATTGCCTCTCCTCTCGACCGTCTTATTTCCGTCCAAGCATATTGCCACCAAAGGTTTCTTTGACCAGAGACATGATGTTCAAAATCAATACCCAAATGATCAACAAGAATTCTGAAATGCTCAGCTTTTCTTGGTGCAGGAATAACTGTATCAGGAGGATTGCTCCACTCTTCAAGACGGGAATAAAGGTGAATAAGATTGATACCGCTGTCACAAAGCCTCTTGCATAATCCGGAATGATCTTTCTGGATCTCTTCAGTAAGGCGTTTTTTCCATATCAGACTATACTTTCCATCCTTCGCATGCAATTCCCCAAAATCAACAGGAGCAATATCTGGCAAAATGAGAAAACTACCCAGATTACATACATCATCCGGCAATCGTAGTCCGATATGTTCATTTTGGAGATCATCAAAAGGAGTGAAAAGTAGTATTTGTTCGCGAACGGGGTAAAGTATACCGTATTTCTCGTCTATGTGAATGAGTACTGCGGATTTTTCATCAGCTTTATTGATTGTCTGGAAAACTCTGAATTCATCCTCATCAACTGTTGACAGAATGTCACCTATTGGAGTAATGTTTAATTTCCATGGAATAACCACCTGCAATCCATTTTTCGTTGTCTGCGAAAAATTCAAAGAATATTCGTCGATAATCGATACCCCGGTAACAGGATCAAGTCCAAATCGCGGCTCATCTTTACTGCCAGACCATACAAAATGTACAATAGTTTCAAAACGGGGTGCAGTAAGCAATGCATCAGGGCAGTTACCCCATCCACAGGAACGAAAAGGCCCAACCTTTATCAACACATCGAAGGGTTCAATTTCTCTATAATCTTTTGGTTTATGAACAAAATAATCCTCTGTAATTTCTTCTGGTGAAAGAGGCTGCAAAATCGATATGAAATGCGGGCCGGCATTTTTGTGGCAATAGATTTTAAACCTTTTACCATTGGTAATTAGCTCATTAATTACCCGCCCAATTTCCAGACGAATTGGGTTTTCATTTTGGCTTAGCTTGATTGCTGCAGCAATTGCTGCCTCATAGGCCTCCTTGATATCTGGCCATCTTATGGCAACTTGTTCAGGTGTCCCAAGAATTTTTATCTCCTCTGGGAACCCTTCACCAAAGGAAATAGGTGTTGTTATCCATTCAGACAACAGTTGACGCAAGTTTTTGGATATATCTGTTGCATCATAAGCTTCACATTCATTAAGTGTCCTGATGATCAGGAGCAAATTGCGACGGAGCAAGCTGAAATAACATGATGAAACCACTCGTCGGTCGATGACAAATTGGTGATCTTGCGCTATAAAAGCACAAATTAATGAGGCGGTTGTTGACATTTATTATCTTTTTTTCCAGATGGCCAAAGAAACTCCTTTAGGAACTGGCGGAAGATTTTCAGGCAGAAAATGGTCAGTATCATACCACTGTGATAAAGAACTCATCTTCTCAACAATTGCATCAAGTCTATCCCGCTCTAACGTCCTGTCAATTACTGCAATAATATCGCAGTCGCCGAATAAAATATCTTTATCCCTAAGTTGATCGATCTGCCATAAAAAAAGCCTCCATATTCACGGTTAAAGTGTTATATTAAAATGGGTAACGGGAAATTACCATTTGTAACGCAACAGAAACCGAAAAATAGAGAAGCTCCATGAAGAAAGATACTAAA
>CAIYES010000466.1 GCA_903925275.1 uncultured Bacteroidales bacterium
ACAAGAAAGCAAAAGAGTATCACGAGTATATGCACAAGATCGATTCCTATGACCGACATTAACAGCTACGTTGAGTATTTCCGAAACATTGCCAGTGAGCACAAGGAAATCAATGATTTCTACATGATGGACATCAACGAGCCGCTGGCAGCCCTGCGGTCCAACATCAAATACCCGGCACTGATCCTGACCAGTCTTTCCGGCAATTTTGAAGCTTCAAACCTGGATAATATCCTGGATGTTGTCAATGGCGGGTTCCTCATCATCAGTCACCTGGATCAGATTGATGACTTTTCCGGTGAGTTATTGGTGCTCGAAAGAATGAAGCAGATTGGAACAGATATTATTGCCAGGATTCTGCATGATTATTTGAAATGCGAATTGCTTGCCCTGAAAGCCATTCTGGGGTTTAATATCAATTCCGTGAGTTATGAGATGCTGGGACCGGTGTTTGATAATGATTATGGTGTGATGTTTTCCTTCAAACTCAATGTTTGCCTTGATCTGGAATACGTTTCATCCAATTGGGAACGATCATAGTTTCTATTCAAGATTCTTCAAAATAAGGACGAATAATATTTTGTTCATTGAAATTAGGTTAATCAAATTTTTATATATTTGTTTCGTGCATTTTTGTAAGGAAAGCCAATGCCATAGTAGGCAAACTTAATTTAAATTGCAAATGGAACAGAATGAACTGGATGTTGACCCTATTGCCTATTCAATCAATACTATTCCTGAAGTAGAATTGAAAGCAGAAAGACAAATTAGTGAGTGGTTATATCTTTAAAGTAATTAATATTCAAATTTCTAATAGTTCTGATGAACTTTTAGATTTAAAAATAGAAAATTTAATTGCTACCGATTCTGACAAAAAATATTCATTTTGATTTGCAATGGGGTGAAAATTCTATATCCTATTCTGTTGGAATATCGTCAATAAAGGTTGAATCAAATGAAACTAAAACGGAGACATTTTTATTTGCTGTACCTATAAATAAAATAATGAAAATTACTTTGAAATATTTGGGTAAGGACGTATTAACGGTTTAAAAGTAAAATGTAAATTTTTAATGTTCTATTTTCACTCTTAGTAAAGCAATGAATTTAATTCAACATGTATGAAAATTGTATTATCAATTTTAGTTTTCTGGAGCTTTTCTTTTCATGTATTAGCACAAAAAAAACCAAAAATTGAATGGGTTGATATTTCTGCCGGAACATTCATTATGGGAAGCCCAACAATTGAACCTGGTAGTAATAAGGATGAAACCCAACATAAAGTAACTTTAAGTGCTTTTAAAATTAGCAAGTATGAGGTTACTCTTAGGCAATTTAAAGCATTTATTGATGCTACCGGTTATCGGACGGATGTTGATAAGGGAACCGGAGGAATACATGCAACGGCTGTGTTTAACGGCAATGGGATGGTAAAGAGTAAGCCTGGGATTAATTGGAAATATGATGAAACCGGAAAGCTTAGGCCTCCTGTTGAATATAATTATCCAGTTGTTCATGTAAGTTGGAATGATGCGAATGCCTTTGCCAAATGGATGGGATGTCGTTTGCCAACGGAAGCAGAATGGGAATATGCAGCAAGAGCTGGGACTACCACACCTTTTTACACTGGAGATTGTTTAGAATCAGGCCAAGCAAATTTCAATGGGAAGGAACAATATGGTAATTGCAATAAATCAGACTACAAACGTAAAGTTTTACCTGTCGGTAGTTTTCCTCCAAATTCTTGGGGTTTGTACGATATGTATGGCAATGTCTGGGAGTGGTGTTACGATATATATGGAAATTATTCGACTGAAGAACAGACTGACCCTAAAGGTCCCTCATGGGGGGCCGCACGGACATTTCGCGGTGGTGGGTGGCTTGATGGTTCAACAAGTTGTAGGTCAGCTTTTCGTCAAAGTACAAGACAAGACAATCGTGGAGGTACTCAGGGTTTTCGAATTGTAGCACTTCCTTCGTCCTCAGATTCTCAGTCAAAAGGCACATTCGAAGATCCTCGTGATGGGAAAGTCTATCAAACTATCAAGCTCGGAAACAAATGGATAATGGCACAGAACCTAGCATATAAACCAAGTAATGGAAATTATTGGGTTTACAAAAACGATAGTATCTCTATTTCAAAATTTGGTTATTTTTATGATTATAATACTGCAAGAGATTTAGAAGTGCCAGGTTGGCATTTACCTACAAAATCGGAATGGGAGAATCTGTATTTATCTTTAGGAAATGACGCTTCAAAAGTATTTAATGCTATAATTATCGGTGGTAGTTCTGGATTTAATTGTTTATTTACAGGTTATCACGATCCAAATGGTACATTCGAGGATGTTGATAAAGTAGCTAGTTTTTGGAGTAGTACAGAATATAATACGGAAACAGCATGGTGCTTCAGTTGCTTCTCTGTACATAAAGGTGCCAACCCAGATTATTCAAGAAAGGGGTGTGGGTTCAACGTTCGACTTTTTAAAGATTAAACTTCCCTATTTATTAGGATTGTTGAATAACAATAATATTAAATTTTATCCATATGAAAACAATGATGAAATTGCGACATAAATATCCAATATTTAGGAATTTAATACTCAGCATATTTTTTTTAATGGGATTAATTGTAACAGTACCAATTGCTGTTGCACAGAATTCGCAATCAAGTAAGACAACAAAAAGTGTTGTAACTTCAGTGCAACACAAAAAAGCATTTATAGGTATTTATTATACAGAAGTTAAATGGAAATCGAATAATTTAGAGGATTTTACAACTTCATATTTCTTTCAGAACTGCAGCACTTGTAACATATATCCAATTAAATTCAGATGCCATTTTTCATATTCAACGGAACCGAAACCATGCAAATTAATTGGTTATTTAGAGAATAATTCGTTAATTTGTGAT
>CAIYES010000467.1 GCA_903925275.1 uncultured Bacteroidales bacterium
GTCTGTTTAAATTTGTTTTCAAATCCCTTTAGGGATTTTATGTGGGTAGAAAAACAGGGATAGATGCATTATTTCGTCCCGTACGGGACGAGATGGTTCTCAGAACATTTGATTTCTACCCAGATTTTGTGCCTACGGCACAGTCCTACACACAGAAATACAACTAAATAAGAAATTTAAACAGACTCTTAAACAAAAAGTAAAACTACATTTTTTTTATGATATTTCAATTATCGAGGGTTTCTTCATAGGGTGCACCCACATTATAATCATAATAGGTAATATTCAGATTGGAATTGATCACAACCTGAAATTGGTTGAGATATCTTACTGATGAAGGATAAAAGTACCCTGAAATTACAATGGCCGGAAACACAAGGTTATCGTTTTTTATAATTAAACCCGTACCAATGCCGGTAAAAAGCGATGCATTGGCCAGTGGTTCTCCTTTATGTGCTACCAATCCCGCCTGTAGGTCGATAGTGAATGCAAAACGGAAACCATAGAAATACCACGGAAAAAAACATGTAGTGGCCGTTCTGACCGAGATGAACTTTACACCTTTAAAATCATCAAGGTTATTGACTTTGCGAATGTTAAAGATCAGATTTGCATTATAATAATCGGTGTTGTTTAATCGCTGGTTAAAGGCATGACGGTAATCGGTGGACAAGAAAGTTCTGAATTTGAATCTTTGATCTGGTGTTTTCAAAAGGGGTGTAAAATATCCAAGGTTGAATTTGGCTACCGCATCTTCTAAGGAGGAATGGTTGAGAAACCCACCGAATTTGGCATAAGCAGCGAGGTATCCGAACCGGTTAAAATAATTCCCGGCAGAAAGATGAATTCCTGAATACAGGCGTGAATAAAAATCGGTATTGTCAACCCCAACGGTAATCTGAAAAAGATGGCCATAGGGAAGACTTTCGGTTTTTCCGAATTTTAGCAAATATTCCGTCAGGTAATAATTGTTTTTCGAAATTGAAAAAGTGCCAAGTACCTTTAATTTGTTATAATATTGTTCGTTTGAATCGATGGAAACATAAGGACGAGATGAAAAATTATTCCTGTAAATGCTTGCGGCCACAATTGCCCGTGAAGTAACTCTTTTTCCTTTCAGCAAAAATGATCGGCCTATCCAAAAACCTTCATTGTCAGCGTAAGAGGTTAATTGCAATGTATCGGTAACGATGTTAACATCTTTACTCCACATGGCAATGGCGCCACCAGCCCACTTTGTATAATTTGTAATGAATAATCGTTCAAATCCAAGGGTCATACTTTGATTTCCCAGATCATTTGCTGTATAATCGAGATAAGCATTAATGAAAGATCCGCCAATATTGGAGAAAGTGTAGGATAACCCATTGAATCTGAAAAACGGAGACCGGTACAAATCCATAGACATCTTGGTTGTAATCTGGTCACCAAGACCTAAAAAATTGGCATCATAGATGCGAAATCCAACCTGACTGGTTGTTAAATACGGGATATCCAGCCCGATTGACCATACATCCTTAACCAATATGACCAGATCGACCGTATCGCAATCGGGCCCTGTATGGGTAACGACGATGCGGGCATTGTCGAGCGAATGTATATCTCTTAAAATTCGCTCATTGTCGGCCAATATTGCAGGATTCAGCCTGTCCCATTTTTTAATCAGTAGATTTCTCCGGATGAAATATTCCCTGGTATTCCGATGAATGCTGTTCAGCGCTTTACCTGCTCCTGTCCTTACTATAATGCCGGTGTCATAAATACTGGAACCAAAAGGTGGCAGAACAGTTATCAGGATGTTGCGGATTACCTTTCCTTTTTCTTCCTCAAAAGGAGCAGTGCTCTTCAGAACCTGTACTGAGTCGGGCAGATTTGATTGCATTGGTTCACGAAATGCTAAAGGATAAAGCAATTGTGTGATTTTTTTCCTGGTCAGCTTTTTATATAAAGTATCATAAAAGACCTGCGATTGCCGATAGCGAGCTGAATCCCAACTTGTTAACTTTTCATGGGGAATGATGTAAAATGTGTCACGGGGAATGTTTAAAAACATCGTTGTCGAAAGGATATAGATTCCTTTGCTTATAAAAATGGTGTCATTTTCCAGATTGTGAATTTTTCCCTTAAAATGAGATACAGGGCTGCTTATCCCCAAAATGGAAAACAGAGAAAACAGTGCAGGGAGAATAAAAAATTTTTTAAAAATACTTAGGATTGAATTAGTCAGATAATAAATAACCGGCCAGATGGCGCTCATTTATTTTAACTTCATTGAAGCGATGATGGAAGCTATTTTGTTGTCAAGGTGTTTTTCAGTACGCTCAAAATCATCAAGGCTGATGAGCGGTTCACGAACCCCGAAGTAAAATTTTATCTTTGGTTCGGTGCCTGAAGGGCGAACACTGATAATGCTTCCATCTTCCAGGATAAACTGCAAAACATTTGATTTAGGCAGGTCAATAGTTTTTTCCTGACCTGTAGCTACAACTGTTTCCACGAGTGACAGGTAATCCTTGATTTTAACAACCCTTGAATTGTTGATAAAGAGTGGTGGTGTATTCCGAAAATCGACCATCATTTGCTGGATCTCCTCTGCGCCACTTTTTCCCTTTCTGGTCACAGAAATCAGGCCCTCTTTAAATAAACCATACTGTACATAAATCTCCATCAGAAGGTCAAACAGGGATTTGCCCTTATCTGCCATCCAGGCAGCGGTTTCAGCAATCATGGCACAGGCACTGATGGCATCTTTATCACGAACAAAATCCCCGATCAGATAACCATAACTTTCTTCACCTCCTACAATAAATTTTCTGGTTCCCTCATGTTGCCTGATTACATCGGCAATGAATTTAAATCCGGTTAGGCAGTCAAAGTATTCAACGCCATGAGCGGCAGCTATTTCAGCTAGCAGCCTGGTAGTGACAATTGTTGAAACGATGAATTCATTCCCTTTCAGATACCCCTTGCCTTTCCATCTGTTGAGGATATAATAGAAAAGAAGGGCAGCTGTTTGATTTCCGTTAAGCAGGATCATTTCGTTTTTATGATTTCTTACTGCGATGCCAACCCTGTCGGCATCCGGATCAGTAGCCATCACCAGGTCGGCATGGATTTCCTGAGCCAGTTTTATGGCCATATCGAGCGCATCATGCTCTTCGGGGTTTGGGGAGTGAACTGTCGGGAAATTACCATCCGCAATGGCTTGTTCCTTCACCATGTGGATGTTTTCGAATCCAAACCTGGCTAAAATGTCAGGAACCAGCTTTCGGCCACAACCATGCAGCGGCGTATAAACGATCCTAAGGTTTTTTTGACGCCTGATGATATCCGGTGAAAGCGATAAAGCGGCAATTTGATCAAGGTAAAGTTTGTCAATTTCAGAACCTATACTGATAATGTTTTCAGGAACTCCGGTCCATTTGACCTCATCGATGGAGATTATTTTCTGAACCTCTTTGATCACGTTTTCGTCATGGGGAGCAATCATCTGGGCACCATCATCCCAATAGGCTTTGTAACCATTGTATTCCTTAGGATTGTGCGATGCGGTTACCATTACACCGCTTTGGCAACCCAGATGTCTTATGGCAAAGGATAGTTCCGGAGTGGGACGAAGGTCGTCGAACAGGAATACGCAAAATCCATTGGCTGAAAGCACTTCGGCAACGATTTGGGCAAAATATTTGCTGTTGTTCCTGCTGTCGTGCGAAATGGCCATTTTAATCGGATTCAAACCCGGGAACATCATTTGAAGATAATTTGCAAGTCCCTGGGTAGCCATCCCAACCGTATATTTATTCATCCGGTTTGTTCCTACACCCATGATTCCCCTGAGCCCGCCAGTTCCGAATTCCAGATCACGGTAAAATGAATCGGTCAGTTCCGTCGGGTTGGTTGACATCAGGTTTCTTACCTCTTTTTTGGTTTCATCATCAAAATTGCCGCTGAGCCAAATGTTCGCCTGCTCTGTAATTGACCTTTCTTTCTCCATGTGTTTTATTGTTTAAAATTTTCACTATGTCCTGAGACAATTTATTCTTTTATTATTTTGAATACAAACTTGTTATAAGTATCTGGTGAAATGGTTTTAAAATTGTACTGAAACGCTCCTAATGCAGGATAGTAGTTCCCGCAATCTTTGTTGTAAACATCATTTACCTGGATGTTCAGCGTGTCGGTATCAGCTTTTGAAAGATAGAGAAAATAATTATCTGAATTGTAAATCTCTAAAGATCCGTAATTTACAATTATAAATCCCTTTTCAATAGTGATATTGAGTTTTTTGTTACCGGCGATCAGTTGAATTGAGTCCGGAACATACTGTTTTCCAATTAAAAGACTGTCATTTTGATCGACAAGGGCAATTTGCATGATTGTCGGCGCCGGATCACCACAGGGTGAGGATTTATTACTGCACGATGAAACAATGATTATTCCACATAGCAAACATGGCAGAAAGACAAGAAATTGGAACCTACTTAGTAAATATTTCTTTGACATTTTTACAGGGTTTAGGAGAAATATTACCATATCTGGATAAACATAAATCCGAAATCTGAAATCTGAAATCTGAAATCTGAAATCTGAAATCTGAAATCTGAAATCCGAAATCTGAAATCCGAAATCTGAAATCTGAAATCTGAAATCTGAAATCTGAAATCTGAAGTCTGAAATCTGAAATCTGAAATCTGAAATCCGAAGTATGAAATTATCAGATTTGCACTATTCTATCAATGCATTCTTTCAGGCTGTCACGCCAGAACGGTATTTTTACCTGAAAGCGATGTTTAATCTTTGATTTATTAAAAACACTGTAACATGGCCTGACAGCAGGCAATGGATAATCTTTTGTTTCAATCGGATTGATAATACAATCGATCCCTGAAAACTCAATGATGGCTTTGGCAAAATCATACCAGCTTGTAACACCCTCATTTGAGTAGTTATAAATCTCCACGCCTTCGGCAAAAGGCTGAATTTTAAGGATATCTAGGATCGTTTTTGCAAGGTCGCGGGCATAGGTCGGCGTACCGATCTGGTCGAAAACAACATTGAGTTGCCCCCTTTCTTTCCCGTATTTCATGATTGTTTTCACGAAATTAGTTCCAAACTCCGAATACAGCCATGAGGTGCGTATGATGAGTGCTTTGTCAGCATAGGATTGCACCTGCTGTTCTCCTGCATGTTTGCTCTTGGCATAGAGAGACACGGGATTGGTGGGATCATCTTCCTGATATGGCCTGAAACCTTTGCCATCAAAAACATAATCGGTTGAAATATGGATGAGCAATACCCCATGCATTGAAGAAACCCTTGCCAGATTACCAACTGCGGTGGCATTTATCAGGAATGCCAGGTTATCTTCCTTTTCAGCTTTATCAACTGCAGTATATGCGGCACAGTTGATGATGGCAGCAGGTTTTTCAGTCTTAACCATCAACTCAACCTCAATCTCACTGGTGATATCCAGTTCGGCTACATCCGTAAAAACGAAATTGAAGCAGGGATAAGCCTCAGCCAGTACTTTTAATTCGTTGCCAAGCTGGCCATTGGAACCGGTTACAAGGATTTTCATAGGGGCAGGTTAAAGGTTTTCAGATGATCGACTTGAAATAATCAATTGTTTTGACCAATCCTTCATCCAGCATAATCTTGGGTTCCCATCCAAGTTCCTTCTTCGCAAGAGAAATATTTGGCTGGCGCTGCGTGGGATCATCGGCAGGTAGAGGCAGGTAAATGATTTTGGATTTTGAACCCGTGAGTTTAATAACCTTTTCAGCCAGTTCAAGCATAGTAAATTCATTTGGATTTCCAATGTTCACGGGTCCGGTGAATTCTTCCCTTGAATTCATCAACCGCACCATGCCTTCGAGCAGGTCATCCACGTAACAGAAACTTCTCGATTGAGAACCGTCGCCATACATGGTGATATCCTGTCCTTTCAAAGCCTGAACAATGAAATTTGACACCACCCGGCCGTCGTTTGGATGCATGCGTGGCCCATAGGTGTTGAAAATCCGGATAATTTTGATCCGAACATTGTTTTGCTGATGATAATTGACAAAAAGCGTCTCAGCAATGCGTTTCCCCTCGTCATAGCAGGATCTGATTCCGATGGGATTTACATGTCCCCAGTAGGATTCAACCTGAGGATGAACTTCAGGATCTCCGTAAACCTCGCTGGTAGAAGCCTGCAGAATGCGTGCCTTGATTCGTTTGGCAAGCCCGAGCATGTTGATAGCTCCCATCACCGAGGTTTTAACCGTTTTAATAGGATTGTACTGATAGTGAATCGGCGATGCAGGACAGGCAAGGTTGTAAATCTCGTCAACCTCCATAAAGAAAGGCATGGTCACATCGTGACGTATCAATTCGAAATATGGATTGCTTAGCAGGTGCACCACATTTTGTTTCTGTCCGGTAAAGTAGTTGTCTAAGCATGCTACTTCATTCCCTTCCTTCAGTAATCGTTCACAAAGATGGGATCCAAGGAATCCGGCGCCACCAGTGACTAAAATTTTTTTCTTTATCATGGTATCAGATTTTAATCAATAAAATTATAAAACCTGGCAGTTCATTCCCGGACTGCCAGGCTTTATAATGAAAAGCGGGACTATTTTGAAGTGTTAACTCCGATGCAGTAGTAGGCAAAGCCTTTGCGTTTCATCTCTGCGATCGCGTAAATATTCCTTCCATCAAACACCACCATGTCTTTCAGCAGTTTCTTGATAATGTTGAAATTCGGGAATTTGAATTCCGGCCATTCGGTGACTAACATGAGGCAGTCAGCGTCAATCAGTGCATCATATTGGTCAGGGGCATAGTAAATTTTATCTCCCAGGATACGTTGCGTTTCATGGATGGCAACGGGATCGTATGCTTTTACCTTAACGCCGGCATCGAGCAGTTTTTTTATGATTACAAGCGATGGGGCCTCACGCATATCGTCGGTTTGAGGTTTAAAAGATAATCCCCATATGGCGACTGTTCTGCCCGCAATGTCTCCGTTATAATGTTTCACAAACTTGTTGAACAATACCGATTTCTGATCATCATTAACGGCTTCAACGGCTTTCAATACGCGGAGGCTGTAGTTATAATCTTCCGCGGTATGGATCAGGGCTTTAACGTCTTTTGGGAAACAAGATCCCCCATAACCTACGCCCGGATAGATGAATTTGTTGCCAATACGGGTATCTGATCCGATGCCTTTTCTAACCATATTGATGTCAGCGCCAACAATTTCACACAGATTGGCCACATCATTCATAAAACTGATCTTCGTGGCAAGCATGGAATTGGCTGCATATTTTGTCATTTCTGCGGAGGTAATATCCATGAAAATTACCGGGTGTCCATTTAATGTAAAGGGCTGATAGAGTGCTTTCATCAGTTCTTCAGCGCGGATGGAATCACATCCGACAACAATCCGGTCGGGTTTCAGGAAATCATCTATTGCCGCTCCTTCCTTTAAAAATTCAGGGTTTGAAGCAACATCAAATTCAAGGTTAACGCCACGTTTATCCAGTTCCTCCTGAACAGCTTTCCTGACTTTTTCGGCGGTCCCAACAGGTACGGTACTTTTCGTTACGATCAGCAAATAATCTTTCATGTGTTTGCCGCAATCGCGCGCTACGCTGACAACATACTGAAGGTCAGCACTCCCGTCTTCATCCGGGGGGGTGCCTACAGCACTGAAAACCACCTCACAATCTTCGAGGGCTTCAGCAATGTTCGTGGTAAAGTGTAACCGATCTTTTTTCATGTTTCTATGAACCATCTCTTCGAGTCCCGGTTCATAAATGGGAATAATCCCATTTTTCAGATTTTCGATTTTTTTCTGGTCAATGTCAACACAGGTGACTTCGATTCCAACTTCTGCGAAACAGGTTCCGGTAACTAATCCGACGTATCCGGATCCTACAATAGTAACTTTCATGGGGCTGAGGGTTTGGTTTCTACTAACTTTTAAACAAAGATATTGATAATATTGTTTTGCTATTTTAATTTTTCTTTTCGCAGGCGTACAAAACCGGTAACCAGGTAAAATATTCCGGGAATTCCTGCATTTTTTTTTTGATGATGGCAATAAATTAATAGTTCACCAAGTTAAGATTTTTCTTTTATACACCACGTTCCGGGAGAAAAAAAATCTTGTGCAGTAGCACAATCAGAGATTAAGCCGGGTTTGAATTGCCTGAATATCATTACGTAACTGCTTAACGGTTTCCACAAGATGATAGTTCTCCGAATTGAGGTTTTCAGGTATTTTCGGACTGATGTAATGCACAAATTGCCATATTTCACGGATATCTTTGATATTTATATCATACGGTTCATAGAGCGGATTGAGTGAATGCAGGACGAGTTTTCCTTCGGTTGTGATCCTGTTCTCAACCACTTTGAACACAATACCTGCTTCCATGGTCAGGATGATGTATGCATCCTTGTCGCGGAGCGTTGTCCAGTCCTGGATAAAAACTCCTGTAACCCATGATCCATGAGGGATAGGTAGCATCGAGTCGCCACTTACCTGGAAAGTACGGTATTTTTTCTGTCTGGAGAGAAAAGGCAATCTGAAGGTCGGCAAAATGCTTATGTATTCCGGATCGGCAAACCCACTGGTATATCCTGCTTTGGCTTTTTCCGACACAAGCTCAATATTATCTTCATTGTCGGCATTAACAGTGGTGGCCAATACCCTGAGATTACTGCCCTTCAGATAGACATCATATCCCCGCTCGATTTGTCGCAACTGACTTTCAGCGAGTGTTGACAGGTCTGTTTTGATGAGGGTATCGATGGCGATGTTGAAATAGTTGGAAAAGAGTATCAACGCCTCCATGCCAGGATGTGCAACGTTGTTCTCATATCCGCTGAGCGTTGACCGTTTCATATTGATGGCTGATGCCACGTCGTCCTGCGTGCGCCCGCGGCGCTTCCGCATGAATTTGATGTTGCTGCTGAAAAACATACTTGACAAGGTTTAAAAAAATGATTATATTGTAACCGGATAAATGATTAAAAATCCGTCAAAGATAATAAAAAAAATGGTGAAATGGTGAAATGGTGAAATGGTGAAAAAAAATGCAAATTTTTGTTTTACCTTTTGCATTGAAACCTGATTAAGCAGGAAACTGAATTATGGAAAGCTATAATAATAATGGGAATCATTTTAATGAGCAAATGAGGATAAGGACAAAACAGTTCGCCATCAGGGTA
>CAIYES010000468.1 GCA_903925275.1 uncultured Bacteroidales bacterium
TGATTCCATTGTTCGCGGAACCACCTTAAAGCAAAGTATCATCAGGATCCTCGACCGGCTTGGACCACGAAAGATTGTGATTGCATCGTCAGCTCCACAAATACGCTTTCCCGATTGCTACGGGATCGATATGGCTAAAATCACCGATTTCATTGCCTTTATTGCAGCGATAGCATTGCTCAAGGAAACGCATCAGGAGCAGATCATTAATGAGGTGTATATAAAATCGAAAGAACAGGAAAAGCTCCCAAAAGAAAAAATAATTAATTATGTGAAGGAAATCTACAAACCCTTTACTGCAGATCGCATTTCGGGTAAAATATCAGAATTACTCACCCCTTCCACATGTAATGCAGGAGTTCAGATCGTTTATCAAACCATTGCCGACCTCCACGACGCAATTCCCAATCACAAAGGCGACTGGTACTTTACCGGGGACTATCCCACACCTGGTGGTAATAAAGTAGTAAACCGGGCTTTTATTAACTACATTGAAGGCAGGAATGTTCGGGCATATTAACAACGAACGATTTCACCATTTCACCATTTCACCATTTCACTATTTCACCATTTCACCATTTTCAATGGCTGCGGCTATCTTTTCAGCAATCCCGATAAATTCTTCCTGTGTAAATGCCAGTTTTGGCTTGCGAAAATCCATGTCGTACATGGTTTTTAAAGGAATGAGGTGAATATGGGCATGAGGGACTTCGAGGCCAATTACTGTTATACCGATGCGCTGACACGGTACCACTTTACCTATTGCTTTACCAACTTTCCTGGCAAAATTCCACAACCCGGCATGAAGGTCTTCCTCCATATCAAAAATAAAATTCACCTCCTTTTTGGGGATCACCAGGGTATGGCCTTCCTGTAACGGGTTAATATCAAGAAAGGCAAGATAATTATCATCTTCAGCCACCTTATAACAAGGAATATCGCCATTGACAATCCGCGTGAATATTGTTGCCATAATTAACCGTTTTTTCGAGCTATATCAAATATTTCAAAAGTGATTTTTCCGGCAGGAACAGTAATCTCAACTGTGTCCCCCATGGTCTTTCCCAGCAATCCTTTGGCAATGGGTGAACTCACAGATAGTTTGCCTAACTTAATATTGGCTTCGTTTTCGGGCACAAGCGTATATGTTACCATTGCCCCATTCTGGATATTCTTAAGTTTGACAGTCGAAAATATCAGAATTTTACTGTTGTCCAATTTCCTTTCATCAATCAGTCGCGCATTGCTGAGCACCTCCTGCAACTTCGATATCTTCAATTCAAGCATCGACTGAGATTCTTTGGCTGCGGCATATTCGGCATTTTCCGATAAATCACCCTTATCCCTTGCCTCGGCAATTTGCCTTGAAATTGAAGGCCTTTCCACCGTAGTTAACAGGTGTAACTCTTCATGCATTTTTTCTAACCCTTCGGGTGTATAATACTTTATATCTGACATTTCAGGTCGTATATTTGATTTTATAATAAGGCAAAAGACCCTTTGCAAGGGTCCTTTTGCTTAAAGAAACATATTTGAAGAAAACTTTAAACCGAACGATTAAAAGTTAAGTTTAATACCAATACTGTGAGTTCCCTGAAAAGGATTGGTTGCCCTGTATGAATAATCGATGGCAATGCTTGATTCCTTTTCCTTGTTAAACGGCACCGATACGGTGAAACCGGCGCTGGGACCTGTAAAGACAGTTCCACGGTCAGAAACATTGCTGTTAAAAATACCTTCCTGATACGTGTAACCTGCCCTTAGCATCAGATAATATTTCAACGAATACTCGAGGCCAAGGGTAAACTGATCCTTGGTGAAGGAATTGGAAGTAAAATTGCCGGCAAGGGTTATGCGGTGCATTTCGCCAATCAGAAAATCGTAAGAGGCGCCAATACGTAATGTTGCAGGAAGCTCATAAGTAGCCGACCGTTGTTCAACCGTAAACTGGTCATTGCTGTTGTCGTGCCCGGGAATAACGCCACGAAACGACAACCCGTCACCGCTGAAATGCATCGGTGCTCCGACATTTTTCAATGCAATCCCGAATTTTACCTGCTCCTTTTCACCTGTTACATACTGAATACCGGCATCAAGAGCAATTGCAGTAGCGCTGACATCGGAAATTGATTCAGTAATCAACTTAACAGCCAACCCTCCGTAAATGCTGTTTGAAAAAGCTTTTGCATAAGCGAGGTTGATGTTCATGTAACTCGGTCTGAAGGTTCCCAGAATAGGTTCCGGAGAACTGACTGTGGTTATGTCAATATCACCAAAGCTCATCGACATAACCGCCGCAGTGATAACCCCTCCATGCTGTCCCAGTTTCTGGCTAATACCGAAGGCCATGATATTTACACCCGATCCTTTCAGCCAGTTGGTATAAGAAAAGATGAGTTCAGTTCCTTTTGTAAAGCCAGTTCCTGCAATATTGGTATACAAAGCCTCAAGACCCTGTCCGCATGAAGTACTTACCGAACCCCACCCTGAGCCTCTTGCCCAGGGGTTAATCAACAATTCCGAAGCCCCTGCCTGACCAGAACGGTCTTTATTACCAGCTGTTACCTTATCTATGGGAATAAAAACCAACCCCATAAAGAATATTGCAACTAAGCAGCTATATATTTTTTTCATAATCCTGGAATTTTTTGTTTTTGTCCTATTTTAAATCGTGGGTGCCCTTACAATGAGTTTATGTCAACAGGTCGTAATATACCAAACCACTTAATGACGCGCTCGCCCAAACCGTCGGCCTTGACATGGATCAGGTAAACTCCTCCGGCTATCGGAATACCGGCAAAATTTTTGAGATCCCAATCTATGGAAGTTTTTGCTTCGGTATTCAATCCTGCCGCTGAAGAACGAGGTTCGGTAACGCCTGATTTGTCAACAACAAACTGACGAATCATCGTACCGCTCATATCAAAAATGGTAACAGTACATTTGTTTGGCAGATTAACGATCTTGATGCGGTTATCGAGCTGATTCCTTTCATAATCATCGTATGCATAATAAGGATTAGGCACAACATTGATTTTGGTCAAATCAGAAACAGCAACCTCCTGGCTGTACTTTGTAGTCGCAATTGAATTCGTGTTAAATAAATATACAGGATAGTTGCGGTTAAGGGTATCAGTGGATCCTGCGGGCATTTCAGTGGAATAATACCGCTGGTAAGGTTTCGATATACGGATTTTTGTGGTGACTGTATTGCCTTCAGGCAGCCATGGTAGTCCATCAACAGCCAAAGGAACATTCACATACATCGCAGTTGCCCATGTTTTGAATTTATATACAGTCTCGGGAATTCTTCCCATTCGCGATACAATGTATGCCCCGGCATCATATGCAGGAAAATCAAGGTAAATTGTTCCAATTTTGGGAAACTTTTTATGTCCCATAACGTAAACAAAATGTTCGCCGCCAAATACGGCCGTGCCTGCTGCATCATATATCCTGCTTGTAGGATTCCATAACATATCGCGACCGTTATCGGCAACAAGCCATGAATTTTCCCCGAACATCATATTTAAACGTTCGCCGGTTTCAATATTAATGGCATACCCCGGAAACCAGCCCATACCGGTACGGCTGATGTAGTTTGAATTATACATCGGGTCGGTGCTTACTGTATCAATAAGTCCATCAACATTTACAGAAGGGGCAGCACGGAAATTAAATGCCTTGGCATTACCCTCAGCGAGTTGCGGCTTTGGACAGAGTTCAATAACCGGGCACCTGGTCCATAACTTCTTCTCAGTTGTAATTACAATATCCACACTGGCCAGATTATCCATTTTGGCATCTTGCTTTGAAAACGCATTCAAGGCAGGTCCAGTGTACAATTCACTCCCATTGACGGCAGCCAGGCAATACGGCGCCCAGATTCCATTTTGAATTTTCTGGAAATTTTTATTTGGATCCCATGGCTGATTTGTGTTCATATAAAAATCATACAATTTCGGGTCAGATCCCTTGTAGGTTCCTGAACGTATCCAGTTTGTCGGGGAATTTGGAATATCACTGTCTTCCACCCCGCCAAGCCATCTGACGGTACTGTCGGCATAAATTTGCGGGGAAGCGTAAAGCAAGCCATTGCTCACCGTTACAGAACCACGCAGTGAATCGCCGGCATTGGGTACCTGGTAGATTGTAAGTGCGATGCCAAGATCGAGAAAATTCTGTTCGTACTGATATATGGTGGTTGTGTCTGAACGATAGCTCACTCCTGTTTTGTTGTTGGTTAAAGTCCATTTGCCAAACTGAATTTTCGTTTTATTGGTAAACGGGTTATTGTCTGTAACCTTGACCATAGAATCAAATTTAACAGTATATTCCCCGTTAATCACGTTCAACGGATCAATTACCTGAACGCGCAATGGCCCTTTGGATACTACATAGGTTGGTCTATAGCAAATAGGATAGGCAGAATCTCCCAGTTTTGTCGTAGTGGAATCGATGGGAGGTTTTGAAAGGATTTCCTGCAGGGAGGCATCAGAAAAATCGGTGATCATTCCCCCGTTGCCCTGTCCTTGTATACGTGTAATTACCGGTCCTTCACCATATGAAGAATTTACAACTGATGCTAAAGGAATGTGCGGAATGGCAGTATATACCTTGATATTGCTTCTTCCTCTCAGATAAGGTTTTTTCTGACCATCCAGCGCCTCAGGATCTGTTTGGTTGTACTTTTTAAACTCATTATAAGCATACGAAATGGCCAGGAAATAATATTGTTTGTGATTGATCAAGTGATCATCATCTCCCGTGGCAAACATATCCTTAACGAAAACATAGGAATGGTGGATTCCCTGATTGGCGCCCGCCGTCATAACCTTTCCGACATTTCCGCCGATTGTCTGATCAAAGCTCCAGTTTACAAGCTTGGTCACATCGTTCTGAACATCGCATTCGGCAACAATACGTGATTTGCTTTCATCATCAATATCGGCTGCAGAAACGGTGGCATCCTTCAACTGATAAATCTGGTAACCTTCAAATATATACAAGGAATCATTCCCCGGAATGTTGGGGTCATACTCCTGGTATTTTTCTCCGTAGTTATTGCCGGCATCATTTGATTTGCGGTTTGAGATATATACGATCAGGCTGTTTGACATCTCCTCAAAAGTAAGGTCGGGAGCATTCGGGCCATTCAACACGGCAAAACAGTTGTCAAACAAACTTTGAGCTTTATCATCAACCTGTTGCAGTAATTTAACCGACTCTTCCGGAGTTCCTGTAATGGACTGTGCCCAGGGAATACCGACGGTGATGTAATTACAAGCTCCAGGTAACAAGGTAAAGGGACCGGCAGATTGCATGAAACGGCGATCTTCAGGTCTGTTCTTTGCGGTATTTTCTGTCCATTCTTTTGGAGATGGAGGTGTGCCATTGGTACCCCAATCGCAAATATCGGTAAGCCCTGGAAACATAAAGTCGCAGGGGGGGCCGTCGCCACCTGCCCCTACGTGTGCATTGCCTCCGTAAACCATCTGGGCATTGTCTTTCCAAATACCACGTAAAAAGCTGTAATACTCAGGAGCATAAAGCGGGTCCTGCATATAATAGGGAACCCCGGAATTGCTATTGTTGTGATACACAAACCGGCGCATCCCGTAGCGTTCGTTATCAATGATACCGTCACCGAAATTTACGCCGTTGATGGCTTCGGAACGAACCATAAACAAGGCTGAATCCGTCCCATTTGGCCCGTAACCCATTTTGAGGGTGGTGCCATTGTATCCAACAATATCGCAAGGATTTGGATAACCGCCAAAAGAAGGTCCCGCAAGGGTATTTCCCTTGAAAGATGGATTGTCATATCCATCTGCGTCCATATATGGTCCCTGAAAAAAGTCTACACCTACTGCAGGAGGATGAGCACCATAAGCATAGTTCTGACCTGTTCCGTCTGTTGGTGTTCCATTGTAACAATATCCGAGTCCGCGGTTTACATCACACCCGACATAGTCGTCATTGGCATATCCGAGATCGGGGTCGACCCATTGGCTGAAATAGGTGCCTGTAAGCGTATAGGTAGAACGGTTTATCAACTCATATGAATAAAAGGTCATATTGTTGATCTCATCATTTGTTGCGAAAGAAAAATATTGTGCACGGATTTCCATTCCGATTGGCTCACCGGTTGTTTCTGAATGGTAATTTCCTTTGTCATTATACACACTCCATAGGGTCTGGTCTCCTTTTAATACCTGGTCAACAAGGATTCCCATTGTATCGCCAACACCACCGTTTTTAATTTTGGCACGGGCCAAACGTTCCCCTGGTTTCAGGTTTACCGGACAAAGTCTGTTTGCCAGGTCATAATAGGGATAGTCGCCGTTTTTAGGATCATAAGAACCATCGCCGTCAACATCCATAAAGGGAGCCAGGTAATATGCTTGTCCCTTTGCTTTATTTCCATGGGCCGGCCAGTCGGTGATCGATTTTGGAATGGTATAATTCGGATAGGCAGCCTGGTCTTCCCACCATGCCAGGAACTCCTGTACTTCTGTCCGGGTGATAGGATAGAGTTTGTCATAGGTAGCACATGTTTCTGCATCGATGGCTGCTGTACCATCCACGGTCAATGGCCCCGGCCAGTAATCATTCTTTGTGTGGGCAGTGCCACTGGCACCCTGACCATAGCGGTAACCGGCCAGTTTAAGGTTGTTGTTGATGTCGATACCTCCAATCCACAGAGAAAAAGAGAACATTGACGTCTTTTTTGACCCCTTTGGAATTTCATATTCGGCATTTTCAATGAACCATCCGTTGCCGTATGAATAACAAAGGGTTCTCACGTTATTTATGTCAAGGTATTTAAAACTTGAGCCCGAAGCACAGCCTGCTGCTGTTTCTTTTATGGTGTTTGTACTTTTATTTACACCCACCTTATGTACCTCTTCAGCAAGGATAGCATTTGTGACCAACAAACAGCAAATTGCAATCACTAAATAGCGAAGTATATTTTTCATATTTGCATTATTTATTAACATACCGGAAATTCTTCTTGTTACCTTGGTTAAACACACTAGAAATTAAACATTACACCTAAACGAATGGTTCTTGGCGAACTATACCGATACGGGTTGTTCATGTTGATTGAATACAGATCGCGGAAAGATTGTTCATTAACCTGTTGGCTGATTGCATTTTGCCATTCGGGAGCAGATAGGAAGCCGTCATCATCCACAGTTCCGGTTCCCGGGTAAACGGTGAGAACGTTCTGTGTGTTTAAAAGGTTAGCAAACTCGATATAAACATTGATTGTTCCTTCCCTTTTTTTGCTGAGTGGAAATATAAAGTCTTTGTCAAAACGCGCACTGATAAGGAAATTCCATGGCAAACGCGCACCGTTCATGCTTCCCTGGATGGGGCCCATGGCACCATACGGAAGGATAACGCTTGTTTTGGTATAGGGGGTGCCTGAGCCTCCATTGAGTGTAAAGTTAGCACCTAAATTTGAAAGTATCTGTACAGGGGCCTTTCCGCTTTTTTTGCGGTTGATCACCGGGCCATTATACTCTTTTCCACGGCCCCAGCGGTAGTCTAAACTTACATTGAACTGGTGGCGTTGATCATAGTTCAAGGGGTTCAGTGTACGAAGGTTGGGCTGATCTGAACGGATAATTGCCTGGGCAGTATTGGGATCGGAACCCGTGCCGTCGGCAAATTGCAGCGTATAGCTGAATCTTACGCGGGCGTTACCCGAACGACGAAGGTCGTAGGTGATGGTCAACCCTTTTACAGTACCAAAGTCAATGTTGGTAAAGGAATAATAGGTTCTTGGATAGGCGCCACTCAGGCGGTACTGTTGGATCTGGTCACGCATTTCACGATAGAATAAAGCGAGCTTCAGTGAAGATGAGTTGTTGATTTTTTGCTGGAATCCCAATTCATAATCAATGGTTTTTTCAGGTTTAAGTGATGGGTTGTTGATTGTACCTGAAGAGCCGGTTACACCGATGTAGTAATAACTTATCGGGTCGATCTGGACTTCTGCGGATGAAGGACGTTGCGTTAAGATGTCGTAGTGGGCATAAAACAAGGCATCATCTGAAATCGGGAAAGAGAAGGCAATACGGGGCATCCAGTTGGTCTGGGGATCGTAATCCTTGAATACATCGGCCTGAACGGTTTTTTTCGACGGATCAACAAGGTAGGGTTGTACGCCGTTACCGCGGTCGAGCAAACGGACAGGATCCGATATCGGGCTGCCTTCCGAATTGTACCAAACATTGTTGGAACGATAACCTGTAATAGAGGTTGGGTTATTGGCATCATCAACATAAACCACATAATCGCTACCCATCCCTGCGGGGTGGTTGATGGTTTGGCCATTCAGGACCGAAACTTCTCCAACCGTCTTGGCGGGGTAGAATAAATATGGATCTTTCAAAACAGGCTGGTTGGCATCGAAACGGTCAACCCTGACACCGATGTTAAAGATAAGGTCTTTAAATGCAAATTTATCCTGGATATAACCAGCCATGTAAATTGGCTGATATGCTCCGATGGTGCGGGTATAGTTGCCATTGGCATCTTTGGCCGAAAAGAAATCATCAAAACTTGGATTTCCCGATAACCTTTTCCCGGTATAATCATATCCGCTGTAGGCTACGCTCGGGGCACCGTTATTCAGCAATTCATCAGCGCTGAACATGTCCATTGACAGCATTTGACCGCTTGTACTCACCGTGTGAAGCTCCATATTCCTGTCATAATAATTAATCGAGTTGGTAGCAAAATTGTAAGAATACATATCAATCCAATCGGTTCCATCAACAGGTAAACCAAGTTTTTTCCGGAGGTTAATATCGAAATTACGTTGTAAGGTAGGAACGTAATTGCGGTTGTAATTGATCGTATCCATAAAAACGTTATTGCGGTAAACCAGTTCAGGAGCAGAAAGATTAAGATCCTGCAACTGTGCATTTGTCAACCCCTTCATAAGTTGCCAGAGAGAAACCCCACCGTTGTTGTACCCGGCGCTTTTTCGTTGTTGATACTGCAAACCGAGCTGGATCTCGTGATTGCCAAAGTCGGCGGCAAACGAAGCATTCACAGCAACCTGGTCGGTTTTGTTTTCGCCATAGCCATTCGGTCTGTTTCCTGCTCCTGCAAAAATCCCATAGGGTGCTATGGGTTCCATCCCATTTAACAACCCTTTACCGGAAATGATCTGGCCGGTGTTCTCAAAATGACCAACAGGACTGCCATCAAATAGATCAAAATATTGCTGTGTCCAGTTTGATGATTCAGGATTCAGATCGGATCCCTGGAAAACAACAATGGTGTCGCGTGTACCATTCTGTAAGTGTGCCCATTTTTTTGCAATTGAATCATAGGCTAAAGTTGGCGTATAGGCCCGGATGGTATGTGTGGCAAAGCTGCCGACATATCCATATTCAAAATAGTTGTTTTTATGCTGGGCATCTTCGGTTTTGGCAAAGCTGCTCGTATAGTCAGCGCCAATGGAGTAATAGATGTTCTTAACAAAACTCTTGCTGTCGGAGGCCGTGGGAAAACGTTGTGTAAAGCGCCCGTATACACGCCATGTATTTCCGTTTGAATGTGAATTTGCATCCCAGTTCATCAACGAATTGGCAAACGAGAAATTCCGACTGTCATACCATGTATACGTTCCTCCAAAAGAAAGATTGATAGAAGGGGTTACCCGGAAATCAAGTTTTCCCGAAATGTTGATGTTGGTACCTGAGGAGTTCAGTGTGTGTTTGGTTTTTTCCAACTGTTCGAAGGTAAGAAACTCAGAATTGTAATACACCGCATTATTCTGGCCATAAAGGCGCAACGGGCTAACAGACAGGCTGTTTAAGACATCATCTTTAACTTTATACAGCTGGAATGCTGCAGGAGCTCCATCTTTCTGATAAATCAAATCGCCGGCGAGGAAGAAACCCATGATAGGTGTTTTATATCCGCGGACAGTATCTTTTTTGGAAACTAACGGGCCGGTAAAATTCACTCCCAACCGGTTATAACCGAAAGCATCGAGGTACTGGGAGGTTTGAAGGTCGACACCACCTGAAAAATCTTTTGAAGGGCCTTTTGTAGTTACGTTGATAATACCACCCGTGGCATCGCCGTATGCTGCCGGAGTACCTCCAAGGATAACTTCAACCTGTTCAATGGCACTCTGGGGTAATGCATTGCTCCCTGTTACCCGCATGCCATCAATGTAATACACTGTACCAGAAGAACGCTGGCCACGCATACTCGTTATATTGCCGTTGGCATCGGTTGTAACACCACCCACGGTGGTCGCAACCGCAGAAGCCGATTTATTGGCCATTTTTGAAATTTCCTCAGAAGTTACCGTAGCGCCGGAACTGGTCTGGTCTTTGGAGATAAGAGGAACTTTATAATCCACAACTTCAATTTCATTGAGCGTAGTTGTGGAAGCCTCCAGCTCCAGATTCTGGAAAGTTATTTTATCGGGTGAAACATAAATACCCCTGTACATGAAGGGTTTATATCCGACAAAACTGGCTTTCAGGTCTATTTTCCCAGGAGGGATGGGTTTTATTGTAAAGTTCCCATCAAAATCGGATGTGGATCCGCCTACCTGCACACCTCCGATTTCAACAACGACATTGGCAAAAGAAATCGGCTCTTTTGTCAGCTTGTCAATGATTTTTCCTTTGAGGGTTCCAGATCCTGTTTGTGAAAATACCAACAAGCTTGTTGCCAGTACAAATCCAATAGTAAAAAGTAAATTTCTTAACATACCATACAATTTTATGTTAGATTATAAATGCGCTATTAAAAGGCGGTAAATGTAATAATTATTTAAAATACAACCCTAAAATATTTTAACCCCGTTATCAAATATATAACCATTCTAAATTAGCTGAAAGTCTATTATATGAACCGTTTTAAACGATCGGTAAAGCAGAAAAAAGGAGGGTCAAAAAGGAACTATCATCGTTTGATCGGGGTAGCATCTTTTGATTCCTTTTTGGTTCGTTTCATGCTTTTTTGGGTCGCTTTGGACTGGATGTCCTTATGGTGTTTTACCGCCTGTTCATATTTTTTTTGTGCATCTTTCTGCTTTTTCTCCCTTTGACGTTCAATCTTTTTCTGGTTGACACGTGCCTCCTGTGGCATAAATGCACACATCACAGGCAGGAATGCAATAATCAACGTTATCTGAAAAAGTTGTCTTCTGAAAGTCATTTCGGTACAACGAAAAAAATTACCTGCAATTATACGGAAATAATCATAATATTTTTCAGAAGGAACCGTTAAAATTACGAAATTTGTATCATGACAAACCCAACTATCAAATTAAATGTTAGGGTGTACTTTATTCTGGGGTTACTTTTCTTTTTAGCAATTTCCTGTAAAAAAGAGGTCCAACCGCCTGAAATTCCTTATGTATATGTGAATTTCAGCATTAATCCGAACAGCACCCTGTACGACCACCTCAATGTGGTGAATGGATGGGAAACGGTTTCCGGCGGATACAATGGAATCCTGATTTTCAGGACTGGAATCGATGAATTTGTCGCATTTGAGCGGGCCTGTCCAAACGACCCGCTTGTCACCGGAGCTCAGATCAGGGTTGAAACATCGGGGATCACATGTTATTGCCCTGTGTGCGGTTCGAAATTCATAATGAATGATGGCACGCCGTATGAAGGTCCTTCTCATTTCCCGTTAAAACAGTACACAACCATGTATGATGGGATGATGCTGTATATTTCAAATTAGGTGAACGGGTGAACAGGTGAACGGGTAAACGGGTAAAAAGGTGAATGGGTGAATGGGTGAACAGGTGAACGGGTGAACAGGTAGATGCGTGGACATCAATATGAATTATCCTCAAAACGGGATAAAACCATACAAATTAAAAAATTCCAAGGAAAAAACGAGAGAGCGTAAAGGTTTAAAAGCCTTGAAAACAAGATTTTGGAATTTGAGTCTTGAAATTTGGAACTTGGAATTTGCAATCCGAATGTAAGAATTTACCCCGTTTGCAATATAACCCATCATCATTTAAACCCATCAACCCATAAACCCATCAACCCATCAACCCATCAACCCATCAACCCATAAACCCATCAACCCATCAACCCATCAACCCATAAACCCA
>CAIYES010000469.1 GCA_903925275.1 uncultured Bacteroidales bacterium
CAGAAAGGGGAGATACGACCGCATCATCTGTTCAACCGAAGGGCCGATGGGGATGGCAGCACTCTGGCTTAAAAATGTATTCTCTGTTGATGCCTGGTTTTACCTGCATACCGACTGGCTGAGTTTTGCCAGGGAAGTACTTTCATTTGAAAAGACAGGACTGCATGTGTTGGAGAGGTTGATGAGTGTTTACTACAAGCGATTCGGAAATGTATTTGTGCTGAATACTGACCAGCAAAAATGGCTTACAGGGAAAGCAATGGGTTTTGATCCTTCAAGGGTTTTTCTTACGGCACACTGGGTTGACGGGGTTTTTTCAGAAATGACATCTGCCATGTGCAGGAATCTGCCATTTGACTACCAGAAACCTGTTGTACTTTATGCAGGGAGGATTAGTAAAGAGAAGGGCGTGATGGAACTCCCAGGGATTATCAGTAATGTCCGGTCAGTGTTCCCGGAAATCCAGATGGTGATAGCAGGCACAGGCCCCGCCGAAGATGACCTGAAGGCACTTATGCCAGATGCTTTTTACCTGGGTTGGGTCGCTCAGGAAACATTGCTTGCACTTTTCCATGCATCAGATATCTTGCTGTTACCATCGAGATTTGATACCTTCAGCTGCGTTGTACTAGAAGCATTGAGTTGCGGATTGCCTGTCGTGGCATACAACACCAAAGGCCCCAAAGATATCCTGGAAGATTCGGTAAACGGATACCTTGTCGAGACTGACGAAGAAATAGCAGGAAAAGTAGTCGGATTTTTTCTTGATCCATCCATACGGGTAAAAATGAAACAGGCCGCCTTCCTGAGGGCAAAGGAATACCAGGCCGGGAAAATCATGGACCGGTTGTTACACGATGCAGGAATGTCAGTTGAAATGTGCCAAATATGATCGAGGAAAAGACCGAGCCCTGGATTTGGTGGAAACACGGCGTGATCTATCATATTTATCCAAGAAGTTTCCAGGATTCTAACAGTGACGGAATAGGGGATATCCGCGGGATTATTCGTCGCCTGGGCTATTTAAAGGAACTTGGCATTGATGGTATATGGATTTCCCCCATGTATAAATCACCCATGGTGGATTTTGGGTACGATGTTTCCGGGTACCGGGAAATCGATCCTACCTTTGGAACCATGGATGATTTCATGGAACTGCTCGAAACAGCCCATTCTTCCGGGATCCGGGTGATCCTTGATATGATCCTGAACCACACGTCCGACCAGCATCCATGGTTCATTGAATCATCATCCTCAAGGTACAACCCCAAAAGAAACTGGTATATCTGGAAGGATCCGGATATAAATGGTCCTCCAAACAACTGGAAATCGGCAGTTGGCGGTAGCGCCTGGAAATACCATGAACAGTCACGTCAATACTATATGCACTCCTTTTTTGAAGAGCAACCCGATCTGAACTGGCGCGATCCTGAACTTCCGGTTGTTTTCTTTGAAGAGATGAAATTCTGGCTCGATCTTGGAGTGGATGGCTTCAGGCTTGATGTTATTAATATGATCGCCAAGGACAAGAAATTCAGGAACAACCCGGTATTGTTCGGGATCCAGGCGTTTCAAAAGCATATATATACCCGTAACAGAAAACGTTCTGTGACTGTGGTGACTCAAATCAGGAAGTTGCTTGATCAGTATAAAAATACTACGGCTATTGGCGAGATTTATTCGCTCCCACCGGGTAACGCAAAAGCTGCGGCAAAGTATCTTGCAAAAGGTCACGATGGCATCCATTTAGCCTTTGATTTTTCCTTGATCTTCAGCGCCTGGAATGCACATTCATACTACAAATGCATCAAAAAATGGTACGACAGCATCCCGGAAGGCGGATGGCCCTGCAATGTGTTGTCAAACCACGATCTTTTCCGGAGTATCGACAGGATTCCATGGAGAACCAACATGGAGGAAAAAGCAAAGGTAGCTGCTGCTTTGCTGCTAACCCTCTGGGGAACTCCCTTTATCTATTATGGTGAGGAAATTGGCATGCACAACGGGAACATCCGTAAGCGAAACATACGCGACCCGCTTGGAAAGCGCTTTTGGCCATTGTTCACAGGCAGGGATAAGGCACGAACACCCATGCAATGGGAAAAGGAACCAAATGGCGGGTTTACCGATGGTATTCCATGGATGCTTCTTAACAGGGATATCCGGTCAAGAAATGTCAGACTACAGGAAGGCGAGTTGGGATCACTCTTAAACCATTACAGGAAACTGATAAAGACCAGAAGATCCAGTGAAGCCATTCAAAAAGGCTCATGGATTCCGATCACAACCGGGCAGGATGGCACTCTGGCTTACTTCAGGAAAACGGAAGTTGAACGTATTCTGGTCATCCTGAATTTCACCGGCAAACAAAAAAGTTTTTCCCTGCATGAGCACACGTATGGTAAAGTCCTGTTCTCAACCCACAGGAATACTGAAGAATTCAGCTATTTTCAGAATATGCATATCGGACCTTATGAAGCAACGATCTGCAAGGTGAGTGAATAATAGTGGAACTTTCTGAACAAATAGATGTTTATGTCAATCCAATGCCGATGTAATATAATTGGAGAATTAAGGATTAAAAATCCGAGGGAGTCAAGGCATCATTGTGATCTACCTCCTTTTGAGGTTTGAACGTAAGTTTGCCAAACTTAAAAGTAAAGTTAATCCCAAAAGAGCGATAAGGTACCTGGCGTAAGGTGGACAGCGTAAAGTTTTCTCCTGTAAGGTCAGTCTTTTGGTTGATATATTTATTGAACGGGTTTGTTGCGGTAAAAGCAATGCTTGCTTTATTGTTAAACAATTGTTTACGGACGGCCAGATTATATGTGGTAACCGATGGAACTTTTCCCTGGGCATTGGTCTTCTGTGAGTTGAAATTTCCAAAGAATTCGAAAGCCAGGTCCCATGGGAGCTGGTAAGTCAGGTTCAGGTTGATTCGGTATTCGAAACTGTTAATTGATGCTGAGGCACCATTTGTATTTACGATATACCGGTCGTAACACGAAATGTTCGACCGCAGGTTCAATCCTTTAACGAGTGGGAATGAGCCATAAAGATTAATCCCTCCCCGTTGTTCCATTGAGATGTTCTCGCGGCTGATCACTGTTACATCCTTGTATAAAGAGTCCCCGATCTGATATTCCGGGTAGTAGGTTACAAAGGATTGTATATCATCTATATTTCTGCGATAAAAGGTAACAATGTTAATGTTCCCGCCTTTGGAAAATGATTTATTGTAACTCAGTTCAAGGCCATGTACCAGTTCCGGGGTCAGCGCAGGGTTACCGGTTGTGATATTGTGCGGGTCACTTAGATTGATAAAAGGGTTCAGTTCCCGGTAATCGGGACGCTGGATTCGGTAGGAATAACTGAATTTCAGAATTTGGTTGTGAAGGAAGGAATGAGAGAGGATAACAGATGGCGCAATGGTATTGTAATCGGGGATTGCCATGTTTGGATTATTGGCATACACGATCCTGGTATTGGTGAATTCGTAGCGGCAACCCAGTTTGAGATCCAGCCAGGAAAAAAGCGAAAAACTACCTGAAAGGTACGCTGCATAAATGTTCCTGTCGTATCTCAGCGCATAAGACTGCGATCTGTCAGGCTGAAAATCATTCGCAAATGGTGTAAATGTATATGTGTCGGTAATGCTGTTCAACTCATAAAGCACTACTTTGCCCCCGGCTTCAAGAATCGCTTTCTCGCCTAAAGGGATAGAATAATCAACGGACAAATCAGTTTCCCTGTTCGTTCCAGGGTTTGTTCCTTTGGATCCTGATAGGATAGAGTCTGGAATTGCCAATCCCTGGGTCTGTTGATATGATGCATAGTTTTTCGAATAGCTTGAGGTATAAAGAAAATTCAGTTCATGGCCCTTACGGCTGAAGTTGTGCTTATAATTCACACTCCAGTCATAAGTCTGGCCGTGATTATCATTCATTGATTTGATGAGGTCGGACTGATTGCTGACCTGTGTTTTGGCAGTATCGAAAACGGTGATGCATTGGTTGCCGGAACTATTGGAATTAGTACCATTGTAATTATAATTGAATGAAGCTGTAATGTCATCTTTTGGAGTGAGATTCAGGTCAAATCCTATCCCGGACTGGAACCCGTATCGTTTCATATTACTACTGCCAGACTGTGTCATATGTGTTTGGCTGATGGAATCATTCGACCAGCGATCAAGTGTATTCAAGGTGGTGGAGGGTAATTGGCCATTGCCGCTAATGTAGGCATTGATCCCGATATGTCCGGTCCTTGCATTCAGGTTAAATGAACCATTTTCAAGGCGGGTTCCGGCTGACAGGGATGCATTTCCATTGATACCTTTGATATTGGTTTTTTTGAGCAGGATGTTAATGATGCCACCTGTTCCTTCGGCATCGTATTTGGAACCGGGACTGGTCACAACCTCGATACACTGGATACGGCTTGCAGGGATTGTTTGAAGCACATCAGCAATGTTATTGCCAAAAACTGTTGAAGGTTTCCCGTCAATCAAAAACCGGATATTTGAATTGCCCTGCAGTTCAACATTTCCATTGATATCCACCGTGACCTGTGGCACCTTTTTCAACACATCAGTAGCTACACCCGACTGGGAAGTAATGTCATTCTCGGCATTATAGATCAGTTTATCGATCTTGTTCTCAATTATGTTTCGCTGGGCCGTGATCGAAACATCGTTTAGCTGTGTTATAGAAGTTGAAAGAAGGATAATACCAAGTGAAACTGTTGATGAACCATTAGCTTTCACGGGGCTTATTACTTTGCGGTGGTAACCGATAAAATCAATTACGACCCTGTATGTTCCCTTTGGGATCTTGTCAATGTTGAAAGTTCCGTTAACGCCCGAAGTCGTTCCGGTAAAGATTGAATTGTCTTCTGCCTGGTATACTGCAATGGTTGCATATTCAACCGGCGCACCAGAAAGAGAATCCTTGATCACACCCTTGATATTTCCATGGTTTTGTGACGAAATTGGCTGCGCGCTAAGGCTGATTATCCGAAAGAAAAGAAAGATTAAAAGTGAGTATTTCTTCATTCTGAATAAAATGTAGTTCACAGGCCGGTCATTTAGTCGATCAAGCGTTCAATTTGTAATCCGGGTTCATCGATTGCAATAGTCATTTAACATTCTGCAAAATTATCCATAAAACAGAATATCTGCCTCTTTTATAATGAAAAAGCCTATCCATAACGGGTAGGCTTTTTCAGTCTGGAATTTAAAGATTAATGTTTCTCATCTTCTTCCTTTTCTTCCTTCTCATTCTTCAATAGTGTCTTTTTTACGATATCACCCTTTGGAGAAAACTGGACTTCGAACCCCTCTTTATCTTTCTTTAAATCCATTTCATAGATTAATCCTTTGCCGGGAACCTCCGTTTTAGCAACCTCTGAAATTTTAAAACCGGCAAAGTTCTTGGCAACAGAAGCCGAAACTTCTTTTGGCAGATCACTTTCCTTTATCTCCGTTTCCGTTTCCAGCCATATGCCTGTTACATCGAAATTGGCAGACATCTCAACTCCCTTGTCTTTGAAGTTGATTTCATAGTCCTTCTTTTCCATTTCATATTTCACACCGGTAGCGGCAGGGAATTTTTTTGCAAAAGCTTGCCTTACCGGTGCAGGAACCTTATCAGGAGCGACCTTTTGAGTGTAACCCATTAAACTGATCAACATGCATGCTGACAGCAATACTATGATTTTTTTCATGATTTGAATAATTGTAATGAATAATAATACAAATACTGACTTTTACGAAACTGTTAATCGTCTGGGAGGATGAAACACAGATTCAAGATCAGTGCCTTTGTATTTCTCAGTAAAGGGAATGTAAGAGATTGTCGGTGTTGGTTCTGGTTGCACCTCAATTACGGAGGCAACAATTATAAACGAACTGTTTGCATTTGCCGAAATCAAATCAATAGGCACAGGGTGACTTTCCTTTTCGAATGGTTCATCACCAGGTTCATTTGGTTCCTCTTGCGGAGCATATGGATCGATCAATTCTTCTAACAGGAATTCATCGACGGAAACTGATCCGTTAACCAGAATAAATTCATCGTACAGCTCTGATAATTGGGAGGTAAAACCAAAGTCTCCTTTGGGAAGGATTGCAGTTCCAACTAAAATGTAAATTGAGAGGAAGATGGAAAGTGCCTTGGTCATAAGGTCAAAGGTAAGAGAATTTCAATCAAGTTGATGAACCAATAGCCCTTATGACCATAAAAAAAGGTTCTGTCTTTCGACGGAACCAAAATCCTGTGAAGGAATCCTAAGGTCAGAACTTGATTTTGCCTTCAACATCAGAGATGCTTGCATCGAATGATGACCTGAGAAAATCAATGACTTTCTTGATGCCAGGGGTGAAACTGGTGGTGAAGACATTTCCGTCCGAATCATTCAGTCGCATGGAGCAGTTGAAATCGTTGGATGCGGTCTGAAACCTTTCCAGTTCGCTGCGTGTCTGGACCAGCTTGGCCCTTTTTTCGATGACCAGCTGGAGGTTTTC
>CAIYES010000470.1 GCA_903925275.1 uncultured Bacteroidales bacterium
ATGAAAATTTATCTTGCTAACTGGACCTGGGATTTCGCCGACAGTACCAGAATTCCGAATCTTAACCCTGCATCTCATACCTATGACAGAACCGGAAAGTTCCCGGTCAAACTCAATATAACGGATTTGAACGGTTGTGACACAACCATAACCCACGATCTGACTGTGAAGGTGGCTGATCTTAAAATTACCAACCTCCTTACTCCAAATGGCGATGGTGCAAATGATGCATTTAAAATACAACTCAAAGATGCCCCGAAAGACGATTTTACGCAGGCATATTTAAGCAATGAGTTCATTGTATTTGACCGTTGGGGGAAAAAGGTTTATAACAGGAAGGATTTTAAAAGTGAAGATTGGGCCGGTGACAACTTGTCGGACGGTACCTACTTTTATATTTTAAAATGCAAGGGACTCTTTAGCGATGAGGTTTTCAAAGGCTCAGTAACCATCTTGCGCGAGAAATAATCTGTTTCTGATTCCCTATTTGAACAGCAACCCGGCATAAAATCCGGGTCTTGTGAGTTTTTTCATAATATCTTCATTGGTAAACATGGCTGTGAGCAAATCGCTTAGTTCTTTGTTCTTTCTTGCTTTATCCACCACCATATTAAACAACCATGCCGATCCGGCTAACCGTTGCATGATGGAGGTGGTCTTGAATTCCTGGGAAAACCGCCGGTGGATCCGCGCATCATAGGCGCCTAGGGCATTTGCTGAAAAATCATTCTTCCTGAAAGGATCCTCCAGGATCGCTGCCGCAATTTCACCACTGGCCATTGCATTTCCAATTCCCTCGCCACTGAAAGGATCAACCAGAAAAGCAGCATCACCCAGTAAGATATACCTGTTGCCGGAACGATTTAAATGACGGGTTCCCAAAGGTAAGGAGTGAGCTTCAGCTTTGCTGACACATGTTGCATTTTTAAACCGGGGGGCAAGGAGTGGATGGTTGGTAATCAGTTCATTGAAAATGTGGACAAGATTTTCCTTTCGTTTGACAACCTGGCTTTGCAGCATGCCGAAGCCTGCATTGACTTTTCCCTGCGTGGATGGAAAAATCCAGAAATAACCCGGAAGCAGCTCCTTTAAAAAAATCAGCTCGATGAAATTTTCCGCATGAATACCGCTCACATTTTCAAAATAGGCACGTATCCCAATGCAAAAATGTTTTTTTTCAATCGGTTTGGGGTCGAAAAATTTGCGGACAATTGAATGAACTCCATCGGCTCCGGCAATCACTTGTCCCCTGAATTCATGATTGCCGGTTTTTACCTGGATGTAATCAGGTGTGACAGATAAACCAGCAACCCGTTCGCCCTGGAAAATTTGTATGTTTGGATATTCCTTTAGCTTTCCGAATAAAAAATTGTCGAAATCATAACGCCTGCAAACATAACCGGGAGCTTGCATTCCCTCAGTCCTGTCAGTCAGGAAGGGGATATCAATAGAATGGAGATTCGGGGCGGTGAAGCGAATACCCCATGACGGAATTTTGTCAACCCCCTTCAGAAAATCATCATAAATACTTCCGGGAAGCCTTTTCATGACACTGAGCACTTTTCCGCTTAGTGCATCACCGCAGATCTTGTTCCGTGGGAAAAAATCCTTTTCAATGATCGCGATATGCAGTCCTTTCTCAGCAAGGTTCAGCGCCAGGGTACAGCCGGCAGGCCCGGCTCCTGCAATCAGCAGGTCAAATTCATGATATGCCATTGTTTTTGTGTTTTCTTGGTAATAACCTCACACTTACACACTCCGTAAGAAGAGGGAATTTCAATTCTCCTTGCAGAACAAAGTTGGAGGGTTGCAGTGAACAGCAATATTATTCTGAACAACGCAGTACAAACATACTTGAATAATCCCGGTTTTTTCTCAATTTTGCTCAAACTCTTTGTTATGCGAAAAGATGAACGCTTCAGACTGGTATTAGACTATTTCGTCACGCATCATCCGGTTGCTGAAACTGAGTTGATCTATACCGAACCTTATGAACTGGTAGTGGCAGTGATCCTTTCAGCTCAATGTACCGACAAGCGTGTCAATTTGATCACGCCTCCTTTTTTTCGGAGTTTTCCCGATGTCACTCATCTTGCCGGGGCAGATCCAAAACAGGTTTTTGAATTGATCAGGAGTTGTTCCTATCCCAACAACAAAACCAGGAATCTGATCGGGATGGCAAAAGCGCTGATGGCAAATTACGGAGGGATCTTTCCCTCAGAGGTTGATGAACTTCAGAAACTTCCCGGGATAGGAAGGAAGACAGCCAATGTGATAGCATCCGTGATATTTAACAAACCGGTTATTGCAGTTGATACCCATGTTTTTCGCGTTTCGGAGCGCATCGGGTTAACTACCAATGCTAAAACCCCATTGCAAACAGAACAACAATTGGTAAGGTATATCCCCGAACAACTCCGTGCAATTGCCCATCACTGGTTGATTTTACATGGCCGGTATGTTTGCGTTGCCCGTAAACCAAAGTGTCAGGAGTGTGGGATAAAGTCCTTTTGCAGATTTTTTCTGACGAATCAGGCAACATAAAGTTGTTGATAACTCACGATTCAATCCGGGCGCTTTTCCGCCATTAATTTCTAATTTTGGAAGTTGATATTCCTGATGTTTCAAAACTTTTATTCCACTGATTATGGCACAATTGGCGATTGGTGATCCGGCACCTGACATACAAGCAGTTGATCAGCATGGCCACCCGGTATCACTTGCAACTTTCAAAGGCAGTAAAGTAATTCTTTATTTTTATCCGAAAGACAATACACCCGGTTGTACGGCCGAAGCATGCAATCTTCGCGATAACTATCAGATTCTCATGGAGAAAGGCTTTAAAATCATTGGTATTAGTGCCGATGATGAAAAATCACATAAAAATTTTTCTGAAAAATATAGTTTACCTTTTGCCCTTATACCCGATAAAGCATATAAGATCATCAAGGATTATGGGGTATGGGGCAAAAAGAAGCTTTATGGAAAGGAATACGAAGGAATCAACCGGATGACGTTTATCATCGGCGAAAACGGAAATATCTTTCACATTTTTACCAAAGTAGATACAAAAAATCATACCGCCCAGATCCTGAAACAAACGGGGTATTAACAGTAGAGACGCGGCATGCCGCGTCTCAAAAAAAGGAGGAAAAAACTATGGCACACGAAGTGAACAAAGAAAAAGAAAAAGCCTTGCAACTTACATTGGACAAGTTGGAAAAGACTTACGGGAAAGGAACCATCATGCGGTTGGGCGATAATGCTATTGAGGCTGTGGATGTGATTTCAACCGGATCCATCGGACTGAATGCTGCTTTGGGAATTGGCGGGCTGCCAAAGGGCAGGGTTATTGAAATCTACGGACCTGAATCATCAGGAAAAACCACCCTGGCGTTGCATGCCATTGCGGAATCACAGAAGACCGGAGGTATCGCTGCATTCATTGATGCAGAGCACGCATTCGATCGTTTTTATGCGCAGAAACTTGGGGTGGATGTTGAAAATTTACTGGTGTCCCAACCTGATAATGGTGAACAGGCATTGGAAATTACTGAAAACCTTATCCGATCAGGTGCGATCGATATCATTGTAATTGATTCGGTGGCAGCGTTGACCCCTAAAAGTGAAATTGAAGGAGAGATGGGCGATTCGAAAATGGGATTGCAGGCACGTTTGATGTCTCAGGCCTTGCGAAAACTTACGTCGACCATCAGTAAAACTGCGACCTGCTGTATTTTTATCAACCAGCTCCGTGAAAAAATAGGTGTCATGTTTGGAAATCCCGAGACGACTACAGGTGGTAATGCACTTAAATTTTATGCCTCTGTCCGGCTTGATATCCGGAAACAAACTCAGCTGAAGGAGGGGGATGAAGTCGTTGGAAATCATGTGAAGGTAAAGGTTGTGAAGAATAAAGTGGCTCCTCCCTTTCGCAAGGCAGAATTTGATATCATTTTCGGAGAAGGAATTTCCAAAGCCTTTGAAATCATTGATCTTGCAACTGAGTTAAACGTAATTAAAAAGAGCGGTTCATGGTTTAGCTATGGTGATACCAAGTTGGGTCAGGGACGTGATGCGGTGAAAAAGATATTGCAGGATAACCCGGAACTTGCTGACGAATTGGAAGGAAAAATCAAGGAAGTACTGATGAACGCCCATAAATAAATGATGAGGTACGTAACAAACTTTCTGCTGCTTTGTTTGTTGGCTTTATCTTCCTGTTACAACAGCGGCGATAATTCAGTCAACCGCCTGAATCCAGGAGCTGATTCTACGATGATGCGGTTGGAAGCAATGAACCAGCAAATCGAGGATGATGTTACCAATCCCGATCTCTATAACCAAAGGGCAACAATTTATTTGCACGATCATCAATTTGATAAAGCGCTGAAAGACATCAATAAAGCCATATCACTGGATGGGGGGAAGTCGGTTTTTTATACAACACTCTCTGATATTTATCTCTTGATGGGTAAACCTGACGGCAGCCGCGATGCACTGAAAAAGGCCATCAGCATTAACCCGAATGATAAAGAGGCTATGCTGAAACTGGCGAAAATTTATCTGATCGTCAAAGATTACAAAAACTGTTACGCAACAGTTAAACAACTTTTAGCCATTGACAATGGAAACGCATCGGCCTACTTTACCCGGGCCATCGGATTGCTTGAACAAGGTGATACCATCCATGCTGTGGGTGATCTTATGCAGGCGGTCGATAAAAACCAGCAATACTATGAAGCCTATGTTCAGCTTGGCGAACTTTATTCGATCAAAAAGGATCCAATGGCCGTGTTGTATTTTAAAAATGCGTTGAATATCCGACCTCAAAGCAGGGAAGCCTGGTACATGTTGGGATTGTTTTATCAGGAAAACAAACAATTTGATAAGGCGATCGCTTCGTATCAGGCTCTTGCCAAATTTGATACTGCATTCAGGGAAGCGCCGTTTAATACTGGTTATATTTATCTCGTTTATCTGAAAGATTTCGCAAAGGCTGTTTCATTCTTCAGTGAATCGTTGAAGAAAGACCCTGGTTATTATCAGGCCTATTTTAACCGGGGATATGCTTACGAATTGGCGGGAGATTACAAAAAAGCGTATGATGACTATCAGAAATCACTCAAAATCGAAGTAAATTATCCCAATGCAGTTGAAGGGTTGAACCGGTTGGATAAATTAATGGTCAGGCACTAAATTCCTTTCTGATTTTTTTCAACTCTTCAATAAGCCGCAACGTATTTTTCTTCAGATCTTCGTAAACCTGGGGTAGTCCTGCTTCTAATTTTTTTTCTGTTATTTCATCAACCTTTTTCGATAACGCTGTGGTTGCCGGATCAAAGAAATTTACAATGTTCGTTGCCATTTCCAGAAGCTCTTTCGCCAGAGCAGTGGTGACAGGATCCTGGAAAATGACAATAGCCCCTTTCAATTTGTGCACATGTTTTTGGAAATTAACAAAGTCCTTCTCTTCGATATTTTTACGCAATTCCAGGAAAAAGCTTTCATCATATTCAGAAAAGAACATGTCAATAATAGCAACAATGATTTCTTCTGGGATGAAGGTGAAGAGATTATGGCGATCTATCATGTTTAATGGTGTTTGCTAACAATGTGCAAAAATAACGAAATCGTTGGATTACAAAAATATTTCGTTTTGTTCGCCTGGAAACTGCAGGCAATGGATGGCAGCCTGAGCGATCAGCAACCGGTACCCAAACCGAGTTTCAAACAAGCGTTTACAGTCACTTACGGCGTTTTCCTTGAATATTCTTAACGGTTTCTGGTATAAAAGTAAAAAGTCTTTCATATCCTGGTATACATCGGTGAAACATTCGGCCAAGCTGCCTTTTACAGGATCAGAATGGCTTTTTTCACGCTGATCGATGAAATAAAACAGGTCGTTTTCTCCGAATTTATTGTATAATACGTTGAATAAGGTTTCCCATTGCTCTTCACTGACATAATGCTCTGTTGCATCCTCATCCTCAACTGTAATATCGGGAAGGAGTGCACCTTTTAAATAGATAAGCGGCGAAATTTTTTGAAGAAAATTCAACAATTCTTCCAGGGAGTAATTTTCTGCCTTTTCAAGAAAAAGACAAAATTCATTGGCCACAGTGATCATTTCAAGTACTTTCCTGGAATATACCGGATCGTCCCCGGCAGGTAACTTTGTGTCAGCCATTTTTTAATTTGTTTTTACAAAACTATCAAAATCCTTCAGTAGGAAAAAGGGTCGGGGGTTGAGGTGAATTAAAAAATTGATTCGTTTTCGATTGAGTGTTTGTTTAGTCCGGACTCATTTAGAGTCTGTTTAAATTTGTTTTCAAATCCCTTTAGGGATTTTATGTGGGTAGAAAAACAGGGATAGATGCATTATTTCGTCCCGTACGGGACGAGATGGTTCTCAGAACATTTGATTTCTACCCAGATTTTGTGCCTA
>CAIYES010000471.1 GCA_903925275.1 uncultured Bacteroidales bacterium
CTACACCAAGCTACTTTCTAACTACAGTTTTATCCTTTGAATAATTGTTATAAATATGAAATACAGTAAGTTGAGTATTTGTAGTTTTTGTAGTTGGGAATGTAAGCAATATATATCGCCTGTCTGGGAAAACTAATTTTTTTTCAATGGATGATCCTGAGATAAAAACTGATCGCAATGGCTGGAAATACTATGACCGGCTTCCGGAAGGTTATCGCCTGGGAGCAATGGAGGATTTCCATGTAAAAGGAAAAAAGAGGATAGGCATGGAGTACCTGATCCAGAGAGCCGATCAGCAGTACTTTGAAATCCATTATATTATTGCCGAAACCAAGGCGATAAACCTGAAACCCTTTTTCGACTGGGATATGATTTTTGTTAAAATGAGTTGACCTTTATTTCCGTATGACCGAAACTTACATTTGCTCCATGAAAGAAAATGAAAGACCAAGTGTCACCATAAAGTTGAAGCCATACCTGCAGGAGTACCTGCTTTGCGAGCTTCGCACGAATATGGCATCCAAGCGAAACATCATAGGGATACTACTGCATCCATTCCTTGAGAAGCGGCCAGCTGATATTCCACCCTTCATTCCGGAGGGTCCGGAATACATTACATTTTTGCTTCCTGGCGACAATAAGAAAGACATCCGTGGGAATTTATGGGTGTCGCCCGAAAACCAGCAGTTGTTTGAACGCTTTGTGGAATGGCATTTCAAGCAGATGTTTTTTCATTACATGACATACCGGGTTAAAGAGTACAGGTCCTTTAAAAAGGCCATTTACCAATTTTGCGTGGATCATGAATTCACCTGGTCAAATATAAACTATGAACTACTCAAGAAAGATTATTACCGGAAGCGAAAAAGAAAAAATATCGAAAAAAGTTTCCCACAAACTGTCCCTGGATTTTTTCAACTGAATTCGAGCATTTATATAACCTTAAATTGAGATGGGAAACATTTCTCGACATACCGGTATCAACATCGGCGGGTTAAACCCGGTAAGCTGGATTTATCGGGAAGACGTTGCAATCTTTTCCGGCAGTGATTCATCACTCTATTGTTTGATAGTTCCCAAACCAGGCAAGTCCTGGAACTCTCTTTACGGCACCCCGGAGACGATCCAGCTTGAATCAGAGCAACAGGACACTCCGGGCGGAATGAAGTATCTCTACAAATTGAAAATCCTTGTTCCCAAAGACCGGATTGCGGTTGAAGCCGAACTCTTCCGCATGACCGGTCGCCGGCTGATCCTTAAAGTTGGCGACAAAAACGGCACGATCCGCATTTTGGGAACAATGGACATCCCAATGAAACTTACCAGTAAGCTGCTGAAACCTGCCGCCATGGAAACATTCAACGGTTACGAACTGCTTTTTTCAGGCGAGTTCTCCAGGCCTGCCGGGTTCCTGCAACCCCCGACCGGTATCACTATTGAAGATGAGAACCAGGATTGATCCCCGGTTCTTTTCAGTCCTTTATTTGCCCGTCACACCATTATAATATTGTACTCTCATAAAAGGGTACAATGAATCCAATCTTAGCAGAAATATTCTCCGGCGCATGGTTGATCTCCAATGAAAGATCAGCCGCTTATGCTTCGATTTTGCTTTCGCTCATCAAAGGAGAAAGTTTCAGCGAAGGTGATTCTGCTATCGCTCGTGAAAGAAACCGTTCGTACGTGATCAGTGGCACAGGGGATCAAAAGCAAAGATTCGGATTTTCCGATACCAACATCCCTGAAGGATCTGTTGCCGTCATTCCAATCCGGTCGGAAATCCTCAAATACGATCAGCCCTGCGGACCCAGAGGTACGCAGTCGATCCTGACCGATGTAAAATCGGCAGATCAGAATCCAAACATTAAAAGCATTCTCCTGATTGTTGACAGTCCCGGTGGTCAGGTCACCGGAACCGATCTTTTAGCTGAAGCCATAAAGACTTCGGTTACACCTGTTGTGGCTTACATCGAAGGAATGGCTGCAAGCGCAGCTTACTGGATCATATCCGGGGCATCAAAGATCATCGCAAGTTCTGACCTTGACCGCATCGGTTCCATCGGAACGATGCTTATGGTGGAAGACCTCAAGCCGGCGCTTGAAGCTGAAGGGGTAAAATTCCATGAAGTCTATGCAAGCCTGTCGGTGGATAAGAACAAAG
>CAIYES010000472.1 GCA_903925275.1 uncultured Bacteroidales bacterium
ATATCTCGCCATACTGAGGGACTATTGAGATAATATGTAAATTCTTATTGCTTTTGATATACAATCTTGAAGGTTCCTCCTGAACCCGTTTCCGGATGTGTAACAATCAAGGTAGTATCTGAAAGGCTGATAATAGTATTATCCATGCCTGCTTCCATAAAATGGCGATTAGGCAACATAGACCAAGTATCAGTGAAGTATTCAAGTTTGCCAAAACACAAAACTAAACCAAAGTGATATTCCATCACTCCATTGGCCATAAGCTTGAGAACATCATCCTTTTCACAGTCTACGATTACACTTCTGAAATTTGTTGAATCCTTTTTTCTGTAAAGAAGATCGATTTTAAGCCAGGAAGCAGTAAGTGAATCTGCGGTTGTTAATACAGGTGGTGAAGGATAAACCTTCAGCCTTACAGCACCAACTGCATTCTTGCTATTCTTGAAGGCCTTTATGTAAAAGGTTTTCGACTGTAACAAATTTCCGGTGTTGTACGTTCCGACCGTGTCGAATACTGTAATAGGAATAGTATTTGTTTCGTCATAGATATGCGCAGAATCCCCCACAAATTTATAAGTCAAATTCGCAGAGGAATTATAAGGAATCGTATCAACAGGATAGATGACAAACCAAGCATACGGGTCAGGGTCTTTACCCACTAAGACAATGAGATCATTTGAGACCTTATTGTTGTCAAGAAAAAATGTAAAATTCATATTACCCTGAAGATGCGCAAACTGTCCACTACCTGACTTCTCTTTGGAAAAAGTCAAATCATTTTTTCTTATCTCAAATGCTTTGGTTCCTTTATATTCCCATGAGAATTGAAAATCTCCATCCCATGGAATGTTGACAGTAGAAGTCATGATAAGAGTACCGCTATTTTTCAACAGAATTGAATCATTTACCGTAGGAATCGGTGAAACTGGGACATCTTTAGCCTTTTTACAACCTGTTAACTCAAATAGAAACATACAAATCAAAACTGAGAAAACAATTTTTGGTTTCATATAATTTTCATATAATTTTAACATTAAATCTCTTTCTTTTGTAAAAGTAATATAAATCTCAGTAAAGTCAAATATTGCAAGTTATTTATAATGTATTGGCCAAAAGGCAAATCCTGAAAAATTTCAAATGAATATTTTGATCAGAATTTTAGCAATACTACCCATTGTAGCGATCTTCATCTTCAAATGATGCCACAGAATTTCTGTAATCAGCTTCACCACATGCAAAATGTTCGGCATGGTTGCCATTTGGCCAGTAAATGATCTCTTCGCCTTTTTTAATCGGTTTCTTGCAAGTGTAACATGTGCCGGCGAAGCGTGATGTCATTTGCCTGGGGTCGCGTGATCTTCCTTTGTAGCTCATTTTGTTGGTGTTTATTATGAATGAAAAAAAGCCGTGAACTCCCGTCCACGGCTTGAAATTTATCTTTCAGAAGGGTGCAACCTCTTCAGCAAATTCAGGTACCTGAATTTCTTCTTCATCAAGGATGATTTGCTCGTTGCCCAGGATATACTCAGCAGCTTTTTCAGCCCGGGATGCAGCCCACATGATCCATTTCTGATTGTCCCGAAGAGATGTTGCCCAGGAGTTGATATAAGCATTTGAATTACGCTGTCTGTTTGTCAATCCTGCCCTGTCGGCCAGAAATGAAGAGCAAAGTTCAGCGACCAGTTCCTCCTTAGAATATTTATCGTCTCCAAAATTATTGTGGAAGGCTTCAAATCTGTTTAATCGTTTCGGGTGGCCTGTTGCGTGGCAATTATGCCGATATCGGCATAAGGGTCATAATGCCGCATCCATTATAATGCCGCATGGACATTACAAAGTGTTGATTACGAAACTTCTCAGTTGTGAGTATTCGGCATAATTTTACCTCTTTTTAAACCAAAACAGGAGGTAAATTATGGAAACATTAAAAACCCAATCAAGGGAAAAACTCAAGGCTGAGTATCGAACGTATCTTAGCCGCCAGCGTGGATTAGCTGATGAAACTATCTACAAATACTGCAGTTTTATGGATAGGTTGCTTAAATTCAAATTCGGAGAAGGTCCGGATGAAGTGTCAAAAATAACGGGGCTTGACATTGCTGACTTTTTACAATACATGACAGTACGTAATCTACCGTTCCGGGATTTAACAGTCGTAAGTAGTATGCGCAGTTTTTTCCGGTTTTTATTCCAATATGAGAAAATTGAGACCAACCTGGCAGTTGGAATCCCAAGTGTTGCCCGGAAATGTGCTCGGCGCATTCCTTATCATTTGACGCCAGACAATGTTGAAGAATTACTTGAAGCCTTGCGTACTCTATCCACTTGTAGTTGGAAAAAACGTAACTATGCGATGGTTTTACTAATGGCACGTCTGGGACTTCGATCGCCGGAAGTCATTGCTATACAATTGGATGACATTGATTGGCGCAATGGAGAAATATATATTCGTGGGAAAGGTGGTTTTCACGATAAAACGCCGTTGCCACAGGATATAGGAGAAGCCATAGCAGATTATCTCATGCATGAACGGATAGGCACAAGCCGATATTTATTCGTAACCTGGCATATTCCACACAGGCCTTTTAAAGATGCTGCGGTTTTGAATTACATTCTTAATCAGGCATTGAAAAAAACGAATATTCCAACACCTGCGCCATATTCGGTCTTCAATATGCTCAGGCATAGTCTTGCTACCAACCTGGTGCAGAAAGGTGCAAGCCTTGAAGAAATCAGCAATACGTTACGGCATCGTTCACGCGCTACTACATTGTTATATGCCCGTCAGGATATTAACGGTCTGCGGACTATTGCCCTGCCCTGGCCTTTGAAGGAAGGAGGTCAGCTATGATCCTTTCAATGGAGTTGCAGCGTTATCTGAAAATACGGCGTAATCTCGGATATGATCTGTATACGGATGAGCGTGTTTTGAAACAATTTGTTTCTTTTCTGGAATCGAAAAACCAAATACACATTACCACTAATCTGTTTTTGGAATGGAAACAGCTCTTTGGTAAAGCATCCCAAAATACATGGGCAAGACGTTTGGGAATGGTCCGGTTGTTTGCATCCTGGTTATACTGTATTGACTCACGTCATGAAATTCCACCGCAAAATTTAATCACCGGTCATCAGATACGAAAACGACCTTTTATTTATACCGATGACCAGATCCGGTGCATAGTTGAAGTTGCCAGTCTTCTGCCATCAGCAAATGGCTTTCGTTCAATCACCTATCCGGCATTCTTTGGGCTTGTGGCTGTAACAGGACTGCGGATCAGCGAAGCTATTTCTCTAAATGACAGGGATGTAGACCTGCAAAATGGAATTATTACGGTGACCTACAGTAAAAATGGGAATAACCGGATATTACCGGTTACAGAGTGCACAAAAAGCCAGTTGAAAGAATATTCCAGAAAACGTGACAGGCTTTTAGGGCATAAACCTGAACCTTTTTTTGTTTCTGATGATGGCATTCGTTTGACCGATTGTGCCGTCAGGTACAACTTTGCAGTTATTGGTAAAATGATTGGTTTGCGCACAGAACAACCTTTCCACAAACACGGAGTTGGTCCCCGCATTCATGATTTGCGGCATACATTTGCGGTTAAAGTGATGATGAACTGGTACAAGGAAGGCAAAAATATCGATCAGGAAATGCTCAAACTGGTCAATTATTTAGGGCATCGAAAAGTCACTTTTACCTATTGGTACATTGAGGCCGTTCCTGAATTGCTGGCTCTGGCTTCACAGCGCGCGGAAAATTATATGGAGAAGGAGGTGCAACCATGACCGTCATGACTCTTTCTGCACTGGTCCAGAAATTTTTTACGGACAAACTTTACACACAGATGGAAGCGAGTCCTCATACGATCAGCAGTTATCGTGACACATTCAGATTGCTTTTAAAATTTGCTGGTGAGAAGACTGGTAAAGCGCCAACGATGCTGATTGTTAATGATCTTGATGCTGAAATGATCGGAGTATTCCTGGACGATATTGAAAACGTCCGAAAAAATGCTGCCAGAAGCCGGAATACACGGCTGGCAGCTATCCGGTCTTTCTTCAGGTTTGTTGCAGTTCATGAACCAGCTTATATGCTTCATTGCCAGAGAATACTGAGTATGCCATCCAAACGCTATGTTAAGCGTAATGTTGAGTTCCTGGATGCCCTGGAAATGCAGGCTTTGTTAAATGCACCGGATTGCGCCACATGGATCGGACGTCGCGATCATGCAGTCCTTGCAATCGCTTTACAGACCGGGTTAAGAGCATCTGAACTTGTAAATTTACAATGTTGTGATATTGTTCTTGAAACAGGGGCACATGTACGCTGTTTAGGCAAAGGACGTAAGCTTCGGGCAACACCCCTAAGACGTGAAACTGTTGGCGCAATGAAAACTTGGTTAAAGGAACGATGCGGCTCTGACCACGATCCGCTTTTTCCAACTATGCGCGGGGATAAAATGAGCCGGGATGCTCTTGAACATTTGGTAAAACGGCACATGAAAACGGCATCCCGATCTTGTTCTTCTCTGATCGGAAAAAGGATTAGCCCACACATTCTGCGTCACAGTACAGCAATGGATTTGCTCCATCATGGCGTAGATCAGGCTGTGATTGCTCTTTGGCTCGGTCATGAATCAATAGAAACCACACAGGTTTATATCCATGCTGATATGACGTTAAAAGAAAAAGCGCTGGCGAAAATGTCCAATCCGTCCGTAAAATCTGGTCGTTATAAACCGGATGACAAATTACTCAGTTTTCTCGAAAACCTATAAATTATGCCGCATGGTCGCATCTGAGAAGTTTCGATATCAATACTTTGTCAAGTCCATGCGGCATAATAATGGATGCGGCATTATGACCAAGTTCGTGGAATAAAGTCCGGTAGAAGGCTGAAGAGTTTTTGAAATACTTCTTATCCGGAATGGAGATCAAATCAGCTATTGGAGCGTAATAAGCCCGATCGTCTTTATCGGAATAATGGATATCCGGACCGTTTTCATAGCCTTCAATGATGGCTTCAGCTTCCAAATGGTCGGAGTTGACTTTTTCGGTGACAAGATTTTGAAGCTCGG
>CAIYES010000473.1 GCA_903925275.1 uncultured Bacteroidales bacterium
AGCCCATATTTACTGGGCTTTACGTTACTTATACAGTTTTGGTTATGTGTTCGTTTTGTGCCGGTTACTTTCCGATGCAAAACCTGCTGAAAATTGAATCAAGTATTTCATCTGTAGTAATCTCTCCTGTTATTTCACCCAGTTGAAACAATGCATTGCGGAGATCACTGGTTAAAAGATCGGGGGAAATGTCATCAAAAAGCCCCTTTCGGACACTGGCTATTGAATCAAGCGCGCGAAGCAAAGCTTCGTAATGACGGGAGTTTGACACGATGGTTTTGTCTGAGACCTTTGCATTTGTTACAACCTGGAGTAGATGCTCAGCAATGAGATGTATGTTTTCCCTGCGTTTTCCCGATACGAATATTGTATCGTATTCCACGAATTCTTTGAATCCTTTGGGCAATGTCTTCAATTTATCCATTTTATTCCCGATCAGGATCATTTTACGCGAATTATCGGTGGTGAAATCCTTAAAATCGGCCATGGCCTCCATCACATCTGAAAAGGATTGTTCGGTGGCGTCAAAAACATAAAGAATGATATTTGCTTCGTTGATCTTCTCCCAGGTACGCTCAATGCCAATGGTTTCGATCTGATCCTCGGCAGCCCTCAAACCGGCTGTATCGATAAACCTGAAGCTGTAACCACCAATGACAATGGTATCTTCAATGGCATCCCTTGTGGTTCCCGGAATTTCAGAAACAATGGCTTTCTCTTCATTCAGCAGCGCATTCAGCAAGGTCGATTTACCAACATTCGGTTTTCCGATTATGGCGACAGGAATTCCGGTTTTAATTACATTGCCCAGGCTGAATGACTGGATAAGTATTGACAATTCAGCTTCAATATGGTCGAGCAGCGTTTTAAAATCCTCACGGTCGGCAAATACCATGTGCTCTTCACTGAAATCAAGTTCCAGCTCGATCAGGGAGGTAAATTCAATTAGAGATTGCCGCAAGGCGCTGATTTTTTTTGAAAATCCCCCCCGCATCTGCTGAATCGCAAGATCGTGCGAGGAATCGGAATGAGATGCAATTAAATCTGCCACGGCTTCGGCCTGGGAGAGATCAAATTTTTTATTGATAAATGCACGAAGGGTGAATTCACCTGGTTTTGCCATGCGTAATCCATAGGAAACGAGCAACTCAAGCACTTTTTGCTGAATGTATACCGACCCATGACAGGAAATTTCGACGACATCTTCACCGGTATAGGAATGTGGCGCCCTGAAAAAACTGATCAACACCTCATCCAGAATGCCTGATCCGCTGCCAATTGTTCCCAGGTGGATTGTATGGGACCTGACAGTTTTTATGTCCATGTTTTTTTCAGCAGGCGTAAACACCCGGCCGGTTACTTCAAAGGAGGCAGGCCCGGAAATCCTGATTACAGCGATTGCAGCCATGCCTGGAGCAGTCGACAATGCACAAATCGTGTCGGTGATAGATGATATTCTCATGTTGGTTTTTACTAAGGAACGCAAAGGTTAGAAATTATCAGGGTTAAAAACAAAATTATCAATAAAAACTTTTCCTTTTTTTAAAAGGGAGTATCTTTGGAAATTCAAAAATCATAACTGCAGCCTGCACCGGAAATATTTTTCACCGCAGAGACGCAAAAAAATGAAATTGAACCTGCACGCTTTTTCATTTTCCGATAACAGTTAATATTGTTATGGCAATCGAATATCAACACTTGACTCGCATCAGTAATCAGTAATCAGTAATTATTAATTATTAATTTCCATGAGTATTCTGGTAAACAAAGATTCAAAGGTAATTGTCCAGGGCATTACTGGCCATGAAGGCTCGTTTCATACAGGGCAGATGATTGAATATGGCACAAACATCGTTGGTGGCGTAACACCCGGAAAAGGTGGCCAGATGCATTTAAACAGGCCGGTATTTAATACCGTATCTGATGCTGTAAAGGCCACCGGAGCCAATGTTTCCGTCATTTTTGTCCCACCTCCGCTGGCAGCCGATGCCATCCTTGAAGCGGCGGATGCCGGCATTGAACTCATTGTTTGTATCACCGAAGGTATTCCTGTGAAGGATATGATCTCTGTGAAAGAGTATCTGCGCTGTCGCGGTATTCGCATGATTGGCCCGAATTGCCCGGGGATCATCACCCCGCCACATACTAAAATCGGCATCATGCCCGGATTCATTCATAAACAAGGATCTATCGGCATCGTTTCCCGTTCAGGGACATTGTCGTATGAGGCTGTTGATCAGATCACCAAGGTAGGTCTTGGACAAACCACAATGATAGGGGTGGGCGGAGACCCCATTCCCGGAACAACTATTGTCGAAGCAGTTCAGCTTTTCATGGACGATCCGGAAACAGAAGGAATTATCCTGATAGGGGAGATCGGAGGCAGCATGGAGACCGATGCCGGGTACTGGATTCAGCAGCACGGAACAAAACCTGTGGTAAGTTTTATCGCTGGAGCTACAGCACCAAAAGGCCGAACGATGGGACATGCCGGCGCCATCGTTGGTGGAAAATCTGATACCGCAGAGGCAAAAAAAGAGATCCTCCGGCAATGCGGCGTTCATGTAGTCGATTCACCAGCCGATCTTGGCACAGCCATGGTAGATGCTTTAAAAAAACGATAAAACAGCGAATTCACTGCAATAGAACTACTTCCTTAATTCAAATCGAAGCGCAGTTGGCCCCGACTTTTCGGGGATCAAGCGGAATTTCCGGGGGGTAAGGTAGCAAGCATAAAATTCACATTTCAGATTTCAGATTTCAGATTTTGTGTCCATATTTTTTTTATGGTTTATCAGGGTTGTGGCATAAAAGTTAAGGGTGTGTTGGTACAGTGAATGGGAGATTGTCAATGATTGAAATCTGAAATCTGAAATCTGAAATCTGAAATCCGAAATTCCCTTTCCCCCCCCAGAAATTCCTCTTGATCCCTTTTCGTTGCGTTTTGCTTTTATCTGCTTGATTTGTTTCTATACAGACTGCAATTATCAGTCGAATACACCCTGACAAAATCCTCAGTCAGTATGCCGTGGAGGGTAGTAAAAAACCAATCCTTCTTAGGATCATATTGACCAAGGATAAAGACGTAATTCAGTTTAAGTGACGGCCGACCCTTGGTTAATTCGAAGTTAATATATTTTTCAGGTTTGGCAGGATTTCCAAGATAGTAGTTAGGCTCCGATTGCTCATTCCATTTCACCGGAAAATAACCCATCTGGCATTCATAATTATATACCATCACCATGGGTTTATCAACGGCCAGATAATCAACAAAATGGCCAGTGAACCAGTTGTCAAGGCAATAAATCGGCAATACCAGGCTGTTCGGTGCAATATAATCGGCTGCTTTATTGCATGATACCGCTAGTTTATTAAGATCCCTGATGTTTGGGGTGTAATAGAGGGTAAGCATGGTATTGACATAAAATCCGGTTACTGCCGCCAGTAGTCCTATCCACCAGGGTATCCGGAAGGTTGATATCCAAAGAAAGGCCACCAGAAACAAGACAAAACCAATTCTGAGATTCGTATAACTGGCGGTTCCGTAAGCATCAGGAAGTTTGAAATACATCGCCAGCAGAATGAATACGGAGACAAGGAGCCACCAGAAGTTGTGGTGTGGAAGCAATTTCTCTTCACTTTTCTGTGTGTTTCCCGGTTTGAAAAAAAATGTGCGAAACAACCGGACTATGAAAAAGAGCGCTCCGATTGCACCGAGGCATACCAGCAGATAAAAGAGGATCACCGTATATTTCCCTTCTAAAATTGGGTTCAGGGAAATAAGTGGTCGCACCGTTACCAGAAAATTGAGCAGTTCTTTCCGGGCGATATAGGTGATTTCGCGTGTTCCGGGGCGGGAATAAAAGAAATAGATGAAGAGCATCAACGGTACAATTGCAGTAAGGGTAACTACAAGGATTTTTTTCAGCAGATCCCTGAATGTGCTTTTTATATCAGTCTTTTTACAAAGCATGCCAATGATCGAGCTTGTAACGATCTGCAGCAAAATCAAAATCAGCATAAGCCCAAAAATCACGATGTGTGAAAAGTATGTAGCAGCAACCATTAACACGAACAGGATGATCCTTTTTACATTCCATGGTTTATCTTCGGTTCGCAGCCAGTAATTCAAGGTAATCATAAAAAAAAGGATGGCCATGCAGAAGTTAAAGAACCCGAAGAAGAAGAACATTGAATGGGTAAATGGAAAAATCAGAAAACTGTAAAGATAATTTTTTGGCGAAATGGTCTGCATCAGGCTGCGAAAGGCAAACGGGATGCCGCTCAGGATAACAAGGATCAGGATTTTTTCGGCCAGAAATGCCGGCATGATCAGTGTCAGCAGGGAGATGATCAAATGGGATGTCCAGTTTGGTACGGGTTCCGGATTCATCATAAAAAACTGACCAACAAGCGCATTGTGATGAAATATCAGTTGGTTGATGATGTTTGAATTACTCAGGTGTGATGCCCCGTCCATGCTCGGAAAAAACTTGGTTGCCACGAACGGCAGCAGGTTCACAAGGGTAAATATTGTAAAGAACAATAATTCGGCACGCTGCCATTTTTTCGAGTTCTCCATATCAGACAAAAAAATTAGGTAGATACAAAATAAACGATTTTCGCTTTACGATTTTCGGTTTACACGCTATAATTCGGTCTGAAACATAAGATAATCGCGAATGAGGGGGATCTCTGCAGCTGGAATGCCGTTTTTTATCAGGAATTGTGCATCTTCGTCAAAGGCCTCCATAAGGGCGTTACGTCCAGGAGTTATCAGCAACAGGCACTGCCGGTAAAGCGCGATGGCCTCCTTGCGCTGACCGAGGCAAAGCCTTACATGAGCGGCATTCATCAGGTCATACGCTGAAGGATTTGATGAAAGACCAAAGATTTGCGCATAAATTTCTATTGCCAGATCCGGTTTCCCCAGAATGAACTGGCAGTAGGCGATCGGCCTTAACACCTTGAGGTTTTCAGGTGAAAAAAACCGGAGTTTGGAATATTGGTGCAAGGCCTGCTCGTAATCCTTCAGGTTGAGGTAACATTGGCCGATTTGCATTTGCAGCGTAATATTGTCGGGTTGCAACCCGGCGGCATCTTTAAAATAAACCAGGGCCTGTTCATAATCCTTTAATTTCAGACAGCACCAGGCAAGCTTTTTAAGGATCCATTGCCGGTCACCATCAAAAAGTTCGGCTTTTCTGTAATATTCGACAGCTTTTTTAAACCGGCCTGTTTTCTGATAACAGTAGCCGATCTTTTCAAAATATTCACTGTGCGGTCCATTCCGTTCCATGATGTCTTCATAACTGTCGATCGCATCGTAATAATGGTCTTTGTCGAAGTGAAATGATGCGAGTTTGTCAGTAAATCCGGCACGTTCGAAGTATTCTTTATAAAATGACAAGTCGTTAAAACGAATTTTGCGTTTGAAAATATCATCGAATTCCTGTCTGGCAGGATATAATTTAAAGAAACGGTAAAGATCCTGGATATACTGGATGAAAACGGAATTGGATGCAAGCGATTGGTCAAGGATTTGTTCCTCGGAAGCCATTTCTTTCATCTGGGCAAATTCAGCTTCGAAGTTCGTCACGATCATGGAACGCTGCTGATCGGGTATTGCCCTGAAATTTATGGCAAAGGAGTATTTGTCGGAATTGCATATATAAAAGGCTTTTTCAAGACTTTCGAGAAGACGGGTGTTGATCTCTTCTTTCTCCGAAAAACTTCTGCTGATCTCAGGATGATCGCGGTGGAACGGCACAAACCAGTTGCTCATGGCGTCGAAGAAATCGAACCGTTTCAGCAGTTGGAAGGTGCTCATGAATACATCACCGCCCTCCATCTGCATTTTCGAAAATTTTTCAATTTTTTCGAATAAACCGGGTACCTCTTCGATCATATCTTTCCATCCGGGATTTTTTCCCTCCATGGCTTCGTCGTCAGTGATGTCGTTCAATTGCAGTTTGTCTTCAATTTTAGGCATCATTTTTTTCATCTCGGGAAGTACCTCTTCTTCAAATTCGCGGGTAATTTTATCGGTCTCTTTGGCCATCAGCAGTTGCATCAGGACAAGTTCAATTTCAGGAAGAAGGGAATCATCATGTGTGAATTTTGTCAATTTATCAACCAGTTCGGGGTAAAACCCAAGCCGTTTGTCGTAAACCAGCAATCCGAAGACGAGCCCGGTGAGGGCCCGCTGATATACCTGGTTTTCCCTTGTTTCAACGAATTCCATGAGAAGAATCAGTTTATGCTGGTCAAACTGGTTGAGCAGGCTGAGGGTGATGGCGCTGACCACGAGACATTTTTCATACCATTCAATTTGTTCTGACCGGTTGATCCGGCGGAGAAGCAATTTCTGCTCTTCGGTCATTTTGCCCATCAGCCATATAAGCTTGAAAATCTGGTCGGTTTGTGCAACAGGAATGAGGCTTGCTGCAACCGGACTGTTGCCGTCAGGGTCGGTTTCTTCTATCAGTTTATTCAATTCACGATGAAAAAAAATCTCATCAATCCTGGAAGAAATAGCCTGAGGATCATCGCCAAACAGATTGCGTAACGATTTCCTTTCCTCCCTGATGACAGGCAATTCCCGCGAAAGCAACGCCTGCCTGATTTCGTCGGCCATCGCCAGCATTGAGGCACACAGACCATCCAGAATGCTTTTTTGCTGAGGATCATGATATCCATCGAAGGAATAACGAAGCAATGTTTTGTAATTTTCAGCAAATGTTTCGAGCTGATAGTAATATTCAGCTTTTGTGGTGAACCGGATCAATTTCTCAAGTTCATCAAGGGCGCTTTTCAGTTGTTGTGCAAACACAAGCTCACACACCCTGGAATAACGCTGTTCTAACTCTTTTCGGGTCATAGGGTCTCATTGTCATGAATGACAAAGTTACCAAAAATAGTGTTAAGTGTTAAGTTTTAAGTGTTAAGTTCGGGGTTGATTTTTGGTGAAGGTGCTCCCCTCCCTGTTGCGGGGAGGGGGTGGGGGTGGGGTATGAAAGTGTTAAGTTTTAAGTGTTAAGTGTTAAGTGTTATTTCAGATTTCAGATTTCAGATTTCAGATTTCAGATTTCAGTTCGGGGCAGGGGTGGAGTACAATTATTCCTGCCTTGTACCGGGAAATCCATAATTTTGTGATCCTTGAATCTGAAAGAATGACCTTTTCACATAAGTACTTCATAATTTGCTCTTTGCTTTTCCTGCCAATGTTTATGGAGGCCCAGGAAATCATCTCTAATACATCCCATAAGCTAACCTGCAGGATTGTTTACCATAAATACGATGACAATTTTTCTAAAAACGGCAATGCAATCCTACGGGAAATGGCGAAAGATGTGCTGCGTGAACCCTGGCTGGTGCGCATCGGCATTTCCTGCGAACTGGGATTGTGTGTTTTAAAGGATGGCAATCGAAACCGACTTCTAATTTCATTGAGACACCCCGCGATTGATGGCGACACTGTTTATCGCAAATTCCCGGTCACCTGTGAGTTGTTTCCATCACAAATCAACATGAAACTCAAATGGGCAAACCGTGCCGATACCTCCGGCTTTACGGAAGAAACGCTTTCAGGGAAACCCATGTCCCGTGCCGACAGCCTGATATGTGATATCCCGGTTGTTTCCTATGATCCGGAGGTAGATACCCTTATGGTCAGGGATGTTGAGCTGTTATATGACTCAGTGGCTTTACAAACTTTTTTTGACCGTATTGCCCTCATCCATGATTATTATGCATCTGTTTCACTGCTCGATTCGCTGCAGCAGTTCACTGCCAACGTTCACCTTGACAATGACGGTCTATTGCCGCTCAATTATTTAATGGTGGAAGAGGTGAACCGGGTGATGGAACGCATTGCAGCCCTTGATTTCCCTGAGAATTTGCTTCGAAATGGTACTGACCCCAGGGGATTGGTGGTGAAATACAAACATATGTTCAGGCATTCACGCAGCATGATGTTCAATTTTTTAGACGAGTTGCACAAGACCGGTACTATCCCCTGGAATCGAGATGTTGACCGGCTGGCCATGTACTTTACCTCCCGTGTGTTTTCCTATGTTCGCCGTTCGTTTCTGATGGATCAGCAGCAGGGGCGCATTTACTACGATTGTCTTGATCACTTTTTTGATCATCAGACCATCCCCGGCGAAGAAAATGTGGCCGGCATTTTGCTCGAAAAGATGTTCCCGGATGCAGCAAAGGATACCATTATCAGGTATATCTCCCAACGGATATATGCTTCATACCGGATTACTGCACAACAACTCATGTATCAGAACCGTTATGCCGAAGCTTATTCGATGATGGAAAACGGGAGAAGGTTTATTGAAGGAAACCCATCCCTGCATGGAACAGCGGTCGACCACCAGCTGCAGTCGCAGGCCGCCGAAGGGATCTGCAATTCATACATCGGCATTGCTTCATCCTGTATCAGGAGTCATAAGTACATCCTGGCCGAAACCTATCTTTCCAAAGCTGATCAGTATGCAGCCGCTCACACTGAATTTATAAGGTCTGATTCAAGTTACAGAGCAGTATTCAGCGAACTTTTCTTTCTGAGAAATGTTGATTGTGATCAGTTGCTGGAAAAAAAGAAATATGCTGAAGCACTGGATTGTTTTCAGCAATTCGAGAAGGCTTATTCAGCAAGAGACTTGGCGTTGGTGAGCACACAGCTGAATGAAAAAAAATCGACCGCCATTATCGGATTGGGCAAGATTTCGACATTGCTTTCACAGGATGCATTAAAGCATAAAGCTGCCGACACGGCACTTTTTTATTACGAGCAGGCCACTGCACTCCGGCAGGAGGCTAACAGCAACGGGCAGGTGGATGTCACATTCGATTCACTTGCTCCCCTGATGGCTCTTATCAAATATAAGCAGATATTCAAGGAAGGCGCAATGGCCCTCGAAAAGCGACAGTATACACTGGCAGTGACCCGCTTGAAGGAGGCAAAATCACTGGCTGAAATCCACAGGATCGATCGCGACCGGGAATTTGATTCACTCTACCGGCAGGCAGTGAAAAACTGGCTGATCGTACAGTTGAGCGCTTCGCAGAAAAAGATATGGGCCAACCAATTCGATTCGGCGCAAATTGCACTTCAAAGCACTGAGGCAGCGGGGTTTGACTTTGGATTGTTGAACGATCCTGATTTTTCAACAGCCATTGAAAAATATAAGATGAAAATCATCGGGCAACAATGTAAAAACCTTCAGGATTCCATTGATTTGCAAATCATCCGGGCTGACAGGAATGCCGCACTGAAAAATTTTATAAACGCTTCCCGCTGTTACAATGCAGCACTGAATATGGTTTTGTCAGATACGGTTTGCCATCTGAATCAGCAATCATTGAAAGATAGTCTCACAAAATACAAGGAACCCTCAGATTACCAGCAAAATGTAATCACAGTTAATGCCAGGGTTGCAGTTGGTGACTATACCGGGGCTATGAAATTACTGATAGAAAACCAATTGAGGTTTACCACTGCCGTGTTGAAACGGTTTGGCTTGCAGGCGACGGATGTACATGAATTCATCTCCTTGAGAAATAATCCATATCTCACTCAAACCGCTGCCAGTTTCTATCTTGATACCAGGCAGCCGCTTGAAGCGTTCAGGTTTCTTTTGATGTTAAATAATCAGCATGTTGAAGCATCACAGGTTAAGGCCTTGCAGAAAAACCTTGGACAGGCACTCGCCAAAGCCGATCTGGCTGCTGACCCGGATGAAATCACAACGACAGCTTTGCAGAAATATCCTGATAAAGATGATTGGTTCAGTGTTTTCAGGACAACCTATTCAGAAGAAAGGGAACACCTGATGAAAACAGTGCGGTCTGGTTCAAAGCAATAAGTCACGTATCTTAATTCACTACCAGTTTCCCAGTTTGCAGGTAGTTTTTACCAGAAATCCGGATAAAATAGATTCCACTTCTCAGTTCTTTATGCGTGATTTCGGCAAGGTTGATTGGAACCCGGTTTATTCCCTGGTTTAAATTGTCCAATAACTCCGATGCAACAAGCTTACCATAGATATCATAAACTGAAAAGTTAAGTTCCGTTATTGCGGTTGGCAGTTTGAAAATGACATTGAACTGCCCGTCTGATGGGTTTGGATAGATAAGTACCGGGCTATTATTCAATATCTCCGGCAGTGTGGTTTCATCAATGGCCGTAAACCAGGGTTTCTTAAGTTTCACGGTAGTGTACAGCCGGTACTCGCCCGCTTTGAATGCCAGCGTGGCGGTTGTATCTGCAACATTCAGCGAATCGCCTGTATAGAATTCATACCACAAGCCGGTTCTGGTGAAATTCGGAATGATGTTGCGGGCAACCACATCATAGTTGCCCAGCACAGTGGCATCCATGGTTGAATGTTTCAGCCAGATCCGTTTGATTGCAGTGGAAACGTCGATGGAATAGGTGGTTGTGGAGAAAACAGGTTGTGTTTTCTTCAAATCAATGAGTACGGAATAGATATTTTTGACATATCGTCTCCGCCAATCGTTCAGATAATCCCAACGGATGGGTTTCGGGTCGACCCGCGAGCCGGAAGTTCCGGAAGGGTAAGTAATTGAGAAATCGTATCCCAGTTCTCCGAATTGCCATATCATCTTCGGGCCGGGAATCGTGAAAAAGAAATTGGCATTCAGTTCAATTCTTTTTAGTCCTGTGGTAGTATCTTTGACATTGTAGGGAGGTTTGCTGATATTTCCCGAAGCGATATTCTTATACATGACCCGCTCCTCGTCGTGGCTTTCCATGAAGGTTACCAGGTTTGGCTGCGTCCATCCGCGTTTTTTGTATGATCCCCAGGATAAATCGGAATTGGTGCCGCTGTTCCAGCCACCGGCTCCCTGTATGTAAGCACCATTCAGATTCCCCCAGATCATCATGTTGTTCGCAGAAAGGACTGTTTCTTCCGAATTATCGGCAAAATGTTCCATAATGGCATAGGCATCGGGGTTGACAGAATGGATCACATTCGTATAATTCTCAAGAATGGTGATCCGGTTTGCATCGTACTGTCCCCAAAGTGACACATTGTCGGGATAGGAATTTTTCTGGGTAAATCCCTTCGACATATCGAACCGGTAGCCGTCAACGTGAAATTCAGTAAGCCAGTAGCGAATGAGCCGTTCCATATAAGTCTTGGTTGACGGACTTTCATGATTGAAATCGAACCCGACATTGTAGGGATGCTTCGGGATGGTATTGAACCAGGGACTGTTTGCAGCCGGACGTTGTGCAGCGGCATCCCAATAAAGTCGAACCAGCGGTGAACTCCCGAAATGGTGATTGCACACAATGTCGAGAATCACAGCAATTCCCTGGGCATGCGCTGCTTCCACAAATTGTTTCAATCCTGTTTTGGTTCCGTAATATTTATCTACGGCAAATGAAAAATCAGAATTATAGCCCCAACTGATGTTTCCTTCAAACTCCATAACCGGCATGAGTTCGATGGCATTGATGCCTAAAGTTTTAAGATACCCGAGGGTGTCGATCAGTGAAGGATAATCGTGTTTAGCTGTAAAATCGCGGATAAGTAATTCATACACAACCAGGTCGGTGACCCGGGGAGGGGTAAATGGGGTTGAGTTCCATGGATACGGATCCTGGTTGGTTTGCAGGAAGGTGGCAATGCCTGTGGCTTTGCCGGTCGGATATGGTTTCAACCCCGGATATGTCGTATCTGAAATATACTGATCGTCAGGATCGCTAACCTTGTCGGCATAAGGATCGCCAATTCGCAGGTCCCCGTTGACCACGTACTGGAATATATACTCCTCTTTTGGAACAAGATTATTTAACTGCAACCAAAAATGGCTGCTGTCAGGCGTGATGTTCATGTAATAGGCCGAGTCGATGTTCCAGTGATTGAAGTCGCCGACCACAAAAGCATTGTCCTTATGCGGGGCATACAGGCTTAGGATAACTGTAGCGGAATCGATGTAATTGATCCCATCAATTATCCCTGCAGGAAGTTCAGCGATATGTGAGGGCGGAACCACTGTATAGGAGAATGAATCAGCAGCAGACCCGTTCGTTTTCAGCGCTTCAATGCGTACCCAGTGTTTTACCCAGTTCTGGCCAAAGTTATCGGCCACGATGGTATCGGTAATCCTATTTCCCGCAGATGTTTTAACCAATGCGTTATCGACCAGTAATTTCATGGTTTCTGCGGTCGGACTAATCGCTGAAACGGGGATTGAATCGTTTTGTTTGAGAAAAAGTGATTTTCCTGAGGGAAGCACAATGTTAACGGTCATCGTGCCCTGATAAACATCAACAAGGATATCGCTTCCATTGGCATTTCGTCCGCTTTTGCTGCCATCGGAATTGCGGAATACAAAGGCCATTTTCAGGACTTGTTCTCCGGTTGGAACACCATACCAGGCATTGATCGAAGGCTTGAGGGTGAGCTTGTATTTGTTGTTTCCCAGTGAAGTGAGCAGCGCTTTAGGAACATTTACATTCCATTCAGCAACCGTATACCTCCAGTCGGTAGAGGAAGTGCTCGAGTCGGTGATGACCCCGGTATGTGCATAGATCGGAGGAGCAACATTCTTCAGGCCGCCATCACCCTGAGCTGCATCGAAGATGATTGTCACCGAGTCGGTGTCGATGGGAAAGGCAGGGGTGGTAATGATTACCTGGGCTTGGGTCGTTGCTGAAATAAAACCACAGTAGAGCAGGGCAGTTGCAAGAATAAACCGTTTCATGGTGCAGGGATTTAACACACAAACTTACGCAATAATTGTGAACCATACACGCACTACCTAAAAATCAACATCAACCACTCTGGCTTGAAAAACAAAGCCACCGGATATACAGAGGAAATCTTTACATTTTACAGCCAAGGCATAGAAGACGCAAATTTTAAAATCCGGAAATTTGTTAATCAGTTGTCAAATTTTTCATATCAGGCAACAGTCCGTTTGAAGTTGCAGATACCACACAAGTGCCTTTCGCTTTTCCGGAACGCACAATCAGCATGGCTTTTCCGAAAAACAGCCTGATAGAATTTGCCTGAAAAGGCTCCAGCGACTGGGGATTCCCATTCCCGACACCTGCAATCGTGCCTGACCCGGTCAGTTTTATATCAATCGGGTTGTTTGCCAGCGGACATAAATTGCCATGTTTATCAAGGGCTTCGATTAAAATATATGATAAGTCATTTCCATCCGCCATGATGGTTTGCCGGTCGGGGGTCATCTTGATCCGATAGGGTTCACCGGCTGTTGTCATGATATCTTCACCAATAATTTCTCCCTCCTTGTAGGCAATGGCTTTAAGCTCTCCGGGCTCATAGGACACACTGTCCCACATCAGGCGAAACCGTTCAGTTGATTTTTGAGAGCCGGGTATTTTACATCTTGTGCCTATCGATTTTCCATTGAGAAAGAGTTCAGCACAATCTCCGTTTGTATATACAAAAACCGGGACATTCCTGCCTATCATGGCGGGCCAGTTCCAGTGTGGCAAAATATGCACAGTTGTTTCATCAGGCTTCCAGTAACTTTTATAAAGATAATAGCGGTCTTTTGGGATGCCGCACAGGTCGAAGATGCCGAAATAGGAACTGTGGGATGCCGCTTTGTCAGTCAGACCGTGGTTTTTCGCCCATTCATTGGTGTAAGGGGTTGGTTCGCCAAGGTAATCAAAGCCAGTCCACACAAATTCACCGGCCACATAAGGCTCATCCTGTTGCCACATGAAGTCATCATCTGAAATTTCTGCCCAACCGGGTGCATTCAAATCGTATGAACTAACCTGCAATGAAGCGGTAAAGTCGGTCTTCAGGCCGGGCAAAGGCAACTCATAAAGTCCCCTGGTACTTACAGTCGACGCCGATTCGCTGATAATAACGGCTTTTGTTGGCTCGAGTTGCCTGGCAAGGTCGTATCGGCGGCCATAGTTCCAGCAATGCACATCATAATAATCAAAATGGCGGTTGAGTGCACTGTTCCGGTTGTCGCAAACCATGGTCACCGGCCGTGTTTCATCATATTTGCGAACATAGTTTATCATGGTACGCAACCGCTGAAAGCCATTGTTGCTGTTGGTTTGCTCGTCACCCATTTCATTACCGACACTCCAGATAAAAACAGAAGGATGGTTTCGGTCGCGAACTACAAAATTCCGGATGTTCCGGGAGGCAAATTCTTCGAAATCGGTTTTTTCGGTTATGTCGGCCTTTTGGTCGTATTTATCAAAAACTTCGTCAAAAACCAGCATTCCCATTTTATCGCACAGATCAAGCAGTTCGGGTGCCGATGTGTTATGACTTGTTCTGATTGCATTACACCCCATCGACTTCAGCAGCTCAAGCTGGCGTTCCAAACCCCGTGGTGAAAAAGCTGCGCCAAGCGGACCAAAGTCGTGATGAAGGTTAACACCTTTTAATTGAACACGGTTGTCGTTCAGGTAGAACCCATCACCGGCGGTAAAACGGATGGTGCGAATGCCGAACTTGGCAGTGCAGGAGTCAACTATCTCATTTCCATTGCGCAGAATCGTTTTAACCGAATACAACACCCCATGATTGATTTCCCACTTCTGTGGGTTGGATAAGGGAATTGTCATCTCAAAATCGCTTCCTTTCCCGGCAGCAATTTTCCCTTTGACTGATTTTCTTGAGATTTCATTCCCCGCCGGACTTAAAATTATATTTTCGACAGATATTTCATTTTCTGCAGCAGCAGACTCGTTGCAAACAGTCGAAACAATTCTGACATCAGTGTAGTTAGGTTTTACAACCGGGGTGTTCACACAGGTTCCCCAGATACCCACATGAACCGGATTTACGGCCACCATCTGTATTTTCCGGAATATTCCCGCCCCCGGATACCACCTGCTGTCATGGTTTCTTGTGTCAACATGCACCGCAATAATATTTGTTCCTTTGAAAACAAGAAAACCGGTTATATCCAGATAAAAAGAGTTGTAACCATAATCCCATGTTCCGGCCAGCCTGCCATTGACATAAATCTCCGGTGAAGACATTATTCCATCAAAAACAAGGAATACCTGTTTTCCTTCATATTCCTTTGGAACAGGTAATGTACTACGATACCAACCTTCACCTTTCCATGGAAGTTTCCCTGTATTACCATCGCCATCCGGAATAAAAGGGCCTGTGATGGCCCAATCATGTGGCACAGAAACAATCTGCCATCCCGAATCATCAAACTTCACCTGATAAGCTTTGTCATGGCTGCCTTTTGCAAATTTCCAGTCTGATTGAAGGGTAACTACCTCTCTGGCTTGGAGGAGGGCCGGAGTTATCAGGAATGCAAGCAATGAAAACAATGCAAGCAATGCAGGCAATGCAGGCAATGAAAACAATGAAGGAAATGAAGGAAATGAAGGAAATGAAGGAAATGAAAAAAATGATGGAAAAAAAGATGATGGGGGTGGGGGTATTTTTATGGTGTAGTTCATAATAACTGTTTTTGCAATTTACTTCATCTTTTTCAGTACTGCGGCGGTCAGGGGGTTGAGTGTTAAACTTTTCCGGTTTATGATTTTATTCGTTAACAAATTGAGATAGTTTCCGTTTTCGGTTAGGTCAAATTTCTGCGCGATCGGTTCCAGGTTAAAGATTACGAGGATCTCAGTGTCGGCCTCAAATCTTTTGTAGGCTAATTTTTTTCCTTCCGTAGTCAGAAAAGTGATGTTTCCGGTTGAAAGAATCGGATTTTCTTTCCTGATTTTTATCAGTTTCTGATACCAATCAAAATGTTGTTGGTCGAACCCAACAGGATCATACTTTTTTTCATCCGGTTGAAAATTGTTGCGTGTTTCCGGGTCAAATGTGTATTCCGGCCACCAGAGCGGTTTCCGGCAATGGGGATCGTCGGCTCCCCACATGCCCATCTCTTCACCGTTCCAGATTTGTGGCGCCCCGATGCTTGTAAACTCATGTACAAGGTAGAGTCGAAGGCGCTTGTAAGTCTCTGCATCCGGTTTGCCTGTCTTATACCCGGGGTCGTCATTCGGAGTGCATTTGAACTTATATTTGTTTGGGTTGTAAAAATCAGTCAGCAACCGCGGGGCATCATGCGACGATGAAACATTCATCATGGCTAATCGATTGGCCGCCGGTAATCTGTTCCACTGGAATTCAAGGCTGTCTTTCAGTTGACGGGCATTAATGCTGTAATTGGTTTTGGCAAAAAAATACCTGGCCGGTTTGTACACCTGGTAAAACATTACGGCATCAAAGATATCGCCGCTGATATACGGTAACGGATCCATCAATTTATTGGGCCATTTGGCCCACCATATCTCGCCAACCAGGTACGATTCAGGCTGGATAGCCTTTACAAATTTCCGGAAATCGCGCCAGAAACCCATTCCAATCTGGTCGGCTACATCGAGCCTGAAGCCATCAATACCTTTCGATGTATCGCCGTCCGGGGCAAGCCATCTTTTCGTGACGGCGAAAATATGTTTTTTAGCCCCTTCATTGATATCTCCTTCGTATGGATATCCGCTGATCCTTTCGGTTGCGACATTTACTTTTTTCAGCTCGGGCAGATTTTCTACCCCGGCCCAGCCGGAATATGAAAATTCATTTTCGGGGGTTGCAGGATTATCAAATGATTTTATGGCATACCATTCGGCATAGATCGATTTTTCCTGGTTCTTCATAACATCCTGCCATGCCCAGAAAATCACCCCTGTATGGTTCCACGAATAATCCATGATGATCTTCATATTCCGCTTGTGAACCTCTGCAATTAATTTCAGGAAAAGTTTATCTGCCGAGGTCCATTTCCATGTCGCCGGATCATTTGGATTTTCACCGGCAATTATTTTGTTGTCACCTGCTGGATCAGGCCCGAAATTGACATCAATGTGGTGGTAATTCCTTGCATCATATTTATGCAACGATGGAGCATCGTTCAGCGGATTCATGAAAAGCGCCGTGATACCTAACATTTGTAGGTAATCCAGTTTGTCAAGGACCCCCTGCAAATCGCCGCCGAAACGACGGTATTGAACCATGTCATTGAACGGCCGGCCGGTTTTTACAGCCCAATCTTCCTGTTTGTACCATTCCTGTGTCCATGGAGTAACACTCCATCCTGCAGGGGCTATCATATTCAGCAGTGGGATGTTGATATTTTCCGGTTTGGGGTCATTGGATTTGTCGCCATTATAAAACCGTTCCACGAATATCTGGTACCAGATGGCATTCTTTGACCAAGAAGGAGGCTGGCGAAAACCATCAACAACACTTTGAGCCATAGTGATATGTGCAAAAACAAAAAAAATCTGGATTAGAAAAATCAATCGTTTCATGGGTATGATATAAGTCAGCGTTCATTTAACCTTGAGAATTCACAAATTTTTCAAACCAGTGTTTTTCTACCCACCTCCGGCCCCTCCCTGCCCGCAGGGAGGAGAGGGAAGGATGGCTGGCTTTGAATGGGTTGTAAGGTTTTTTGTAATTTCAATGTTCCTGAATTGAATGATAAATGTACGAATAATATTGGATACGCCCCCTCACTCCTCCCTATAGGCAGTGAGGCTGGAGGTGGGTAGATGAAAGGCGGCAAAGACCAAGTTCGATTAGTTTGTGAATTAACCAGGATAAATAAGTGTTATATAAAGACTGTTAAAATTTATGTTGTGACTACGGCAGAGTCTTAAACATATAATACATTTAAATAAGAAATTTATTCAGACTCATAATTCCTATAAAAAACTACCCCCAATGCCCCCCAACAGAGTAAGCGAAAACTGGCCACTACAACAATTCCTGCATTGTCTGCATTGTCTGCATTGTCTGCATTGTCTGCATTGTCTGCATTGTCTGCATTGTCTGCATTGCCTGCATTGCCTGCATTGCCTGCATTGCCTGCATTGCCTGCATTGTTTTCATTACTTTCCCAGCAAAAAAGTAACTGGGATTTCAAGCCTTTTTCCCCATGCCTTTTCACTGTGGCCTTCGCCCGGAAATTCCAAAGTAATCCAGTTTTTTGACGTATAACCTTTTGCTTTCATAATCGCATCGGCCAATTGCTGGTAAGGTTTATACATGGCATCCAATGTCTCAGTACCATAATCAAAATATATTTTATGCGTTTTCGGAGAGGGCAGATGATCTTTCAGATAGGCCAAAAAAGCACCGGGTACCGGATTATCCTCCGCTTTAAATGTTCCCGGCCAATGTGTTGAAAGACAAGCAGCTCCACCAAAGATATCAGGATACTCACAAATTGCATACATCGAAATAAGTCCCCCCATGCTCGAACCAGAAATAAAGGTATTTTTCCGGTCTTTCAATGTCGAAAAACAACTGTCAATGGCAGGCTTCAACTCCTGAACCAAAAACTTCATGTATTTGTCGGCAACCGGTCCTTCAAGCAGCAAATCCCTCTTTTCTTCACCAGTTGTGGTGTTTAACAGTTCAGTTTTTTCTCCGGACGTCAAATATTCAAGAGCCTTTTGCGGAAAGTATTCAGCATGGCGATAGTGATCATTGTTCCAGATTCCAACCACAATACAATCCCTGATTTTATGTTCGCGGATAAGCTTGCTTAAAACATCTTCAACGCCCCATTCCTGCTTATTCCATGTGATGGCAGAATCAAACAGCATCTGTCCGTCGTGCATGTACAACACGGCATATTTCTTCTTCGCTGAATAATCGTCAGGAAGCCACACATCTACATTGCGTGAATCGACAAATGCAGACGGAAAATTTTCAAAACGTTTTATTGTACCCATAGAGGGATGGATTTGCTGTTTCACAAAGGTCATTGAGCCGAGTGGTTTCAGGATCACGCTTTCAGGTTTGACTGTTGTACTATAAGCGATGCAAAGCTGGTCGGGTTGTGATTTCATTGTGCAAGGCAATACGAACGATATCAGGGATAAAAGGATGTGTAGCTTTCTTTTCATCATTTCTGACTATGTTTGAGTCTGGTCTGAAAAACAAAATTCACCTCACGCTAACTCTCCAAAGGGAGAGGGAATTCCCCTTCTCCTTCAGGAGAAGGGTCAGGGGATGAGGTGTTTTTATAATGCATTCATTGTAAATTATCTAAGCCGATTTTTTTTGATTCTTTCATTAATTACGCCATCACAGCAAAACCACCCTGCGGATACTGGTACCTGATTTCCCTGTAACTGCAATGAAATATACGCCTTTATGGCATTTGGACATATCAATGCGGGTTGCCGTGCTTTTTACCTGGACTTCGAGAACGATCTGACCCATCGAATTATATACAGTTGCTTTTTCGAACAGGGCATCAGTTTCCAACATGATGGTTCCGGTGGCAGGGTTGGGAAAGATTGTCAGCGAGTTTGCCTCTTTTTCATTAACCCCATATACCTTTTCATGCTGTACGATTACCACATGTTGTGTCATACCCATGGAGGCAATATCGAGGGCAGCAAAACGGGGAACGGGGTAGGGGTTCACCTGCGAAGAAGATACGACCAGCGTTCCGGTGCCCTGGCCGCCTTGATAGTTGGTCGTAAACCACCCGGGCAGCGTCCCTTCCAAGGTCCATGGTGTCGACGATGTGATTTCCAGCGTCGCCTCATATCCCTGTTCAGCTGTAAGAAAGAGGGTATCCGGCTGTGTTCTGAACGCGACAAGTTCCGTCAAGGGTCGTGTCCATATCCCGGCATTGTCATACCCGTTTTCTACCGTGGTGGCGGCATACAGGGTTTGTCCGCTGATGTATAGCGATTGAATGCCATAATTGATGGGCAGTCCGGAATTCAGTATGGACCAGCTAAGTCCGTTGTCGTCGGAAAAAAGTATCTGAGGTTCATCATTAAGACCGGCTATGATACGCTCCTGGTCAACAGTAAAGGAATTGGAGAGCCAGATGTCGTTGAATTCAGGTCCGGTTCTGACCCAGTTTGCACCATCATCGGCAGACCGGTAAAAGGCGGTATAACCGCTCAGTACCTGATAATTGGTGATCGTGGTGAATAGGTAAGATGAATTTGCAGCAAGTGACGTAAAATAATTGCCGGGAATTCCGTTATCGGCCTCAACCCATGTTACTCCGTTGTCTGTCGACTTGAAGAGCCCATTATCTGTACCAGTGTAAATTGCAGATCCTTTGGCTGTGAACGCCATGATATTCATACTCTTAAGACCATTATTCGCCGAATTCCAGGTGATACCATGGTCGCTGGTAATAAAAATCCCTCCTCCCTGGGTTCCGGCGAAAAGCGTGTTACCTTTGGTTTGGAAGCAGTTAACGGTGTATCCCGGGTTAAATTTGGAGACCCAGGAGGCGCCATTATCCTCTGAATAAAATATCTGGTAGTCAGCACCAGCAATAAGGGTTGACGATTGAACAATGATCTGCCCCACATAGGAAGGTAGTCCGTTGTTGGCATGGCGCCAGTTTAACCCCTCATCCTGCGACACCAGGAGACCCTCGCCTTCATTGTTGTCCACCGCAAAGAGGTTTGTACCGTTTTTCGCGATACACTGAATGGCCAATTTTGTAAGACCGTTACTTGATTCAACCCAATGACTGCCGGCATCCTCCGAGATGTATATCCCAGATTGGTAAGTACCTGCAATCAGCCTGGAACCTGAAAACGCGACATCATTTACTGTTGTGCCTGTCAGTCCGGCTGCTGTCCAGTGATTGCCATCGTCGGCCGAGACGAACACCCCGCCAGGGCCTTCTCCATAAGCACTGTTTTGACTTGCTGCATAAAGCATGTTTCCGTTCACGGCAACCTGGTTTATATCCATCAACACCGAATAACCGGTATTATTCCAGGTACTGCCATGATCGGTTGAGACATAAGTATAGGAACTCCAGGAACCTGTAGGATAGGCCGCTGTAAATATTTTCGAATCTTTGAAGGCGAAGGAATGGGCATAATCAAACGGACAGTTTTCGAATATGGTGAAATTTACACCATTATCGGCTGAATAGCAGATCGTTGGCGACGAAGTTCCGATATAGACCTCAGAGCCATTCATTTCAGCATGCATATAGGTGTATGATGTGGTAAGAACTGAACTCCAGGTGATTCCGTTATCAGGAGAGCGTAGCACTTCTCCTCCGGGAGTTGTAACCAATACGGTGTTCCCGTTCGCAGCCACCGATTGGAAGGCAAGGGCTGCTGAACCATTAATAATAATGGTGTGCCATTGATTTCCATGGTCGTTCGTTAGAAACAACCCACCGTCGGTAGCCGCAAAGACAGCAGTATTTGAGGCAGCCAGCCCCTTGATACCCGGGTTAACCAACCCGTTGTTGACGGCTGTCCAACTGGTTCCGCCATTAGCGGTTCGGTAGACCCCGTGCATGGTAGTGCCTGCAAAAATGTACTGATCTTTCTGGAGAAATACATATACAGTACCTCCGCAGGGGGCGTTCAACGGTTGCCACTGGGCCATGGTGAGCCCCGTAAGAAAAAGAAAAAATGCTGACAATACCAAGGATTTCATAACCAAAAGTTTTAATTAACGAACTAATCCAGTTAAAATTCCTGCTGACAAATTTACTATCTTTGATGGATTAATTCAATCCTTGCTGAACCATGAAGCTATCATTAAATATATTTTTTTTTCTTTTCCTGAGCCTGATTGCCTGCAAAACTGGCGATGACGACGGGCAGACTATTACTGATCCCCAGCCGCCTTATACCTGGGATCGGTTCAGCATGGGTGTAGATCTTTCCTATGCAAATGAATTACAGGATTATGGTGCAGTATATCATGATTCAGGAATTATCGTTGACCCGTTCGTTATCATGAAAAACCATGGTGCCAATACCGTCAGGGTGCGGTTGTGGCACAACCCGGCCTGGATAGGGGAGATCACAGGAGGTAAGATTTACAGCAACCTGACTGATGTTGAAAAAACGATCAGGCGTGCTAAAAACGCAGGAATGGCTGTAAACCTCGACATCCATTATTCCGATATCTGGGCCGACCCAAATCACCAGGAAACCCCTGCTGCCTGGAATGGGCTGAATCTGACACTGCTGAAGGATTCGGTTTACAACTATACCCTGAAAGTATTAAACTATCTGAAGAGCAAAGATCTCACACCAGAAATGGTACAGGTTGGCAACGAAACAAATCCGGGAATGCTTTTCCCTGAAGGACAGTTGAAAAACAACAACTGGCAGCCTTTTGGTGTATTGCTCAACGCCGGAATTAAAGCTGTGCGGGATTTTTCGGCATCTTCGGATATAAAACCCAAAATTATCCTGCATGTTGCTCAATTGCAGAATGCCACCTGGTGGATTGAGGGTGTGGTAAATAAGGGAAACGTGACCGACTTTGACATTCTTGGTATTTCTCATTATTCAAAATGGTCAACCATGAATAAAATGAGCCTTGTCACAAATATCATAACCGCAATACGAACAACATATGGCAAGCAGGTGATGATTGTGGAGACGGCCTACCCCTGGACAGGCGCTGATGCCGACACCTATCCAAACATCTTCAGCAAGGCAGACAGTGTCCCTGGTTATCCGCTCACCCCGGCAGGACAATTAAAATATTATAAAGATCTGACGCAGGCTGTTATTGCAGGAGGAGGTACAGGCATCATGTATTGGGAACCGGACTGGATCACCTCCTCAATGAAAGACAAATGGGGAACTGGTTCAGCCTGGGACAATTGCACCCTGTTCGATTTCACCGGCAATGTATTGCCATCGGCAGATTTCATGAAAGCGTCGTACAAGTTCTGAAATTTTTGTTCACCTCATCCTTTCACCTTTTTTCCTTTGAAAAATTGGGTTTTGAGTGAGGTCATTTTAAACTTTTTTCACCTTTTTATCAAATTGGTGTAAAAAAATGCTATTTTAGCCCCTTGAATTTAATATTAACTAATAACACGCTTAAGATCAGTTAACAGAATGTTAAACTATTTAAAATCAAATTTATGAAGAAACGTGTACTATGGTTGCGTTATCTGGTTATTTTCCTCGCCTTTGCATTCGCATCGGTAGGTTATGCACAGGAGGTTGCTATAACAGGGGTGGTAACAGATGCATCAGACGGAAGTTCAATACCGGGGGTTACGGTTGTGATAAAAAACACAACAATCGGAGCTGTAACGGATATTGATGGTAAGTATTCACTTAAGGTAAAGACCAATGATGTTCTGGTTTTCTCTTACGTTGGATATGCTACGCAGGAAATCACCTATAATGGCCAGAAGAGTCTGAACATCTCTCTTGCTACCGGTGTTAAGAGTTTAAACGAATTGGTAGTAATTGGTTATGGTACTGTTAAAAAGGGAGACGCCACTGGTTCTGTAGCTACCCTTGGAGAGAAAGATTTTAACCAGGGCCGTATTTCTTCACCTCAGCAGGCGATCATTGGGAAAATTCCTGGCGTACAGGTAACAACGCTCGGCGGAACGCCCGGTGGTGATGCTGTGATCCGTATCAGAGGAGGTTCTTCTATCAATGCTTCAAACGATCCTTTGGTTGTTATTGACGGAGTTCCCATCGACAACGCCGGAACCTCCGGCGCCCGTGGTTCTCTGAGTATGATCAACCCGGATGATATTGCCACCTACGTTGTTCTCAAAGACGCTTCGGCCACAGCCATCTACGGTTCACGAGCTTCGAACGGGGTTATCCTTATTACAACAAAAAAAGGTACAGCTGGCAGCAAGAAATTTGGCGTGGAATATTCTGGTAATGTCTCTGTTGCTACGGTTCCCAAAACAACCAGTGTCCTCTCCGGAGATGAGTTCCGTACTTTAGTAAAACAAAAATATCCGAACCGTGCTGATGTTCTTGCCCTACTTAATACCGACAGCACCACCTCGACTGACTGGCAGAAAGAGATTTTCCGCTCAGCCATCAGCACCGACCACAACCTGGCATTTACAGGCGCTGTGAGCACGATGCCTTATCGTGTTTCAGTTGGTTATACATATCAGGACGGAATCCTGAAAACTGATAATATGCAGCGGGTTTCGCTCGGTGCGAATCTGAATCCGACTTTCTTTAAAAACTATCTGAAACTCAACGTGAACGCAAAGTACATGTATGAGAAGAATCAGTTTGCCGATCAGGGTGCCATCGGAAGCGCCATCAATTTTGACCCAACAAAACCGGTTATGGAAAACCGTACCCTCATTGACCGGAATTATGGCGGTTACTGGGCATGGCTTCAGTCACCCAATGAATTCGGACAACGCAATCCGGTCAACCAGGCTCCTGCAAACCCGGTTGCCACACTCGAACTCAGAGATGACAAATCAACGGTTAACCGCTTCCTTGGAAATGCCCAGATCGATTATAAACTTCACTTTTTCCCTGATCTGCGTTTAAATCTTAACCTCGGTCTCGATTATACCAAGAGCAACGGAACAGTGAATGTACCACCGGAATACACAGGAAATTGGCTCGATTCAGGTCTTGCCCGCAAATACGACCAGACCAAGAAAAACAGCCTGCTCGATTTTTACCTCAATTATGTAAAAGATGTAAAAAGCATTAAAAGCAAATTTGATGTCATGGTCGGTTACTCCTGGCAGCATTTTTATGTGGAAAACAATACCTATAATACGGATGCAGCTATTGTACATGACACAAATCATACAAATACCATCGTGGCAAAACAGGAATATTACCTTGTATCTTTTTACGGACGTTTTAATTACACACTAGCCAACCGTTACCTGTTAACCGTTACCTTGCGTGATGATGGTTCCTCGAAGTTTTCGAAAAGTACCCGTTGGGGCCTTTTCCCATCAGCAGCATTGGCCTGGAAAATCAACGAAGAGGCCTTCCTCAGGAATTCAAAGGTACTTTCACAGTTGAAACTCCGCCTCGGATGGGGTGTAACAGGTCAGCAGGATATCATGTCAAACTGGTATCCCTATTTACCCATCTACACGCTCAGCGATAAATTTACCTCTTATCAGTTTGGCAATGTATGGCTTCAAACGCTCCGTCCGAACGGATACGATGCCAATATTAAGTGGGAAACCACCACAACCACAAACATTGGTATTGATTTTGGTTTCCTGAAAGACAGGATCACTGGATCGGTCGATTACTATGTTCGCAAAACAAAAGATCTGATCAACGAAATTCAGGTACCTGCCGGTACAAACCTTACCAACTATATCGTCACCAATATCGGAGATATGGAAAATAAAGGTTTTGAAGTCAGCCTCGGTTTTAAACCCATTGTTACGAATGACTGGAAATGGGACATTGGCGCAAATGCAGCATTCAACAAGAATAAAATCACAAAACTTACCGCCATTGATGATCCTTCCTATCTGGGAGTTTACACAGGTGGTATCTCCGGGGGTGTTGGTAACACAATTCAGATCCACAGCGTTGGCTATCCCAGCAACTCTTTCTTTGTATACCAGCAGGTTTATGGTGAAAACGGCAAACCCATCGAAGGGTTATACGTTGACCGCAACCATGATGGTAAAATTACAGATGCCGACCGTTATCACTACAAAAGCCCGAATGCTACTACGACCTTTGGCGTATACACTAACCTGACATATAAAAAGATTACTTTGTCAACTGCCGGTCATGCTGCCATTGGCAACTATATGTATAACAATGGTTCAGCAAACAGAGGGGTATATTCTAACCTGTATCGTCCCGAAGGACCTTATCTCGGCAATGTTACCTCTGATGTATTTGATGTGAATTTTGTAAATAATCAGTATTTGTCTGATTACTACATCCAGAATGCATCTTACTTTAAATTGGATTATCTCTCTTTGACCTATGATTTTGGTAAGCTGATTAAAAACACACTTGGTCTGCGTCTTTCTTTCACAGTTAACAATGTGTTTACCATTACCAAATACAAGGGGATTGATCCTGAGGTCAACCTGGGAATCGACAACAACGTGTACCCTCGTTCGCGGGTATTTGTTCTGGGTGTAAATCTTTCACTGTAACCTTTTAAATTTATATAAACATGAAACGAATATTCAAAATAACTTTCATGGTTGTGGCAATAACCATGTTTTTTGCCTCATGTGTTAAGGATTTGGACACTCAGCCCATTAATCCGAACGACATGAATTCTGCCACTGTGTACAAGGATCAAGCAGGTTACAAGCAGGTTCTTGCTAAATTATACGCCGGTCTTTCAATTTCGGGACAGCAGGGGCCTCCGGATTGGTCAAAGCCCGATATCAAAGGGATTGATCAGGGGTTTGGTCAATATATACGTGCTTTCTGGTATCACCAGGAACTAACAACAGATGAAGCCGTGATTGGTTGGAATGACCAGACCATCAAAAATTTTCATAATCAAAACTGGGGTTCCAGTGATGTTTTCATTCAAGCCATGTATTACCGGATTTTCTTTCAGGTATGTCTTTGCAACGAATTCATCAGGGAATCGACAGATGCTAAACTTACAGAGCGGGGCATTTCAGGTGCAGCCAAGACTGAAATTGAGCAATATCGTGCAGAAGCTCGTTTCCTGAGAGCGCTAAGTTATTATCATGCATTGGATCTTTTTGGGAATGTTCCCTTTGTGACAGAGAATGATCCTGTTGGCAAATTCTTCCCACCACAAACCACACGGGAAAAATTGTTCACCTATATCGAAAGTGAACTTCTTGCCGTCGAACCTTTGATTAATAATGTTAAGGGTGCTGAATATGGGCGTATCGGGCAAGCTGCCGTTCAAACGCTGCTTGCAAAACTTTATCTGAATGCAGCGGTCTATACCGGAACAGCCAAGAACACCGAATGCATCACCTATTGTAACAAAGTTATTGGTGCAGGGTATACGCTTGAACCGGAATACAAGAACATTTTTACCGCCGACAACAACAATACCAGTGAAGGAATCTACATGGTTAACTTTGATGGTGCTAGATCCGAATCGTATGGCGGCACAACCTTCATTATTCATGCAGCCGTTGGTGGCAGCATGGTACCTGCCGATTACGGCATAGCTGGCGGCTGGGGCGGTACCCGCACCACAAGCGCGCTGGTAGGTAAATTCAATCCGGCAGTTGACCGTCCAATTCAATGGTCATCTCCGAAACCACGCAAAAGCAAACTTGATTATCCTGTTCTTTACTGTCCTGGTTCATACCAGGGATGGGACCCAGCCAAAACCACAACCGTACTTAAGTCGGTGGCAAACGATAACAAATTCGAAGGTTATCTGAACTTTGCAGATGCTGGTGCGCAGTTCAAGTTCTGCACAACCCCCGATTGGACTAACGATTATGGAGATACCAGTGCTACTGCATCAGGATATCTGAAACATCCGGGTAACAACATCAATGTTGCCGACGCAGGTTATTACAAAGTGAACGTTGACATGACTGCCCTTACCTATACAGTGGTTAAAACCACCTGGGGCGTGATTGGATCAGCTACGGCAGGAGGATGGGATTCAGATCAGCCGATGACCTATGATGCCGCCACTGATACCTGGTCAATAACACTTGACCTGACAGCAGGTGATATTAAATTCCGGGCCAACAGTGGCTGGGATTTAAATTATGGTGATAACAAACCTGCAGATGGCATACTTGATTTTAACAGCCCCGACAACATTGCTGTACCTGTAGCAGGTCCTTATGTGATTACAATAAAACTTGGTGCACCAGATTATACCTATTCCATCGTACCAGTTGTTCCTGCATCGTATGACCACAGGGCCATGTTCTGGACAAACGGACAATCTCTTGAGATAAATGACATCGCAGTTTTTACCGACGGTTATGCGGTAACGAAATTTACCAATCTTACAAGTACCGGTGTGGCTGGAAAAGATCCAACCTTCACAGATACAGATTTTCCGCTCTTCCGGTTGGGGGATGTTTACCTGATGTACGCCGAAGCTGTTCTCAGAGGTGGTAACGGTGGTGACCGTGCAACTGCACTTGGCTATGTTAACGCTCTACGTACACGGGCTTTTGGTGACGCTTCCGGGAATATTACCGATGGTGCACTCGACCTTGCCTTTATACTTGATGAAAGAGGCCGTGAATTGTATTGGGAAGGCTATCGCCGGACTGACTTGATTCGCTTTGGCCAATTCAGCGACGGAACCTATACATGGCCTTGGAAAGGTGGTGATAAAAATGGTGTGCAACGTCCATCGTATTACAACATTTTCCCGATACCCGCTTCTGATGTGTCAGCCAATCCGAATCTTAAACAAAATCCTAACTATTAATCTGATAAAACCAATATACTATGAAAAAAATATCAATATTTATCCTGGTCATTGGTTTGTTCAGCTTGCTGTCATGTAAGAAGGACGAAACCAAA
>CAIYES010000474.1 GCA_903925275.1 uncultured Bacteroidales bacterium
ATGACAAGTGACAAATGACAAGTGACAAATGACAAGTAATAAGTGACAAGTGACGAATGACAAGTGACGAATGACAAGTTCAGGTTTATCGGGGTTTACGGGTTATTATTGTTTTCTGTTTGCTTTAAAATTGTCAAAATTTCTTTTCAATTTAACTCATCGTTATTCATCCCCCAATTTGTCATTCGTCATTTGTCACTCGTCATTTTTTCAATGGTGTTCCGGTTCAATGGTAGCCAGGCCGAAATATAGTGCCGACAACAGTGTAAAAACATAAGCCTGGATAAAGGCTACCAGCAACTCCAGCAAATTCATAAATATCATGAAGGCAACAGACACTACTGAAACACCCAGTCCCAGTACAGCGCTTATCGCACCAAAGATAAAGATCAGGCTAACAAATCCGAGAACGATGATGTGCCCGGCAGTGATGTTGGCAAAGAGACGGATCATCAGTACAAAGGGTTTGGTGATGATCCCGATGATCTCTACAATCGGCATCAAAGGCACTGGAAACTTCAGCCACCAGGGCACCCCCGGGGTGTTGATGATATCTATCCAGTAGTGCTTATTCCCATTAATGGTTGTAAGAATGAAGGTGAAAATTGCCATGACCAGCGTTACAGCAATGTTTCCCGTAACATTGGCACCTCCAGGGAAAAACGGGATCAGCCCGAACAGGTTGTTGAAGAAAATAAAAAAGAAAATCGTTAGCAGAAACGGCATGAATTTCTCATATTTTTTTTCCCCGATTGAACTCTTTGCGATATCATCGCGGACAAAAATGATAAGGGGCTCCAGAACTGATTGCAATCCACTCGGTGCTTTATTCACATTGCGTTTGTAAGCGTTTGCCACTGATACAAAAATGAGTATCAGCAATAGGCAACTCAGCAGTATAGCAAAAACAACCTTTGTTATCGAAAAATCATATACGGTAAGCCCGGCTCCGGCGCTGTGATTGTCGTCGAGTCTCCTGATTTTACCTTTGTGCGGTCCTTCCGGTTCGAGTATAAAGCCTTGGTAACTGTGTGTTTCGTTATGGAACCTGGCTGAACTGAACACATACAGACTGCCATTGTAAAACAGTATAACCGGAAGCGGAACGGTGATGTTCAGGCTCCCGATTTCAGCAACGTGCCATTCGTGGTTGTCGACCACATGCTCCATGATCATTTCCCCGGCATTGAACTTTCCCTCATCTTTGCCTTCTGCCTTTACCGGTTGACCCGCAGCACTGTCAGAAGCAGGAACCGCGACGGGTTGATCCAGCCCGGTTGCATGCATGCTGCTTACAAACGCAACAATAAAAAGGACGCTGATAAGCGAACACCGCAAAAAAGCCAGATATGATCTAATAGCTGTCATGAAAATAGCTCCAACTTACTTAATGGGATGCAAAAATAGAAATTAATATTGAATTTGGAAAATCATGGTTTGTAACCAAACAACATTTTATTCGTCTTAATGCCTTGGTGAACCCTAAAATCATTAATTTTGAACCCTTATTAAATCCCTTGAAAATGCACACGCATCGTTTTTGGTTCAGGCTTCTGACCCTGATGATCATTATGTTTACGGGCGCTTCCCGTGCAGGTTTTACACAAAAAATATGGACCCTTGAAGATTGTATCAACTATGCTCTTGAAAACAATCTGGACATTAACAAACAACTTTTTACAGTTGAGAACAATAAAGATGTTTTGCTTCAAAGCGGACTGAATATGTTGCCCAACCTCAATGCCAACGGTACCAACGTTTGGAATTTCGGTCAGACCATCGACATGTACACCAACACATTTGCGACAAATACGGTGCGTTCCAACAATTTTTATATTTCAAGCAATGTTGTCCTGTATTCGGGTCTTCAGAAGTTAAATACATATAAAGAAAAGAAAATAAACCTGTTGGCCAGCAACTATGATCTGGATGTTATCAAAAACAGCATTTCGCTATCTGTTGCCGGATTTTATCTCGATATCCTGTTTAACCTTGAGTTGCTTGATGTGGCAAGGGAACAACTCAGAATAACCACCTCCCAGGCGGAGCGTATGCAAAAATTAGTCGATGCCGGTTCTTCGGCAAAAGGCGATTTGCTGAATATTCTGGCACAAAAAGCTGCCGAACAATTGAACGTGGTGGATGCCGAGAACAGGCTTTATATTTCCAACCTCTCACTGCAGCAATTGATTGATCTGCCTGTGACGCGCGATTTCCTCGTTGAAAAACCATCACTCAAACCGGTTCAGGCTCCCAAAAATAAAATTACCGCCGACCTTATTTTTGAACATGCCCTGAAAACCCGGCCGGAAATCAAAAGCGCTGAGTTGCGTGTTGAATCTGCACAAAAAAGATTGGCCATTGCCCGGGGAATAATCCAACCCTCTCTTTCGCTGAGTGGTTCCTGGGGAACCGGGTATTCGGGAGTTGCTGAACAGATCGATCCTACCAAGCCGTCTGTTGTTGATACGATCCCGATAGGCTTTGTTCAAAACACACATGAAATCGTTTTGATGCCGCAAACCACTAATTCCTACCGGGTTAAATCCTTCACCGACCAGTTGCGCGACAACAGCAATCAATCGGTTGGTTTTTACCTGAACATCCCCATTTTCAACGGATGGTCGGGACGTACCGCCATCAGTCAGGCAAAAATCCAGAAATCACAGGCAGAACTCGACCTGGGAATTCAAACCAGAGAACTGAGGAAACTGATCGAACAATCTTATGCTGATGCCGCATCCTCCCTCCAGAAATACAATGCATCGCAGGAAAAAGTGAACGCACAAACCGAGGCTTTCAAATATGCCCAGCAGAAATTTGATGTAGGGGTGATGACTTCTTTTGATTATAACAACAGCAAGAAAGATCTTACCAAGGCCGAATCGGACCTGCTCCAGGCCAAATATGACTTTATTTTTAAAACAACCATTCTCGACTTCTACATGGGGAATCCCATCCGGATTGATCGTGAATAACCCATAATACAATTTTTCATGGCTAACAAAATTTCAAAGAAAAAGATTTGGATCATCATTGCCGTTGTTGCAGTGGTGGCAGCAATTGTGATTTTAGCCGTTGTTAAGGGACAACGGAATGAAGGCACAAAGGTGGCAACTGAAAAAGTGATGAAACGAACAATCATCCAGACTGTTTCATCGAATGGCAAGATCCAGCCCGAAAAGGATATCAAGATCAGCCCGTACATCTCGGGCGAAGTGGTTGAACTCTACGTAAAAGAGGGAAACCAGGTTAAAAAGGGTGACCTGCTTGCAAAAATCGACCCGGAGATATATATTTCACAGTTCGATCAAAGCGAAGCAGCGGTAAATACCCAAAAAGCGAATCTGGCAAATTCAAAGGCAAGACTTGCGCAAATCAGGGCACAATTTGAAAATGCCCGGCTTACCTTTGAACGTCAGGAAAAATTATTCAAGGAAAATGTGATCTCCAAGGCTGAATATGACCAATCCAAAGCCGCTTTCCAGGTTGCTCAGGCCCAGATTACCGCTGGTGAAGAAGATATCAAGGCCTCTGATTTCATGGTAAAAAATTCAGAAGCCGCCCTGAAAAGATCAAAAGAAGATCTGACCCGCACGGCTATTTTCGCCCCGAACGACGGTACTGTTTCAAAGCTGGGTGTATTGAAAGGCGAACGGGTTACCGGCGCTTCACAGTTCTCAAGCGGAACCGAAATTATGCGTATTGCAAATCTCAATGAAATGGAGGCCCAGGTACAAGTCAATGAAAATGACATTGTCCGTGTCAGCATGGGTGATACAGCCCTTATTGAGGTGGATGCTTACCTCAACCGTAAATTCAAAGGAGTGGTAACCGAAATTGCTACTTCTGCAAATACGACCGGCGTAAGCGTTGACCAGGTAACCAATTTCAATGTAAAAATTCACATTCTGAAGGATTCTTATAAAGATCTCCTGGTAGGTAAAGAGGTCGATTTTTCTCCCTTTCGTCCAGGGATGTCTTGTACTGTTGAAATTCAAACCGAGGTTGCTGAAAACACCCTGACTGTTCCTATTCAGGCGGTAACTACACGGATTGCCAAGGACACCCTTGACAAGATCAATGCAAAAAACAAAACCACAAAAGATAATGGGGATGATCAGGTCGAGATGGTTACCGTTAAGAAAAAAAGCGATAAGATTCAGGAGTGCGTTTTTATCTTCAGCGATGGCACGGCCAAAAAAATAGATGTAAAAACAGGCATCCAGGACAACTCCTTTATCCAGATAGTTAGCGGGCTGAAGGTGGGCGATGAGATCATCACGGCTCCATACAGTGCGGTATCGAAACTTCTGAACAATGGCGATAAGGTAAAGAAAGTTGACAAAAAAGACTTGTTTACCAAAGAGAAAGAGAAATAGTGCATGGCGCTGATCCTATGCCTTGAAACTGCAACAGCGGTATGTTCTGTAGCACTGTTCCGGGATGAAATACTTCTGGGAATGAAAGAATCCTCCATCCGGAATGTTCATTCCTCAATGCTGACCGTGTTTATTGAAGCCATCACGAAAGAATCAGAAACAAGTTTGACTGAATTGGATTCCATTGCAATCAGCATGGGACCTGGCTCCTTTACCGGACTGAGGATTGGAGTCGCGACTGCAAAAGGGCTGTGTTATGCGCTTGATAAGCCTTTGATTGCTGTTCCCACACTCCAGTCGATGGCCGTTGGAATGAATTACAAATTACAAATGACAAATGACGGATTGGCCGGGCCGATGAAAAATGCAACGATTAGCAGCCCCACCCTTTTTTGCCCTATGATCGATGCCCGGAGGATGGAGGTTTATTGTGCCATTTATGATGATCAGGGTAGGCAGGTGGAGGATGTACGTGCTGAAATTATTGATGAGGCCTCGTTTGGTGATTTACTTGAGCAGAACAGGATCGTCTTTGGCGGGGAAGGGGCGGAAAAATGCAAAGAACATCTCAAATCTCATCCGAATGCAATGTTCCTCGACGATTTCACCACCTCCGCACAATACATGAATTCACTTGCAGAAGCTAAATTCAAAAACCAGGACTTTGAAAATCTGGCTTACTTTGAACCATTCTATCTCAAGGACTATGTTGCAGGAAAGCCGAGGGTAAAGGGATTGCATTAAACAGTTTTTCAACACCTTAGATTTCGAATAACATGATTTCAGCAATTCCCTGCCGGTTTCAAACAAGAGTAGTCAACATCGGCACGCTGCCCATGGGAGGCGATAACCCGGTTCGCGTGCAATCAATGACCAGCACCGAAACACTTGATACCAGATCAACCGTGGCCCAAATAATACGGATGATCGAGGCAGGGTGTGAATATGTGCGGATTGCTGTTCCCGGGATGAAGGAGGCCGGAAACCTGCGGGAAATTAAAAGTGCCCTTCACCGCCAGGGCTATAAGACACCACTGATTGCCGATGTTCATTTCACCCCTAAAATTGCTGAAATTGCTGCGGGAATAGTCGAAAAAGTGCGCATAAATCCGGGAAATTATTTACCGTCACACGATATTCATCCCAGTTCCAACTTTCCAGGTACTATATCACACCTCACGGATACCGGACAGGTACTGGAACAGATCGCTGACCGGCTCTCGCCGCTGTTAAAGATCTGTCTCGATCATGGAACAGCAATCCGCATCGGGGTAAATCATGGATCACTCTCTGAAAGGATTATGAACCAGTTTGGCGATACTCCGCTTGGCATGGTTGAATCGGCGCTTGAATTTGCCAGGGTTTGCGAAGGTCTCTCTTTTCATAACCTCGTTTTTTCGATGAAAGCAAGCAACACCCGGGTGATGATTGCGGCAAACAGGCTGCTGGCAGACCGGATGAAACTGGAGGGCATGAATTACCCGCTTCATCTGGGCGTAACTGAAGCCGGCGCCGGAGAGGACGGCCGGATTAAATCGGCCATTGGCATTGGCAGTTTGCTTGCCGATGGCATCGGAGATACGATCAGGGTATCCCTGACCGAAGATCCTGAATTTGAAATTCCTGTCGCATACAATATCCTTCAGGCTGCCGGAGTCCGCATCACCAAAACGGAATTTATCTCGTGCCCTTCATGCGGCAGGACCCTGTTTAACATTCAGTCGGCACTGAAAAACATCCAGGCCAAAATGTCCCATCTGAAAGGTTTAAAGATCGCAGTGATGGGCTGCATTGTAAATGGCCCCGGCGAAATGGCCGATGCCCATTATGGCTATGTTGGCGCCGGCAAAGGAAAGATACATCTCTATAAAGGACAGCAGGTGATCAGAAAAAACGTTGACGAATCTCTCGCTGTTGAAGCATTGATTGCGCTTATCAAAGAGTCAGGAGATTGGGTTGATGCATAAACAAAATCGTGCTTCGTAGTTTTATCAGACGTTTTGATTTTTTAGTTTACTTCCCTGTTACAATTTTAATGCACCGCGGCAATATCTCAAATACAAACGGCGTATGACCCAGGGATTCCCCATCGGTTTCAAGGTAAAGTTTTCCTGTTGATCTGATCCTGATGTGTTCTCCTTTGAAGGTGGCTACGATCGGGAGATCAACAAGCGAACCATCAAAGAGTTTTCGGGCATATCGTACTACCATCCATTTTGATGTCTTCTTAATAAGCGTGACATCAAGCAATCCATCATCGGGTATGGCGAAGGGTACCTGCATCATCCCCCCCCCATTGTATTTGCATATCCCGACATTCATTGAAAATACTTCACCTTTGAACACTATCTTATCATCAACCTCGATCACCGCATCCATGAATTTATATTGGAAAAGGCTTGCAAAGACAAAATACATATAGGTAAGAGAGCCGCCAATGCCTTTTTCTTTCAATATATTGGTTTTTTTCGCCACCAATGCATCATATCCCATCCCGGCAACATTCATAAAATAGCGCACCACCTTATTCACATCATGAAAATAAGTGACTTTTCCGGCATCCTGCATAAAGGTCTTTTTCTGCTTCAGGAGGTGGATGGCTTTTACATAATCAAAAGGGATGTTGAACATACGGCACCAGTCGTTTCCGGTTCCAACCGGGATCATCCCAAGCGTGATCTCCGAAGTTGATACATCTTTGCCGGTCATGATGCCATTGAGTACTTCATTAAGGGTTCCATCGCCCCCTACTACACAAATGTTTCTGCTTCCCCCGGCAACAACCTCTGAGGCAATCTGAATGGCGTGCCCTCTGCTTTCAGTCAGCCGGTATTCAAAATCAACACCTTCTTCCTTCAATATCTCAAGGATTTTCGGCCAATCCTTAAATCCCTTCTTCACCCCTGCATTTGGGTTTACAATCATAAGCCAGTTATCAGAAGATGTGTTTTCCATGTGATTCTTTTTATATGTCTTTATGAATTATACTGTCTTTCTCCTTCCGTGCAAAGAGAAATAATGCGTAAAAAATGGCAAAGAACGATACCCCGGTTTGCGATTCAATGGTGTCGCCCGTTAACATTGACAACACGGAAATGATCAGAAATATCAGGAAAAAATAATCATCCACGCGGCGTAACATCACCGGGGGATAAAAAACGGAGAATAAAAACCAGAGAAAACCAAAAATTCCGAAGCCGATGAAAATGGACAGGAACTGATTATGGGAACGCCACCGCTGATCGGGCGAGAGCTTTGTATGCATTTTTTCGTATTGCGCCGCGAATGCAAGGTTCATGTCGCCGGTGCCAACACCGGTAAGCCAATTGTTATTAATGATCCCGATTGATGCTTTCCAGAATTCGAGTCGCTGCATAAGCGTGGCGCCGCTTGGATTGCCTGTTTCCCTGTAATTGTCAAATCCCCAAAGAAACTCGTAGATTCTGCCCCGGATGCCGAACTCTTTCATAAAAACAAGGTTTGCCGTCCCTTTTTCGATAGCCTCTATTTCGTCAGGCTTTAACTTGTCAACAGCATCGGCGTCTTTCCGGCACCCCCTGGAAGTAAGATACCTGATGACGGTGTAGGCCACAGGCTCCGATTTGAGGTTCAGGCTGTCGAAAGGTATATGGCTTCGTTTATTCCACGAGCTGCGCAATTCATCCCATTGGATGTAAATCCATATATAATTACCGTTTTCGGTCTGGGTGGAATAACTGTTGTTGATATATGGGTTGCCACGTGAAGTGGTCTTATCGAGTTTTGTAAAATCCACCGGGTTCACATGGTAATAATCTTTGATGATCGACCGGAGTGAAAAAAACAGAAAGGCAGTAACAATCAGGATACTTATTGCAAGGAAGGCCTTCAGGTTAAGGTTCCTCGTTTTGAAGATCAGAACGGGGATCAGAACAAGCATGGTTATCAGGGTAATGGAGAATCCTGTAAACGATTGCGACAGGATGATGTATACAAATAACCAAACAAGGATCAATAGCAGGAGCCCCTTTTGCCAAAAAAGAAAAAGATTGCGTTTAAGCAGGAAAAAGGCGAGCGAATAAATGCTGAGGGTGAGCAGTAAACTGAAGATGATATGCGACACATTGTGCGATACAATGCGGATGTCGATAAATTGATGGGTTCCGATCATCCAGGCATTATAGACCGACCTTACCAGTACGGCGAGGACAAATAAAGCCATGAACCGGTAAAATGATTTTTTGTCAAAGGCTTCAGATGTTGAAAGGATCATTGGCAGGAGAAACAAAGGAAATTTGGTTCGCAGGTCTTTGAACGCATAATCAAAATCTGTTGTGAATATCAATCCCAGGATGTGAAGCAGGTAAATTGAACTGAAGATTAAAGCAGGTTTATTCTTTGAAAATTGTTTAAATCCTGTTGCAATTCCAATAAAAAGCAGCTTGACTGAAAGCGGAAAAATTCGCAGTATGATCTGCCCTGCCGAGTGCCCTGCAAGAGCATTTTTTAACTTTTTTCCATCAAACCGCTCCACGATCCAGCCACCCGCGAGCATCATCTGGCCAATGCTTAATGCGATTTTTGAAAATGGAAGTGCTGCAATTATGCCACCAAGGCAGAAAATGTACCAATACCGTTCGAATTGTTTCCAGGTGATGGGCATGAGCTATTTTTTTACATCAATTGTAAAGTGATCCCAATCCATTCCCACTGTAAATGAGTCCCGGAAGAGTTTCAGATCCAGCGCTGAAAACATAACAGTGGTGATTTCTTCGATTCCCTCCGATGCAGCATGCTGCACTTTGCCTTTGGCATCAACAGTCATGGTGTCGCCTGAATGCCAGGTACCAAACCCATCGTTGCCGATGCGATTGACGCCTGCTGCATAAACCTGGTTTTCAATGGCACGTGCAACCAGCAACGTTTTCCATACATGCGACCGGCTTGCAGGCCAGTTGGCCAGGCAAACCAGAAGGTCGTAACCATAAACGCCATCCTGCCATGTATTCTTGCACCATACCGGAAAGCGCAGATCGTAACATGTAACCGATAAGATTTTCCAGCCCTTTACCTCAACAATAACCCTTTTCTTTCCGTTTTCGAATATTTTATACTCTTCACTCAAACGGAAAAGGTGCCGTTTATCGTATATTTCTTCGTGCCCGTCAGGGAAGGTGCAAATCACCCGGTTATAATATCTGTCGCCATCTTTGATAAAAAGGGAGGCCATAATGACCGCATTTTTTTCCACCGCTTTGGTTCGGAGAAACTTTATGGATGGACCATCCATGGTTTCAGCACAGGCTGAAGGGTTGATCGAAAAGCCGGTATTGAACGTTTCGGGAAGAAGAATTAAATCGGTTTGTTCCCTGATTTGGTCAAACAGCTGTTTAAAATGTTCGAGGTTTTTCTCTCTCTCCTCCCAGAAAAGGTTTGCCTGTATGAGTGTTACCCTGAGATCTTGCATTCACGATGGTTTAAAATCAAGGTAAAATTAAAAATATCTGCGTTGACGTATGGAAAAATTTTAATTTTGCCCTGATAACTTAAATTAACAAACCCATGCGAACAATTGATGATTTTACGTTTAAGAATAAGAAAGCGCTTATCAGGGTTGATTTCAACGTACCCCTGAATGCAGAATTTCAAATTACCGATACAACCCGCATAGATGCCACCATTCCGACCATAACCAAGATATTAAACGACGGAGGCGCTGTAATTCTGATGTCTCATCTCGGACGACCCAAGGGAGGGCCTGAGGAAAAATTCTCCCTGAAGCATATTCTTCCCTATCTCTCTCAGAAACTGGATCGTCCGGTTAAATTTGCTGACGATTGTATCGGGCAATCTGCAACAAACCTTTCGGGGTCACTTGCCTCAGGGGAGGTATTGTTGCTTGAAAACCTTCGTTTTTATAAGGAAGAGGAAAAAGGCGACAGGGGATTTGCTCAAAAACTGGCTGCCCTTGGTGATTTATATGTAAATGATGCCTTCGGAACGGCACACCGTGCTCATGCTTCCACAGCTATCATCGCTGAATTTTTTCCCGGCACCAAAATGTTCGGGTATGTGATGGCCAATGAGATCATCAACATCGACAAATGCATGAAAGATGCAAAAAGGCCTTTCACGGCTATTTTAGGCGGTGCCAAGGTTTCGACTAAAATCGAGATCATCAACCACCTGATGGACAAGGTGGACAACCTGATCATCGGTGGCGGTATGATGTTTACCTTCATCAAAGCGCAGGGAGGGGAAATCGGAGCCTCGATGGTTGAGGAGGATTACGTTGAAATGGCCAAAAACATCATAGAAAAAGCAAAATCAATGGGAGTCAACCTTTATCTCCCGCCCGATGCAGTTCTGGCTGACGCATTCTCAAACGATGCCAATAAAAAGACCAGCAGCGCGTATGATATCCAGGTTCCATGGATGGGGCTTGACATCGGTCTCTCTTCCTGTCAGAAATTCAACCATGTGATCGAACAATCGGGAACAATCCTGTGGAATGGCCCAATGGGTGTGTTTGAAATGAATAATTACGAAGCAGGAACAAAATTTATCGCGCTGGCCCTGGCAAAAGCTACAGAAAATGGCACCTTCACCCTTGTGGGCGGTGGCGATTCCGTTGCTGCGATCAACAAATATGACCTTGCCGACAAAGTAAGCTATGTATCAACCGGTGGCGGCGCCATGCTCGAATATATCGAAGGGAAACAACTTCCGGGCATCAAAGCCATTATGGATTGATCGGGCATTGTGTGGCGATGGCAGCCTACTATTCCCGGAAACCTGATTTCCCCGCCAAAGGTCTTCATCAGCTTGGGAAAGACCACCGCTATATGGCCATAAAAAAATGATTCCTTTTTATGCTGCTCTGTTAGCCATTTTCCTTTGGGATCAACACTGTGGAACAGAAACATCAGAATGCTGATCAGGATCACCCCTTTGACCAGCCCCAGGACGGCTCCGCCAAGGTGGTTGAAGAATCCCATACCCACAACATCAACTAACTTCTCTGTCAATTTGGCCACAATCATCACGGCAAAAACCACCAGGACAAAGGTGATTGAAAAAGAGAGAATGGGCAGCCATTTCCTCGAGGGGTGCAGGTGTTCCATCAGCGTGGCATCAAGGTAGTTTGAAAAATGAACAGCCACATAGATGCCAAGAACCAGGGCGGCAATGGTGGCCAAGCCGATGATAATCCCTTTGCGGTATCCCTGGATCAGGAAAAGGGCAAGGAGAACAAGGATGATGTAATCAATATAATTTAAGGGCATTGATTTATCGTTTTAACCTGGATGTCAACTCCGTTCCAAATACAAACTCATTAAGTTCCTGGTTATCAGTATGCAGGATGGTCTCCTTATTTCCTTTCCACCACAACTTTCCCTCATAAATGTAAGCCACACTGTCGCCTATCCTGAGCACCGAATTCATATCGTGTGTATTGACAATGGTTGTAATCTCATATTCTTCCGTGATTTCCTGGATCAGATGATCGATCACTCCGGATGTGAGGGGATCAAGTCCTGAATTTGGTTCATCGCAAAAAAGGTATTGCGGTTTCATGGCGATAGCCCGGGCAATGGCCACACGTTTGCGCATGCCGCCGCTTAACTCGGAAGGCATGAGTTTATTGACCTTTTCAAGATTGACACGGTTCAGCACAAAATTGACACGGTCCAGCTTTTCAGACAATGATTGAGATGTGAACATGTTCAATGGGAACATTACATTTTCTTCAACAGTCATCGAGTCGAACAGTGCGCCCCCCTGAAAGAGCATTCCTATCTCCCGGCGCAGGGTTTTGCGCTGCTCAAAATTCATGGTGGTAAAATTACGTTCATCATAGATGACCTTGCCGTCATCGACTTCAAACAGGCCAACCAGGCATTTCATCAGAACCGTTTTCCCCGAGCCGCTCTGACCGATGATGAGATTTGTTTTACCTTTTTCGAAGATGCAGGAAACATCCTTCAGCACATGATGCTCCCCGAATGATTTGTTGATGTTGCGGGCTTCGATCATGTGAGCAGAAGTTGCGTTAATACAAGGTTGAAAAGAATGATGATGACACTGCTGAAAACAACAGCTTTGGTACTTGCCTGGCCAACTTCCAGTGCGCCGCCATTGGTGATGTATCCATAAAAACCAGATACAGAGGAGATGATGAATGCAAAAAATACCGTCTTCGTCAGTGCATAAAAAATCGTGTACCCCTGAAAATCGATCCTGATCCCCTGCACGAAATCGTTGGTGGAAACCAGGTTGGTGGCAGTCATGGCAATCCAGCCGCCCAGGATGCCCATCCACATGCTGAATACAATCAGTACGGGATTTATTAAAATGGAGGCGGTGATTTTCGGAAAAATAAGGTAGTTTGCCGAATTCACCCCCATAATTTCCAGGGCATCAATTTGTTCGGTAACCCGCATGGTGCCGATTTCGGAGGCAATCCGTGATCCTACTTTACCGGCCAGGATCAGGCTGATAACGGTGGGGGAAAATTCAAGAATAACGCTTTGTCGCACTGTAAAGCCCACCATCGACATCGGGATAAGCGGGCTGGTAATGTTGTAAGCAGTTTGAATGGCCACTACCGCTCCCATGAAAGCAGAAATGAAGGCAACAATGCCCAACGATTCAAGGCCAAGGCTGTTAATTTCGGTAAGCAGCTGGTTCCAGTAGATTTTACGTTTCTGCGGACGGCTGAAAACCTTCTGCATCAGAAGCACATACATTCCGATGGTCGTAAATATCTTCGGCATAAAATGTTTTTGCTAAAATACCAATTTTCGTTGAATAAGCGTTTAACCTGTGGATAAATTGAGGTGAACAAGGGAACAAGGGGAAGGTAGCAGGCGGAGAATTTGTTTCATGGTTGCGGGTTTTTTGAGTACTTTTGCCGACGTAAACTATTAACATGAAGTTTCTGCGATTCCGGTTGATTTTACTGGCAGTTCCTGTCATCCTGCTGTTGCTTGCCGGTTCGTGCAGTTCACAGCGTTACTCTTCGCGTCCGACATCCCATCCAAAGGGTTGCAACTGCCCGAGTTTTAAATAACACAAAATATTTCCGTGCAGCTCTCTCTCTTCCAGTCAAAACCACACATCGCCACGCCGGTTCCTCTGTTTTCCCGGGAAAAGATCAGGTCGGTTCTCATCCCGCATCTTCCGGAGGCTGCGGTGAACAATGTTGTTGCACTGATACTGGGAAATCCTTTAAGCCTGAAAGTTGTGCGGCAAAGAACATCCAAGTCGGGCGATTTCAGGGCACCTCATACTGGCAATCCCGGACGCATCACTGTGAACGGAAACCTGAACCAATATGCGTTTCTGATCACCCTGATTCAAGAGCTGGCGCATCACCATGTATTTCTGGATCACGAGCAGGCGCTAAAAAAATTCACCCTGCGCCGCAAATCACGACCATTGCCTCACGGGAAAGAGTGGAAGAGCAAATTCCGGCTGTTGATGCAACCATACCTAATCATGGCGGTTTTCCCCCCCGACCTCCAACCTGTGTTGATTCAATATCTCGAAAATCCCAAAGCTTCCTCTTCTGTCGACCACAAGTTATCAAAAGCACTGAAATTATATGATCCACCCGATCTGACCCTCCGCCTCGAGGAGCTCCCCTTCGATGCCATTTTCACCCTGCACGGAAAAAGGTTTTTCCGGAAAAAGGAGAAAGTCAGAACCAGATATCGATGCATCTGCATGAAGACCAACCGCATCTACCTCGTCAGCCCGGGGGCGCCGGTGGTGCCGGTGAATGTATGAAAGACCGTTTGACTTGGCAGGAGTAAAAAACAGAAATCATTCAAGCACCACCTTAACCATTGAAGGTGGTTTGTCATTCCGGTAATGCACCTTCAGCAAATAAATTCCGGAGGACAACGATCCCCTGTTCAATCGATACATTTCGCCGGAAAAGTAATCCTCAAACACCAATCTTCCTGTGACATCGAATATGGTTAGCTGTTTTTCCTGGTTCACGGACAGTCCGGGAAAAGAAAGGATGGCCGTTTCCTTCATTGGGTTTGGCGATATTTTTATATTGCCTGCAAACTTGCCTTCAATCCCTGATGTTTTACCTGACTGCTGGACGTACAGGCTTATGTTTCCCGCCGAACTTTCAATTCCAAAGAATGCTATACGCACTGTTGAATCAGCATTTTCACTGTTTGCAGAAAAAAGCACCGTTGCGTTTCCACTTCCCTCTGTTTTATTATATCCGGCCCACTGAATATTAAATGGATTGATGATTCTCCAGCTTTTGTTTGACGTAATAAACAGGGTATCCGTACTTCCTGCCTGGCGATCAAGGATTAACGTATCCGGATATGATGTACAATATGGCATCATGGCCGAACAGTTAACGTAAACAGGGTTCCCCCAATGTTCATTGCCTTTTTTGTAATACACCAGGTCCTCGTAATCATATTTGATCAAATCGAAATACGTCCAGTAGGTCTTGTAATGTACCTGACCGAGACCCTTTGCATATTCCCGGTCATTATTGATGTACAGGTTGAAATAGTAATTCAGGCCCCAGCAGCACAGATAATAATTGCCGGAATGCCCATAGGCCGGAATGCCCGGCACCAGGTGGTGAAGTGAGGAATAATACCGGTAATCCGAATGGGCAAATTGTTCCGGGAGCCAGTTTATCGAAGAATCGGCAAGAGAAGAAGAATATGGGTAAGAAAGCTGAATGGTGTCGTGGGTATAGCTGGTAGTGGGTCCTAAAAGCGGGTTGTAGTCGATTACTTCCTTGCAGGATTCGAAGGTATAGGTTACGTTCTCCTGTCCCGAAGCCACCTGCTTTGCCAGTACTTTTCTGATGATCGTATAATCTATGGTCGCCGGGTGCGAACCCCAGAGATAGTTTGTAAGACCCACTATTTGAAATTCATCCCCGACTTCATAATTATACACATCATGCCAGGTCATTCCCTGGAAACCGATCGCCGGATTGTTTTTCCCTTCCAGTTTGAAAACACCGGAGGTGTCAGGTATATGGAATAGATCATATATCCGCGTAAATCCATAGTGCTGACCCAATTGAATGCTTTTAGCATTATAATAGTTTGGAATATTCACGCCATTTGAATCCCTGGCATGGAAGGTGATCTCTTTTACGGTTTCATTGATCCCGAGGAGAGAAATGGAATGAATGGAGGAGCAGGTAGCCACGAGCTGCCCTTTCGCCGGCAGGGAACAGAATTTCCAGGACTCATTCAGCACGGCCTGGCTGTTAAGAAAAATGGTATCCCCCGTTGCATTGACAAAAGAGAACCAGCCGTTGTTCCGCTTGATGATAATCCTTCCCAATATCCCGCCGACCGTATCAAGCAAGGTGCCGGAGGTGTGCGGCCTTATTGTATTCGCGGCAAGGAAAAGTGTGTCTCCGCTTCCCATGGAACTTTTTGATTCGATCTTAATCCCGGAAAGGAAAACAGTTGCATTCGTCGAGTCTGAATAAAATGCCAGGCCGTTGGTAACGATGTTCTGGTAATCCTGGGCTGTTAGCGTTGAGTAACTAAGCAGGAGGAACAGGAAAAAAAAAGGATATTTTTTCATATATAATGGTAGTTGGTTAGTTGTATATTCAAAGATACATTGTTTATGAAGATTTTATCCTTCGAATAAAAAATATCGCGTTGTTTTCCCTGGTTCTTCGTTTTTTGCATTGCGTTTTGCATTTTGGGTTTAGTTATGTATGTTTGTATAAATTTAAACCCCCAGCGACATGGCGAAATCGAAACACAATTTCTGCGTGATCATGGCAGGTGGAGTCGGTGCCCGGTTCTGGCCCATGAGCCGGTCAACCCATCCGAAACAATTCATTGATATTCTCGGAATAGGTGAAACATTGATCCAGCAAACCTATAATCGGTTTAAACGAATCTGCCCCAAAGAGAATATCTATATTGTCACCAATGAGAGTTATTTATCGTTGGTCAAAACGCAAATCCCTGAGCTGACCACCCAGCAGATCTTACTGGAACCTTCACGACGCAACACAGCGCCATGCGTTGCCTATGCCAACTATTGCATTCTTGCAAGGGATCCGGAAGCCAGGATTGTTGTGGCACCTTCCGATCACATCATACTTAAGGAGGATGTTTTTCAGGAAAATATCGAAGCTGCGCTCGGGGCGGCAGGCGAACACGAATGGCTCCTTACCCTTGGCATCCGCCCCAGCCGCCCTGATACCGGCTATGGCTACATTCAATATGTAGAGGGAAAGCAAGATGTGTATCCCAAAGAAAAACACATTAAAAAAGTCAAAACCTTTACTGAAAAACCGAACCTTGAACTGGCTGAAACTTTCCTGAAATGTGGAGATTTCCTATGGAATTCCGGAATTTTCATTTGGTCGCTGAAGAGCATCATGAAAGCCTTTGAAACACACCTTCCCGATGTAAACATACTTTTCAAAAAGGGAATCGGGCAATATGGTACCAAATTTGAAAAAAAGTTCATTGCCGGCACGTATACTGTTTGTAAAAGTATTTCACTTGACTACGGTATTATGGAACAAGCAGGCAATGTATACGTATTGGCCGCTGACTTTGGCTGGTCCGATCTTGGCACCTGGGGCTCACTCTACGAGAACCGTATGAAAGACGAAAATGGCAATACCGTTGTTGGAAAAAATGTCATGCTGTACGATTCATCCAACTGCATTGTAAATATGCCAAAAGAAAAGCTGGTTGTACTGGAGGGGCTCAACGATTACATTGTGGTCGAATCAGAGCAGGTACTGCTAGTTTGCAGGAAAAAGGACGAACAGCAAATTCGTCAGTTTGTCAACGATGTATTGTTGGAAAAAGGGGAAAAGTTTATATAACCCATCCCAAGCCCCCCCCCTAAGCATAGGGAGGGGTGGGGCAGGTAACGGTTATTTCAAATGTTCTCCAAGGAATTTTTCCATGGCCCGATAAAAATCGAACCGGTTTTCTTCATTATGGAATCCATGGCCTTCGTTGTCTTTCACCATATATTCCACGGTGATGTTACGCTTTTTAAGCGCATCAACTATTTGGTTTGATTCGGCAATATTCACGCGGGGATCATTTTTTCCCTGTGCAACAAACAGCGGGGTTTTGATTTTATCTGCATTCAATGCCGGTGAGGTAGCCACAAACTGGAGGCTGTCGGTCTTAGGGTTACCCACCATTTCATAAAACATGTCGAGCATGGGTTTCCAATAAGGCGGGACGGTTTTCATGAAGGTGAAAAGATTTGATACACCCACATAATCAACACCCGCAGCATAAAGATCAGGTTCCTTTACCAATCCCTCGAGGGTTGCATATCCACCATAGCTTCCACCGTAGATTGCTATTTTTTTTGAATCTGCAATTCCCTTAGCAATAAGCCATTGGGTTCCATCGGTCACATCATCCTGCATGGTTTTTCCCCATTGCTTGAATGATTTTTCCCAAAAATTCCGGCCATATCCGGTTGATCCCCTGAAATTCATCTGCAGGACTGCATATCCCCGGTTGGCCAGGAACTGAATTTCGGGATTGAAATACCAGCCATCGCGTGCCCAGGGGCCTCCGTGGGGATTCACCACAACAGGAAGATTCTTTGCGGTTTCCATGGTATATCCTACTGGAAGAGTCAGGTATCCCTGTATTTTTACACTGTCACGCGCGGTGTATTCAATGGGAAGCATTTCGGCTAATTCATCTTCATTTAACCACGGACTTATGTCGGCAATCTTCTGAAGGCTGTCTTTTGCAAGATCATACACATAATATCCTCCCATCGAACGGTCGCTGTAAGCACGGATCATGAATTTATCCTCTGCTTTGGTCAGCGAAGTAATGTTGAAGGAGAAATTTCCCAGGTGCTTCTGGATTTTTTCAAAAAACTGTTTACTCTCGTCATCAAAATAGTACCGCTCCTGCTTCCACGATTCAAAGTTGGCACACACCAGCGCTTTCTTCACACGTGACCAGGTTACGTCGTTTACATCATAGTCTTTATTTTCGTAAAGTGTTTGGATTTCCTTTCCGTTGGCAATATCAAAGATGACGACGGCGCTTTTATCGCGGCCAAGGTTCGATGTTGCAAACATGTTTTTGTTGTCGAAGGTGAACATGAGCGGCGAAAGAGACTCTTTGAAGTTGGTGGTAAGTACCGGTTTGAATTTATCGCTCTCCTTTTCCCGGTATAAAATCTGGGTATTTACGCCATCCACGATAGCCGTGGCAGCCCTTAGTTTGCCTTCGTGATCAACGATCCATCCCTGGATATTCCCCGGATTTTCGGCTAATTGTGTCATTTTTCCCGTAACAATATTCAGGCGGTAAGGATCAAATACTTCAGGGTTGCGTTTGTTCATGCCGATGATCATTTCATCGGGAAAGTCATACAGGTCGTCGAGTACTTCAGTTCTGACCTTCGGGAAATCGGTAAAACATTGCAGGTTTGACCCGTCGATGTTAACGCCATAGAGTTTGAAGTTCTCATCGCCACCCGTATCTTTAAGGTACACGATGCGGGAGGGGTTTTTCCAGAAATAGCTGGAGATGTCCCTGTCTTTTTCTGATGTCAACCGAACAGCCGTTGCGGTTCCGATTTCCTGCACAAAAATATTCATGCGCTTTTCAAATGGCGCCATGAATGAAAAATATTTCCCGTCAGGGGAAATCTGGTAGCGTGCCTTCTCCGGGTTTTTGAAGAAATCTTCGAGCGGAATTTGTCTTGCCTGAACTGGTTTTTTTGATTTACATCCCCCCATGAACAGGGCAGAAATGGTTAACCCTCCCAGTAGGAGGTAGAATAGTGTTTTTGTTCTCATATTGGTTATATTTTGGTACAATAATAATAAACATCCGGTAAACATTCCTGATTTTTCGATTATCACGGATGATTTCTCTGTGAATTCATCGATTATCCTGATAAAAAATCACATACCTTTGATAACCAGATGAAAATATATTTCAGAGTTTGCCGTTAAATTAAGGAGACCTCCGCTGAGCGGACGACAACATTAAATTCTGTATTGTGGACATTTACCTCCGGAAAAAGCGCTGGAAACTTATATTATTTGCCACAGCTGTGCTCATTGTGGCAGCATCGCTTTATTATACCAATATTCTTGTCAACGAGATCAGGAAAGATGAGCGAAAAAATGTTGAAATCTGGGCAGAAGCCATCCATCAGAAAGCCGACCTCGTTAATTTTACCAACAACTTGTTCGAACAGATCAAAACCGAGGAGCGGAAACGGGTTTCCATCGTAGCAGAGGCTCAGCGCCGCATCATCAAAGCTACTTCGAACGAAGACCTTAATTTTTTTCTGAGCATCATCGGCGAAAACAATACAATTCCTGTTATCATTACCGATGAAACCGGAAAAATAATGAATGCCCGTAACTTCAACATCGATACGGTACAATATCTCCGGGGAAATCTGAAAAAAGAATTTTCAATTTACCCTCCGATCGTGGTGAATTATTACCTTGATAAGCAAATTTTTCTCTATTATACCGACTCCAACATCTTTGCCCAGCTAAAAAAGGTATTGGATGACCTTATTCGCTCATTCTTTTCCGAAGTGGTACTTAATTCGGCATCAGTCCCGGTAATCATTACCGACAGCACCGGAACAAATGTATACCAATACGGGAATATTCCGGCCAATAAAATCCAGGATAAGGTATGGCTTGCGAAAACGCTGAAATCCATGGCGTCGCAGAATACCCCGATCAGGGTTGACCTGGCCGATACAGGGGTTCATTACATCTTTTACCAGGATTCGTTTCTGCTTACGCAACTGAAGTACTATCCGGTGGTTCAATTTTTCGTTATCGCGGTTTTTCTCCTTATTGCCTACCTGCTGTTCAGTTATGCCCGCAAATCGGAGCAAAACCAGGTTTGGGTGGGAATGGCCAAGGAAACAGCACACCAGCTTGGAACACCCCTTTCGTCGATGGTAGCCTGGTTGGAACTCCTTAAGCTGAAGGGCCTTGACGAAGAGACAATCCGCGAAATAGAGAAAGATGTTCAGCGACTGGAGACCATCACCGACAGGTTCTCGAAGATCGGTTCTGCTGCCCGGCTTGAAAAGACAAATGTGGTTGCAGTAGTGCACGAAACCGTCGATTATATCCGTTCCCGGATCTCTGCAAAAGTTGTTTTCAACATTCAACCGGATGTGCTCCATGAAATTTTCATTCCGCTGAACCTGCACCTCTTTGAATGGGTCATCGAAAATATCTGTAAAAATGCCGTGGATGCCATGGAGGGGAACGGACAAGTAAATATTGAAATATCAGAAGATGGCGATCATATTCACATTGATATTGGCGATACGGGGAAAGGGATTCAAAAATCGCGGTTCAAAACCATTTTCAGACCCGGATATACGAGTAAAGCAAGGGGTTGGGGACTGGGGCTGACCCTCTCCAAACGCATCATTGAGAATTATCATTCCGGTAAAATTTTCGTAAAATCCTCCACCCTGAACAAAGGAACAACCTTCCGCATCATCATGAAAAAATAACCCCTTGGCAGGAATTTACATCCATATTCCGTTTTGCAAACGCAAATGCCACTATTGTAATTTTTTCTCACTGGCTTCGCAAAAACTGAAAAGTCCATTTTTAACTGCGCTGAAACAGGAGATATCCATGAACCGTGATTACCTCGGCGGCGAACCTGTGAATACCCTATACTTCGGCGGCGGAACTCCTTCATTGTGCGATCCGGCGATGTTGCAGGAGGTGATGGAGATGACCTCATTCCCTGACATTGGGAATACCTCACCCCCTGACATTGGGAATACCTCACCCCCTGACCATAGGAATACCTCACCCCCTGACCATAGGAATACCTCACCCCCTGACCCCTCTCCTCAAGGAGAGGGGAGAAGCCCTGTGCCGGGCTTTAAGAGTACCTCACAAGGAGAGGGGAGAAACTTTTTCCCAAATTGGAGAGAGATTACGTTGGAAATAAATCCGGATGACGTTACGAAAGCTTATGTGGTTGAGTTGCAAAAGACGTGGTTTAACCGCGTCAGCATTGGCATTCAGTCATTTTTTGAAGAGGATTTGAAATATCTGAACAGGACACATTCTGCAGAACAGGCCTTGCGCGCCGTGAAACTGTTGCAGGATGCCGGATACAGCAACATCAGCATCGATCTGATTTATGGTATTCCAACTTCAAACCAGGCCCGGTGGCAGAAAAACCTTGACATTGCATTTTCACTCGATGTTCCGCATATCTCTGCCTATGCTCTTACGGTTGAAGTAAAAACCCCGCTGGCATGGATGATCGAAAGGCAGAAATCAGCGCCTGTCAGCGACGAGTTACAGGAACAGCAATTCAGATGGCTAATCAAAGAGGCAACAGCAAATGGATATCAGCAATACGAGATCTCAAACTTCTGCAAACCCGGTCATCATGCCTTACATAACACAAATTATTGGAAAGGGATACCATACCTGGGTTTGGGTCCGTCGGCTCACAGTTACAACGGATCAGCCAGGCGATGGAATATTTCCAACCTGTCGTCATACATCGATGGCATGGCAAAGGGTCAGCCTGTGTATGAGGAAGAGATTTTATCGTCAGAACAGAAATACAACGAATATGTAATGACTTCGCTGCGGACGATGTGGGGGTGCAACCTGAAGAAAATAAGTTACGAATTACAAATTACAAATTACAAATTGATCATGAAACGTGCCGCATCCTTTGTTCAACAGGGATGGCTGACAGAACACGGCGGAGTGTTTTTTTTGACCGATGAAGGGAAACTTTTTGCTGACCTGATCGCTTCGGAGTTGTTTGTTACGTGATATCCATCAAAACCCCTTTGCAAACCTTAAAAAAGTCCCCAGCGGCAGTTTTCTGTTCGCTTTATCCGGAATAAAGAATTCTCCGGACTGCATCCCGGGGATATCACCGAACCGGGTTTTAACGAGGTTTTCGGGAATCAGCGCCGAAAAACCCATGGAATAAAGGCTTAGCACGAAAAAACCGTGTTCGGGGTTCAGCAGTTGTTTGCTGATGGCGATTATTTCATCAATAGAATCCTCCAGAATCCATTTCTCACCATCGGGGCCACGGCCATATGCCGGTGGATCCAGAATGATCCCGTCATAAAGGTTGCCTCTTTTTACTTCACGCCGAACAAAATTCATAGCATCTTCCACCACCCACCGGATGTTGTCCAATCCACTGGCCTCCATCATCTCTTTGGCCCAGGTGATGACCGGTTTCACAGAATCCACATGTACCACGTCGGCCCCTGCAGCCTTTGCGGCAAGCGAAGCGCCGCCCGTATAGGCAAAGAGGTTCAGAACCCGTGTCTGGTGCAGTGGGGCATGGGAGGCGAGCGTTGGAATGTCGTTTTGTTCCGGTGGGGAGCTGGTTGCTCCCTGAATCGGCGAATCGTGCATTTTGCCTTTGGCATTTTGTGTTTTTATTTTGGCATTTTTCGTTATCAGGTCATAGATATAATTCCAGTTAATGGCCTGCTCCGGAAATACGCCGATGTGGCCAAATGCGGTCAATCCCAACCTGAAATTCAGGTTCATCTGTTTGTATTTATAACCTATCGCCCACCGGTCGGGCATGTTTGGTTTCCTGACCCAGGAGCCACGCTCGTTATCATCGCCGGCCGTTTTTTTCCCTTTCACACGCACATAGCGGGCATGACAAAGTTTTTCCCATTCGCTTTCAGGTAGTGATTTCGGCCACACAGCCTGAGGTTCAGGCCGGATAAGGATGTATTTACCAAACCGCTCCAGCTTTTCGCGGTTACCTGTATCTATCAGTTCATATTCGGTCCAGTCGCTGGTTGTGAGAATTTCCATGATTCAGATTTGTGACAATTCAAAGTTAGGTATTCCTTGCCAAAAATCAATTTTATTTGTCAATTACAGGAACAACATTCAACCATTTGAATACAGCAACCTACCCGAATAAACTTTTAATTTCCTCCCGCGACAAGTCTTTCAATGGATTCCCTGAAGGAAGAAACGTGTCGGAAAGCGTTTGTTTCCGTTGCTGAAGCACGAGCATCTTCTCTTCGATGGTGCCGGATGTGATGAATTTGTAAGCGATCACCTTTTTGTCCTGTCCGATACGGTGGGCACGGCTGATGGCATTCATCTCTGCTGCCGGATTCCACCAGGGATCCAGGAGCATCACGTAGCCGGCTTCGGTCAAATTCAGCCCGGTGCCTCCGGCTTTAAGTGATATCAGAAAAAACTGATGTTCCTGGTCTTCCCGGAATTTTTCAATCACCTTTTCACGGTGGATGGTCGCGCCGGTGAGTATGGAGTATCGTATCCCTTCATGGTCGAAATGGGAGGAAATCATTTGCAGATGCTTAACAAACGACGAGAAGATCAATGTCTTGTGTCCCTCTTCCCGCAGGGTTTGTGCCATGCGGATGATCTCCTCGAATTTTCCGCTGCCGTGCTGATATTCCGGATCGGCCAACCATGGATGATTTGCCATTTGTCTTAACCTGATCAGGGCTTTTAACACCATCATAGAGGTTTCCGTCGATCGTCCGGACTCAAATTGCTGCAAAACTTCGTTTCTTACCGCCGATTTTTCCTTTTCATATCTGGAACGTTGTTCATCTGTCATTTCACAATACCACTCCTCGACGGTAAGTGAGGGCAGATCGGGTTCAGCCTCCCGTTTGGTGCGGCGCAGGATAAATGGCGCCACCAATTTCTTTAAACGGTCGGAAACCTGGTCGGAAACTTCCAGTTCCTCTTTTGCGGCGCTGCTTTTAAGATCAGCGGTAACAGCAGGCAACACGCTTTGCTGCATAAAAGCAGTTGTTCCTGTTGTTATTCCCGTTGATCCCGGCTGTTTTAATGCATACCGCTTTTGAAACTTTGCCAAAGGCCCAAGCAGTCCGGGGTTCAGGAATTCAATCTGTGACCATAAATCGGTGAGGGAGTTTTCGATCGGGGTGCCGGTAAGAACCAGGCGATGATCTGATTTCAACTGGCAAACGGCCTTGCTGATCTGCGCCGCCGGATTTTTAATCACCTGGCTTTCGTCGAGGATGATGTAATTAAACCGATACATCATGAAGAGCGCCAGGTCGTTTCGGAGCGTGCCATACGTAGTAAGTATCACATCGGCTGAACCGAAAAAACCCGTTGAGGACATGCGTTGGATTCCGGTATGTTCCATTACCCGCAGAGAAGGTGCAAACCGCCTGATCTCATTACGCCAGTTGTGGATCAGTGATGCCGGCATTGCGATCAGCGAGGCTGGATGCGGCGTTTCATTGCAGGAAAGCAAAAGCGCCAGTGTCTGAATCGTTTTCCCAAGTCCCATATCATCAGCCAGACAGCCACCAAACCTGTTTTCATGTAAAAACCTCAGCCATTGCAAGCCCTCCAACTGATACGGGCGTAAAACGGCCTGCAACGTTTCCGGAGCACACACAGGCGCTGCCAGGCCGGGATCAAGTTGCTTTAACCGTTCTGAAAGATTTCCATTTTCGTGAAACCCAAGATTCCTGATTATTTGAACATGGTGCAGAGGCAGTCTCAAACGGTTGTCAACAACCTCAGAAAAAAAATGAAGATCGCTGTAACGGGTAAACCACTCCCAGGGGAGGACAACAATCTCACCTCCGGGCAGCGGAAATTCCCGAATCCCGTCAAGAATAAGTTGTCGGAGTTGAATAAAAGGAACTTCCAGACTGCCGAAATAAACCACCGCCCTAACATCGAACCAGTCTTCGCCGGTTTCCACACGAAATTCGGCAGAGATGGTTCCTGTAAAAAAGTTAAACGGCGCCCTGTTGGTACTGATTACTATTCCCTGTTCCCTGAAGATCTCCGAATTTGCATTCAGCCACTCTGCAAGCCGGTACATATCAAGATTTCCGCCCAATGAAACGCCAGGGAGGCATAACGTGTTCTCATTGAACAGGGTAAGCCCCGCAGTAATGCATCCTGAGATCATCCTTTCTTCCCAGGCGGCATCCCGTTCGGTTTTATAAAAAACCACCTCATCTTGATCCATCTTCAGGTCAATAAAGACTTTCTGTGACTTTCCGGCCATGATCCGCTTTTCTCCATACCGGAAATAAATCACCAGTATTGCTTTCCCCTGCCAGTCAAATTCGGCCGACAACTCCATCTGCTGCACGGGATTCAGCAGCTGAACCTTAAATCCATTGGCTTTCACCTGTCCTGTTTTCAGTGTTTTCAGGATAAAGGTCTCAAAGTATTTTTTCTCGGCAGTGGCCGGAATCAGGATGACCTCTCTTTTTAAAAAAGGCTCTATTTTCTTACCGTCAAACCCGTCCGGGAAATGGAGCAGCCGGATCCCTGACGTGAACCAACAGGGGTTACGGCAAATGATTTTGTTGTCGGGCGATTTCAAGATGATCTGATGCTCCTGCTGAAAAACCTCCAGTACATAGTTTGATCCTTCGGTTGTTCTGGTAAAGCAAAACCATGGTTCGGCAGGATCAGGGCTGGTTACCAGGCGGTTTTTATGGTAAACCCTGGCAGGACCCTCATGAATGAACAGTGATATATCCTGCTCAACAGCCATCCGGAAGATTTTATCGATCTGCCGGTCGATAAACGGACGAATTTGCAATAAAAGTAATTCTTCCGGGATGGCCTTTAAAAAGTCTTTCATTGAAACGCCATTCCGGGCAAACCTCCGGTGAATTTCAGCATCAGAGCATGTTTGGGAAATCGATATGATATTGTTAAACGCCTCGAGCTGCTCTGGCAAGAGGCCGTCAGACACGGACCAATTCAGGCGGTTTTGAAGCACAAACCAACCCTCCGCTTCCGGTTCAACCTCCCAGGGAACCACCACAAACCCGAACTGGCGGTGATGTGTAATCAACAGGATTGCATGCTCGGAGGTTTTCAAGCTATTATGAAAGAGTCGATGATTAATATGGAAGTTTCAAGACAATGAAACGAGAATCAGGTGCGCCCGTTGAATGAAATCGCCAGATAGGTTATATCATCCGATTGTATCATCCCGGCCGAAAAAGCACTTACCTCCTGCATCGAATCCTTCACCACATCTTCGACAGGGCAAGCGAGACGGGATTGCAGAAAGGTTTCCAGCCGCTCCTCACCATAAAGCTGATCCTGGGTATTGAAGGCCTCCGTTACGCCATCGGTAAACAGGAAAAGGGAATCGCCGGGTAAAAGTTTAATTCTTTTGGATTGATAATCGAAATCTTCCACACAACCCAGAATCGGGCCACCGGTCATTTCAACTTTACGAATTCCGGTTTCAGAAAGAATATACGGGGGATTGTGCCCGCCATTTACATATTCAACCTCTCCGGTGGCCGAATTGAGTATGCCATAGAAAACAGTAACAAACATGCAGGAAACACTTTCGTTGCACAGCAGGTTATTGACATAGTTCATGCATTCATCAGTCGGAAGGCCTTTCAAACCTGTTGCACGGATAAGGGTTCTGCTCACAGCCATGAAAATAGCGGCAGGCACCCCTTTACCGGAAACATCGCCAATTACAAAACCCAGCCGGTTGTGGTCAATCATGAAAAAATCGTAAAAATCGCCCCCGACTTCTTTTGCCGCAACCATGGAGGCATAAATTCCAAAATCAGTCCGGTTCGGGAAAGGCGGAAAATTTTTGGGAAGAATGGCTTGTTGTATCTCCCGTGCCGTATTTAAATCCTGCCGGATAGAAATCAACTGATCATGTTCCTCCAGCGATTGCCTGATTTGTAAAATTTCATCGATGGTTTTATTGATGGTGATCTCAAGATCCTCAAAATTGACCGGTTTGGTAACAAAATCAAAAGCTCCCCTGTTCATGGCTGTCCGGATATTGTCCATATCACCGTAGGCTGATACGATCACCGTTTTCAATCCGGGATTTTTAAGTTCTTTCAACTTTGTGAGCAGCGTCAATCCATCCATTTCAGGCATGTTGATATCTGAAAGAATGATGCCGATTTCAGGATACTCGAGCAATTTGGCCAGCGCTTCAAGCCCATTGAAGGCAAAAAGAAAATCATAAATCCCTTCGCGGATCTGACGGCGGAACTTTTGACGAACCAACGGTTCGAGGTCGATTTCATCATCGACGACAAGGATTTTAATGTTGGAATGGGAACACGTATTCATAATATTTAAGTTGTTTTTGGTAACCTTATGATAAACTCGGCGAATTCTCCTTCTGTTGATTCTACCCTGATCTCGCCGTGATGTTGATTTACAATAATGTCGAAACTGATCGACAATCCAAGGCCGGTACCTGATCCTGCGGGTTTCGTTGTAAAAAAAGGATTAAATATTTTTTCTGTTGACAACGGTGGGATCCCATTTCCGTTATCCCTGATACGAATTTCAACCTGATCTCCAAGATTCCTGGTACTGGTCTTCAGCACAGGGCTGTAAAATGCTGGTTGTTCTTTCTTTTTTTGATGAGTTGCATAGCAGGCGTTGTTGATGAGGTTCAGAAAAACCCGGCCGATATCCTGCGGCACAATGCTTATCAGCCCGATGGAGGGATCATAATCATGCTCGATTTTAATGTTGAATGTATTGTCTGATGCCCGCTGCCCATGATAACCAAGGTTGACATACTCAGCAAGCATGGCGTTAATATCAGTCGGAACCCGTTCACCCGATTTTCCATGGGCATAAAGCAGCATCCCGCGAATGATGCTGTCGGCACGCATACCATGTTCACTGATTTTTTTGAGATTGCCACTCATATCGTCAAGGATCCCGTTCAGATATTCAGCTTCGGGCGGATCTATTGATTTGCCAAGCTTATCAATTTCCGCAATTAATTCCTGGATCAGTTCCAGTGTTAGTTCAGAAAAATTTTTAATGAAATTAAGCGGGTTTTTGATCTCATGGGCAATTCCTGCAGTAAGCAGGCCAAGGGTTGCCATTTTCTCGCATTCAACAAGTTGTTTCCGGGCGTTTCTTAATTGATCCTCTATTTTCTCCGTTTCCGAAGAACTTTTTGAATCGTATCTGACTTCATCCATATCCCGAATTTATATTGAGGATAAAAGTAGCGGATTTTCCGGTTAATTGGATTTTTTCATCGAAAAAGATTTTTCAAGTATTTTTCCCTGATTATCATAAATTTGTTACATAATCAATTTCTCAAACCATCCATGGCACCAACCCTTCTCCACGAAAACCCATTTCCAGGTATCCGGAGTTACGAAATTCATGAAGATGAGCTGTTTTTCGGCAGGGAACTTCAAGTAAGGGAACTTATCGAAAAATTATCTCAGACGCGGTTTCTGGCCATCGTCGGATCATCAGGTTGCGGCAAATCTTCGCTGATCAAGGCCGGTGTTGTTCCTGCCTTGCTTAAAAACAAAACCGACCACTTCGCCACAACCTGGAAATTGAGTATTTTCCGACCTTCTGATGATCCGATCGGGAACCTTGCGAAGTCTTTGGCAAACGGCTATATCAGCGCAGAAGCCATTGAAGCAGAACTGCGTTCGGGAAAAGATGGACTGGTGAAAATTTTAACTAAGATCGACAACCCTGCGGAACAATCAAGGTTGATCATCATTGACCAGTTTGAAGAGTTGTTCCGGTTTAAAAAAAGCAGGAGTTCGTTCCAAACCATTCTCGAAACCTCCGCATTCGTTGATCTTCTTCTTACCGCCATCATTCACACTGAAATTCCGGTTTACATTGTACTTTCAATGCGTACCGATTTTCTGGATGAATGCACCGAATTCAGAGGCCTCAGCGAAGTGATCAACAAAGGATATTACCTGGTTCCCAGGATGAACAATGATGAAAGGCGACTCGCGATTACAGGACCAGTGAATATCAAAGGGTGCAATATTACGGATGAATTGGTTGAACGCCTTTTAAATGACGTCGGAGATGACCCCGATCAATTGCCCATCATGCAACATGCCCTGATGCGGACCTGGGAGTTTTGGACAATCAACCGTATCGGCGAAAAACCCATCGGGTTGGAGCATTATATCGCCATCGGAACCATGAAAGAGGCGCTTTCTGTTCATCTCGAAGAAATTTTCAATGACCTAAAAGATCATCACAACAAATATATTGCTGAAAAATTATTCAAAGCCCTTACCGATATCACCAAGGAAAACCGCGGAACACGCCGTCCGACACAACTGAGCGAAATCATCACGCTGGCCGAAGCCCGGCAGGAGGAGATCATAAGGGTAATCGACAGCTTCAGGAAACCGGGATGTGCATTTCTGATGCCATCGGCACATGTGGAACTCGATGCGGATTCAACAATCGATATTTCGCATGAGAGTATCATGCGGGTTTGGATCAGGTTGCGGAAATGGGTCGAAGAAGAGAGCCGGTCGGCACAGCTCTATTTGCGGCTTTCAAAATCAGCCGAGCTCTTCCAGGAAGGGAAAACAGGATTGTGGATAAATCCGGAACTGCAACTTGCTTTACAGTGGAAAGATCAAACCAAACCGAATGCCACCTGGGCGATGCGATATGATCCCGCATTCGACCGGGCCATCACCTTTTTGCAATACAGCAAAAAACAAAACGAACTGGAACTGTCAAAAAAGGAGAATCAGCAAAAACGGAATCTCAAACGGGCCAGAACCTCCGCCATCATTCTTGGTATCGCTTCTGTCATTTCGATCCTTTTCCTTCTCATCTCACTCAACCTCCGTTTTAAGGCAGAAAGCAGCCGGAAAGAGGCCATTGAAAAGGAAAAACTGGCTGTTTATGAACGTAAACGGATGGAGGAACAAAGCAAAGAAGCAATTCTCCAGAAGAAGATTTCGGAGCAGCAACAGCATATTGCCGAGCAACAAAAACTGATTACTGAACAGCAAAGACAATACGCGGTCAAACAGCAGGTCATTGCTCAGGAACAAACTACTGTTGCAGTTCATCAGAAAAAGAAAGCTGATGAATCGAAGCAAGAGGCCCTTGTTGCGCGGGATGAAGCTCAATCGCAGCGTAAAGAAGCAATTGCACAAAAGCTGAATGCCGACAAAGAGCGGATAAAAGCTGAAGAATCTGAGAAAAACACACAACGGCTGAGACTGCTCTCCATATCCCGTTCCATGGCCATCCAGGCCAGCCAGTTGAGCAACACAGTGCGTGACGATTTGCCAGGTTTGCTCGCAGTAGAGGCCTATCAAATCAACAAAGAAAACGGCGGCTTGCAGAATGACCCGGTTGTCTACAGTGCCCTGTCGGTGATTTCAAACGACCAGGTCATTCTTCGTGGCCACGATGAGGGAGTGCGGTCAATCGTCCTGTCAAAAAACGGCAAAACACTGTTTTCATGCGGGGATGACGGCAAACTGCTGATGTGGAACCTCGACAATATGCAGTCACCGCCGAGCCGGCTCGAAATGCCGAAACAGGGGCAGCATTCATTACGGTCCGTTGGGCTGACCCATGATGAACGTTGGCTTATTGCCGGCTCAACAAACGGTAACCTGGTAATCTGGAACCGCAGTTCGCTCAAAACTTTACCCCGGTTAGTACCAGGACATACCTCGGTGTTGAATGAACTGGCCATGCACCCCGTAAAAAATATTTTTGCATCTGCGGGTTCAGATGGGAAACTCCTGCTGTGGAAGTATGATAATGACCTGTTTACAAAAACGCTGATCGACTCGGTTGCAGGGAAAATCAATTGCGTTTCATTTAGTCCCGATGGTTCACGGCTGGCTTATGGCACCGGAAACGGAGCAATCAAAACAATTTCCATGAACGAACAGCTTGCCCTTCCGGTCATCCTGCTGGGTTCGGGCAATGCCGTTCTTTCCATAGCCTTCAGTAATGATGGAAAATCGCTTGCAGCGGGGTTATCCAATGGAACCATCAAGGTATGGAATATGACTGACCCTTCAGCCAGACCACAGGAGATATTGGGGCGTCATGCTTCGGGTGTAACGGCATTGACATTCAGTAAGGATGACGGCGAACTTGCTTCATCAAGCTACGACCGTACCATGAAACTATCCGGGTTCCCTTCACAGGAGGCAAAACCAATTTCAATCGAAAACCATGAACTGTGGGTATATGATATCCTTTTCACACCCGACAATACTCAATTGATTTCATGCAGTGCTGATAAAACAATCCGGATCGTTTCAACTGAAAATGCCAGGATGGCCGAAAAACTGAGAACCATGTTAAAACGAAATTTGACCACCGAGGAATGGAAAAAAATGGTTGGCGTAGACATCCCATATAAAAAAACCCGATCTGATCTTCCATGATTTGACAGCGGTTATAAACAAATGAATTGATTATGCATCAGATTTATAAACTTAGGGCAGTTTGCCGGATACTAATGATCCTCGCTTACGGGATCTTTATCCTGTCTGTTTCAGCAAGGGCCCAGGAATGCAGTGATGTTACCCTGAACGAAGCCCGTAAATCTTACGAAATAGGTAAGTTTTCAGAGGTTATCCGTATGTTGCATCCCTGCATCGAACGTGGATTCAATGAAAAACAAAAGGTGGAGGCGTACCATTTGTTGGCCATGACCTATATTGCCATTGATTCGACCGACCAGGCTGCTGTGGAAACAGGGTATCTGATACAGATAAATCCGACCTATGAGGCAAATCTCTTTGACCCTCCGGCCTTTATCCGGATGGTAAACAACCTGAAACTTACAGGGGGCATCCAGGTGGTAACTTCGGTCTCCAAAAAAGCTGAAAACATTTATGAAGCACCGGCAACAATCGTTGTAGTTACACGGGAAGACATTAAAAAACGGGGTTACAATGATCTTGTGGAATTGCTTAAGGACGTCCCCGGCTTTGATCTTACCATGTTCTATGGCCCGGAATACGCCAATATTTACCAGCGTGGTTTTCGTCAGAACAACACGGAAAAAACCCTGTTGTTGTTTGACGGCATTGAGGAGAATGATCTTTGGACAAACTGGGCATACCTCGACCGGCAATATCCTTTATCGAATATTGAAAGGGTGGAAATCATTTACGGTCCGGCCTCCACGATGTATGGTCCCAACGCCTTTGCCGGAGTGATCAACGTAATTATGCAAAATTCGGCTGATGCAATTAAACCAGGCCGAAGCATTGGCATCAGCGCCAATGTTGATTATGGCACCTACAACACACAAACGGTAGATCTGAGCTTATCGGGAAAACGGCGGAACATCTCATTTACGGTTACCGGCAGATTGTTTCATTCCAATGAAATGGATATTTCGAGCCAGAAATATTTTAACTACGATCCTGCTGTTTACGACGGTGTAGATTACAATAAACTGCTGGATATCTCAGTCGGAGCAAAGCAATACCTGATCGCAAACAACCTCCCTTTCTCCAATCCTTATTATCAGCTCTCTGCCGATTCAACTCAGCTTACCCTGACCCCATTGGGCGCAGAATCCGCCCGAAATCTCGATAAATCAGCGTATGATCAAATCGTGAATGGTCATAAAATTGGTTTTTCCAATCCAACCAACAGCTGGCTTCTGAACGGGAAAGTGAAAATCGGAAACTTCACGATAGGTTTTCAAACCTGGAAATACAGCCGGGGCGGAACAACCCAGTACACCGACACTTATGTTGCCGGCTCCGACAATGGATTCAACTGGGTACCCCAGCTGAGTTATTTCTTTGCAAAATACGAAAACCAAATCAGTGAAAAAGTCTTCTTCTCTAATCTTACAACTTACCGTATTCATGCAGTAACGGATGAAACAAGCTTTGTTTCTGTCTCCAATTATGCGCGTGGCAACAAAAAACTCACCGACCTTGTCAAAAATAAAACTCCTGACTGGATCACATTATATATGTATGAACTCTCAAAACAGCTTCGTACAGAGTTCAAGGTCATATACCGCCCGGTTTCGAGGTTCGATCTGGTTTCGGGTCTCGAAATAAGAAACAGTACCCTGCAGGGTGCTTACTATACCAGCCTTACCCCTACGCCACAGGATTCATCTGTAATCCTGCCTTCTCCAAAAGGAGGAAACGAATTTAATGTCTGGGATATTGGTGTCTATTCCCAGGGAACTTTCCAGGCATTCCGTAAATTCAAAATCACTTTCGGGATTCGTTACGACTATAACCAGGTCCGCGATAAAGATGGGTTTGGCAACGAACTCAGCCCCCGCGTTGCCCTGGTTTATTCACCGGGGAAATTTACCATTAAGGCCATTTATTCCCGGGGAATCATGAACGTGTCGAACTGGACAAAATATTCGGCTGCAGGGAACCGCATCGCCAACCCGTCGCTGAAAACGGAAAACATGCAGAATATCGAACTCAGTGCCGGATTCCGTTTGAACAAAGCATTCCATGCGGATGTTACAATTTACCGCGACTTTATTAACAATGTGGTGGGCACGGTAAAAGTGCCAGGCAGTTCGGGAATAGTCCAGAACCAGAATATTGGAAAATTCCGGATCACAGGAGTGCAGGCCAACGCCGTTTATAAGATTGAATCATTTTCCGCCTATTTCAACTACACATTTTGTGATCCAAAACAAATCTTCTCCGAAGCAGGAGCGGTTGATAACCGTGTCGGGGATATTTCCAGTCACCAGTTTAACATTGGAGCAGACAAGGAATTCTTCCGCCATCTGGATATTAACCTGCGCCTGAATTTTGTCGGGAGCCGTCCAACCGGCGAAGGGACCACCGTTCCATTAAATACCGGTGTTTTCCCGACAACCGCCATCCTGAACGGAGCCATCAGCTATTCAAATAACAAGATCGTTCCGGGACTTGCACTCCAGGTTGTATGCAATAATATTTTGAACACCACTTATTTCGATCCCGGAACCAAGGCTGCTGACGGAATTAACAGCCCGACCGAAATACTCCAGAGATCAAGACATTTTTTAATCAAACTTTCATATGACTTCTAACCCCGGACTATTTATGACGGATTTCATAAGAACCACAAACAAGGATTCACGCTGGGGGGAATTTTATGAACCGGTCAGTCCGAAATTGAATTCAGGAAATGGACTGCGCGTTGTGCTTTTCGTTAGCTGCAACTGTGGCAATAACGTTTTAAATACTCTTTCACTGTTGGAACAAAAACATCCCGGTCTTCTGAATCTTACAGGTGTTGTTACCGATGATCCTGTGGATCCGGATGCAAGGATATCATTGAAAAAAAGGATATGGAGCCAGTATACACCCGGCGAAAGAAGCGAACTCAAGAACAAAATCGTCAATAACTGCATGAAAATCGGAATCCCATGCTATACCGGTGCAGTGAAAACAGATTATTTCCGTCACATTTATAAATCCTGGAATCCTGATATACTCATCATGTTTTGCTTTGGACAAAAGCTGGATTCCTTCCTCTTTGATTTTCCCGGGATGGGGTCTTATAATCTTCATCCTTCCGACCTCCCAAAGCAAATCGGTGCCGGGACCCAACCCTTCCAGAATGCCATACGCAATGGATTAAAAACCTCACCACTGGTGATACATCAGGTTACAGAACTCATCGACATCGGGCCCATTGTAGGAGTCTCTCCGCCAATAAACATTTGCCTGGCGGATGGAACATATCCGAAAAGTTTGCTGACGCTGCTCGAAAAAATCACCAGTGTGGGCGGATGGATGAGTTTGCAACTTGTTTTAGAAATTATCATGCTCAAAACCAGGGGCGAACCCGGGCCGTTGACCTGGATTGATTTTGAAAAAGAGTTACCGGAAGGGATCAAACATCTCCTGATGATGCCTGCGGTAGATGATCTTACCGAGATGTACGAAGTACCGTTTCATCCCATACTTGTGAAATGACAACTGCTTCCATGAGACAGAAAGCGTGGTTTACGAAAATATTGAACATCCACACCGAGGAATTTAAACCGGTGCTTATGCTCATGGTTTTTTCGTTTTTTATCGGGCTGTCTCTTACATTTTATTTCACTGCATCCAATGCCATTTTCCTGAAACATTTCCCGCCAAAGATGATTCCTGTCTCATTTATTGCTTCCGGCGTCATTGTCTGTTTGGCCTGGTGGATTTTCTCATACTTCGATAAGAAATCGAGCTTATCATGGCAGGTCACCATTAAATTTCTTTTTGTTTTTCTCACCGTTCTGGCTATCAGCATCGGTGTGTGGGCATTTGATACAGGCTGGCTGGCCTTTATCATGTATACCTGGGTAAGGGTAATGGTTTATATCACCCTGGTTAATTTCTGGGGAGTGGCCGGCAGGCTTTTCAATATCCGGCAGGGAAAAAGGATTTTCGGATTGATCAGCATCGGAGAAGCCATTTCAATCATCATCGGATATTTTTCCATTCCGCTCATCCTGAAGTTTCTGAAGGTTCCCGATCTGCTCTTTCTGGCTTCATTTTCTCTTTTTATCTGTCTGGTCATGGTATTCCTGCTCTTCAGGACATTCAAACCCCAGCTTCACACTGCAAACATTCCTGCTGCTCAGTCACAAACAATTGTCAGGTCGGAATGGAACTACTGGAACTTGCTTAAAAAGCCATATTTCCTCATGATTTCCCTGATGGCGCTGTTACCCATCTTCGGATATCTGTTCGTTGATTTTTTATTCCTGGCGCAAACGAAGCATGAATTTGCCAACAATCCGGAAACCATTGCCCGCTTCCTGGGTCTTTTTTTGGGATTTGTTGCCATTCTGGAGTTAATTCTCAAACTTTTTTCGGGTTGGTTTTTAAATAAATACGGCCTGAAACCAAGTTTACTCTCACTCCCATTCATCCTCCTCTTCAGTATTTTTCTGGCTGCAGTATTCGGCTCTCTATATGGCACCGTGGGAATGTTTTTTGCGTTTATTGCCCTTGCCCGCCTGTTTGAACGATCCATCAGGGGTGCAGTTTATGAACCGGGTTTTCAATTGCTTTACCAACCTGTCCCGACCGATCAGCGGCTTGCATTTCAAAATCAGATCGAGGGAATTCCCAAGGCATTGGGCACTGTAATTACAGGTGTAGTTATTTTACTCCTTTCCGGCATACATGCATTTAACCTGGTTCATTTCAACTGGATATTTATCATTGTTCTCGGGTTCTGGATATGGATTGCCTTTAAAATGTATGAAGAGTACCGCAACATGCTTAAAACGAAGTTGAGCGAGCTTAAACATACTGAACAAAATGAGCAGGATCCAATGATTGCCCTGATCCGTCGAACTTTTTTAACCGCTGAACCCCGCCAGTTTAAAAAATTAGTCGAATTATTTGAAAAAGTCGGGCCGGCCGGCCTTGCAGAATCCTTCGAAGTCACCTCTGAAATTAATGCCACCCCGATAAAAGAAGCCATTCTGGAAAACACCGGAAAAAGTGAGGCAGAAGATTACCCTTTTGAATACATGGTTGAACTTGCCCGGTCGGAAGATGCCACAACCCGCCTCAGAGCGGCCCGCCTGCTTGGAACATCAGGGAGGTACAACACCTATAAACTCCTCATCAATCTTCTGAAAGATCCGGATCCCAATGTTAAAAAAGCTGCTATTCTTTCATCGGGAAAGATCAGGCGGGTTGAACTATGGCCTTTCATCATCGAAAATCTCGTCGTTCCCGAATATTGCCACTCGGCTGGTGTTGCTGCAAAAATTATCGGGGAGCCTATTCTGCCGGAAATGGACCGGTTTTTCGAAAAAATCGGCGGATTTAAGCCAATTCAGCTTAAAATCATCAGAATCTATGAATCCATCGGGGGTGCAATGGCCATAAAATTCCTGCGTGAAAAAATTTACCATCCCGACAATGATATCAGGTTCCAGGTATTGCTTTCATTAAGCAACCTGAACTACCATGCTGCTGCCTCTGAAATTCCATTTATTAAACAAACCATCGAAGATTCGGTGGAAACCATGGTCTGGATTATGGCCTCCTTGTGTGATGTTACCGGGCCAAATGAAATAACCCGCCTTCAGGAGTCCCTTCTTCAGGAATTGGAAGAGAAAAAAGAGCATGTATTCCTGCTGCTTTCTCTGCTGTATGATTCAAAAACCATCAGTCATATCCGCGGACACATTGAAAGTAAGGATACCAACGCAAAAATTTATGCCCTTGAAATCAGCGATATGCTGATTTCCGAAGAGATCAAAGAGCTGTTTCTTCCGATTTTTGAGGATCTGTCGATTCATGACCGGCTAAATCGTTTCAGCCAGCGCTTTCCGCAGGAAAAACTGAACCTGCATGAAAGGATCGAGGATATCATCAACAAAGATTATTCTAAAATTAATCGTTGGGTTAAAGCCTGCGCAATCGAATTGCTGATGCATGTTCATAGCGCTGATTCAACGAAAACGGTTGAATTGCTTGCCTCCAACATGGTGAATCCTGATCCCCTCCTGGCAGAACTGGCCGGGTGGATACTTTTCAGCACATACAGGAATTACTACTTTGATACCCTGATCCGTTTTGAGAAAAAAGACAATGCCCGATTATCCGGGATTAACTTTAAAATTAAATCCCGGGATAAGCATACTGCCCTGCTCTTATTTGAAAAGATCGTGCTGCTGAAAGATTCCGAATTCTTTGCTCCTGTTAATGAAATGCGCATCCTCAACCTGGTTACGGGTATCGATGAAACCGCTGATGCTTCACATCTGATGTTGCAACAAGCGGGCGAATCGGCCGATGCAATGACTATACCCTCTGAAAACGGATATATCATGCATATTCCAAGGGAGAATTTATTTGAATGGATGACCGGAGACTCTGTATTGACAGAACGGTATCTGCGTTTATTTTGTAATACGTAACAATGCATAAATGAAGGACTATGAATAAATTGGTCATTCCCTTCTTTTTATTTTTCTTCGCCGGGATTATCATGGGGCAAACCACCCATGAAACTGAACATGGTTTTCCGTTTATCAAAAATTTCTCTGCTGCCGATTACAAAGCCCATGCACAGAATTTTGCCATTGTCCGCGACCGCGACGGGATACTCTATTTCGGTAATTTTGCCGGGGTCTTGCAATACGACGGTGAATTTTGGCGATTGATACCAACAGAAAAAACCACCAAAGTATCTGCATTGGGCATCGACAGCAGCGGGAAGGTTTATGTTGGTGCGCTTGGTGAAATCGGTACTCTTGAATCTGACACCCACGGAAAATTATCTTTTAAAAGCTTGATCGCTTCAGCAGGAGCTAAAGTCCCTTCCTTCCAGGATGTTATGCAGATATTTCCAACTCAGGATGGCGTTTATTTCATCACCGAAAGAATTGTTTTCCTGTGGCACAACGGGAAACTTGATTATTGGAAACCGGAATATCAAATAATTTCCGGGTTTTATGTTTATCAAACCCTTTATCTTCAGGTAAAAGATAAGGGATTGATGATTTTCAGGAACGGAATATTGAATCCTGTGGCAAATGGAGGATTTGTGTCGGATGCCGTCGAAATCAAGGCAATGCTCCCTTATCCGGGGAATCAGGTGCTCATTGCAACAGGAACGCAGGGGTTGTACCTTTTTGATTCGACCGGAATGAGGGATTTTATTACGCAATCGGATGATTTGTTTATGAAAAACCTGATCACCTGCGGGGTTTCCCTGTCCGATGGTTCCTATGCCATCGGCACATCCCGCATGGGAGTTTTTGTCATAGAAACCGACGGTAAAGTCAGGCAGATAATCGATAAAAAAGCATCCTTACGGAATGAGAATGTACAAGCGTTGTTTGCAGATGACAATAACATGCTGTGGGCCGCTTTGAACAATGGAATTGCGATGATTGAAATACCTTCGCCCCTGACCTTTTTTGATGAAAAATCGGGGTTGAATGGAGCCGTCAACCATATTCTGCGTCACAACAATACGTTGTATGTGTCAACATATCAGGGTCTCTTTTATTATGACGAAAAATCGTTCGGGTTCCAGTCTGTCCCCGAAATTATTACTGCAAGCTGGTCTGTTGCTCCGTTTGGGCATAATTTACTCGCGGCTACATCACAGGGTGTTTTTCTGGTTTCTGATCATCATGCCAAACTGGTCAGGGAGGGATTTATCCTTTCGCTGGTGTGTTCCCGGTCTGATAATCCTGTCGTTTATCTGGGTGAAATGGGCGGGTTATACAGCATGCAGAACCTGAATGGACAGTGGAAATCGCGGAAACTATCTGGTTCTGAAGAAGAAATAAACGATCTGCTTCAGGATTCTGGAGGAAATATATGGGGCTCAACCCTGACAAAAGGAATTTTCAGATACGCACCTGTTACAGATACCCTTGAATTTTTTACTCAATCGGCAGGATTGCCTGAAACCATCGGAAGTACCATTAACATAATCTGGGGAAAGATAAGTGTATCTACCCGTGAAGGAGTTTTCCTTTTTGATGACGCCAGTCATTCGTTCAACAGGATAACCCTTGTAAAAAAGGATACTGCAGCCGATAACCATTGGCTTTCAATGATTACCAGCGACAACCGGGGCGATTTGTGGGTGAATTCGGGTGATGAGACCCATGTAATGCTGCTGAAGAAAAAGGGTGGAACCTTTGAACCTTTCCAGACTCCATTTCTCCCGATTGCCGATTATGTAATCTGTGCCATTGCCCCCGAACCCGATGGTGTTACATGGTTTGGAGGTCCCGAAGGGCTTATCAGATACAATCCTGCTGTAAAAACCTTAAAACCCGATCCTTATCCGACACTCATACGGCAGATCACCACACACAATGATTCGATTATAATCGCCGGAAATATATGCACTACCAACGGACTCCCCCCTCCTGATATCACCATTTTCAGATACCAGGACAACTCTTTGCGTTTTGAATTTTCAGCGCCATTTTATTCGCCAAAAGGGGAAAATCAGTACCAATATCTGCTCGAAGGGTTCGAAGAGACCTGGTCGGACTGGACCTCCCAGACACATAAAGAATATACAAACCTCCCGAAAGGAACATTCACCTTCCATGTGAAAGCCCGCAATATTTATGGCAAGATTGCCCGCGAGGCAACGTTCAGTTTCCGGATCCTCTCTCCCATGTACACAACCATCTGGGCCTACATGATCTATTTCTTTCTCGCTGCAGGCTTGATATACCTGATTGTGATCGTTCGAAACCGCCAGCTTCTGAAGGAAAAACATATTCTTGAACAACGAATCGCTGACCGAACGGCGGAAGTGGTGCAGCAAAAAGAGGAAATTGAGATGCAATCGGAGGAACTCGCCAATAAGAATGATGAACTTGAAAAGATCAATACCACCGTTAAATCGATCAATTCGGAAATTAACTTCGAAAACCTGCTTCAATCGCTGCTCGAAAAAATGAAGGTCATCCGATCGGTGGAAAAATCGACGGCGCTGGTTTTCGATAAAAACATTGATGCATTCAAATTTAAAGCCAGTTTTGGCCGGGAATTACGACAACTTGCAGATGTCAAACTCAGTTTAAATGAGGCTGAAAAACGCTATTTGAAAAACGCAGAAGAGGTATATGAAGATATTTTTCTGAAAACGGATTTCACCGGATGGGACGGTATTGCCGCCATGAATGAACCTGCAAATCCAAAATCGATGCTTGTCATGGTTATCAGGGTGGAAAACAGGGTAGAAGCTTTTCTCATCCTTGAGAATATGAACCGGCAACACGCCTTTGAATCCAAAGATCTGAGCTTCATAAAAAATTCGAAGGAACACATCATTTCGGCATTTATCCGTACCAGAATCCTGGAAGATTTGCAACATACCCTCCAAAATCTCAAAGACACCCAGGATCAACTGGTGCAGTCGGAAAAACTAGCCTCCCTCGGCGCGCTGATGGCCGGTATTGCCCATGAAATTCAGAACCCGTTGAATTTTGTCAATAATTTTTCCTCTTTATCTGCTGATCTCTCCGATGAGCTTCTTGCATTTTTAAAAGATATGAAAGGCGTTCTGCCTGATGACAAATATGCCGATGTCGAAGAGGTGATCGGGATGATCAAAGGGAATGTGAAAAAAATCAACGATCACGGAAAGCGTGCCGAAAGTATTGTAAAAGGGATGTTACAACATTCGCGGGGAAAAACCGGCGAATATGAACTGGCGGAGATCAACAACCTGGTTTCAGAGTATGTCAACCTTGCCTATCACGGTATGCGGGCAAAAGATAAAAGCTTTAACACCAGTATCAAAACACAATTGGATCCGGAGGTAGGCAAAGCCAGCATTATCCCGCAGGATCTGAGCCGTGTAATTCTCAACATTGTTAACAATTCATGTTATGCCCTTGATGAAAAAGTAAAACAACATATCCCGGGATTCAGCCCCGAAGTGGTCATCAGTACAAAAAAAATAAACGACAAAATTGAAATCAGGATCAGGGATAATGGAACCGGTATACCGGAACATGTGCGCGAAAAAATATTCAACCCGTTTTTCACGACCAAACCCGCAGGTCAGGGAACAGGTTTGGGATTGTCGATGAGCTACGACATTGTAACACAGATCCACAAGGGAAAATTAGAGGTGAAATCCATGGATGGAAAATTTACGGAATTTATCATTACCATCCCTGAAAAGCAATCCTGAAGACAATAAATCCATTCTCCATGAAGAAACTGTTTTTCTGTTTTTTTATTGGTCTTCTGATGACTTCCTTGGCCGGCGGACAATCAATTTTCAAGATCAACCAATACAATACCTATTACAATAAAGCACTGATGCCCGTTATCACGCTGTTTTCAAATTATCAGTTCAATAAAAAAATCGGGATTACGAGCTATTTTTATGTGAACGCTTATTCAAAAAACAGTTGGGGGGAAGGGTTGGCGGGGGTAACCTATACTCCGGTGACAGGAGTTTCGATAGGTTTCCTTGCCGGTTTGCAATCGAATGAAACGGAAATCTGGCGGGTTTCACCGATAATTATGCTCAGCAATAAACAATTTTCCTTTTTTGGTGCGTTTGAATTTGGCGGAAAACGATACCGATGGGATGCGATGGGGTTTTATTCAGTGAAAGCATTCAAATTTGGCGCCGAGTTCATACGTTATTACCGCATGTTTGCAGCCGGACCGCGTGTTGAATTTTCGTTTGTCAGGAAACAACCCATTACTGTTTTTTACAGTGGATTATGGGACTGGACCTATGGCCGTTATGCCTCAATGTTCGGAATTTTTTCGACCTTCGGTTCTTTCAGAAAAATTGCTGCTGTTGAAGAATAAACCCGGAATGAAAACGTTACAATCCGGAATAGATGTAATTTCAGTCAATGACCTCATCCTCTGTCGTCTGTTTCTCAGGGAGAAGGAGAATTCCCTATCATTGAGGGCTAGGTCATCCGGACTTTTTTTAACCACACTTATGATTAATCCCGCAGAAATATGAAAGCATTGGTATTTGACGGATCATTAAAGGTCAAGGAGGTTTCAAAACCCAAGCCGGTCAATAATGAAGTGCTCATCAGGGTTCTTTACGCTTCAATCTGCAATACCGATCTTGAGATTATCAAGGGGTATATGGGTTTCAAGGGAATCCTCGGACATGAGTTTGTCGGCGAAGTTGTGAGTAAATCAAGCCGACTGTATGGCAAAAAAGTAGTGGGTGAGATTAATTGCCCATGTGGTAACTGTTATTTGTGCAATACCGGGCGCGAAAGCCATTGCCCCAGACGGACAGTTCTTGGCATCCATAATCATGCTGGTGTATTTGCAGAATATATCGTGCTTCCGGAAAAGAATTTGCACGAGATTCCGGTGGCTCTTCCGATGGAATCGGCTGTCTTTGCCGAACCGCTGGCAGCGGCCATTGAGATATTTGAGCAACTTCACATCAGGCCATCCCGGAATGTTTTCATTTTTGGCGCAGGAAAACTGGGATTGCTGGTATCCCTTGTTTTTCGCCTTCACGGATGTGTTGCCATTACCTATGATATCATGGAGTCAAAAGTTAAAACAGCCAGATCAATGGGCATCGATGCAAGGCTGCTTTCAACGCTTACCAGTCAGGATAAAGCAGAAATTTGTATCGACTGTACCGGAAACCCGGCAGGGATAAACCTTGCACTTTCGCACCTTTACCCGAAAGGAAAACTGGTATTGAAAACCACGGTTGCGCATTCTGACAAAATCGACCTGAACCAGATCGTGATAAATGAATTTGAGATTATCGGATCACGATGCGGGCTGTTTGAACCTGCCCTGAACCTGCTCAGCCAGGGATTTGTCGACCCTCAACCCATGATCGCCAAAACGTTTGATTTTGATAAAATCCTGGATGCCTTTGATTTTGCGTCAAAACCAGATACCCTGAAAGTATTGATCAGACAGTAGAGACGCCGCATGCGGCGTCTGAACAGCAGAGCCGCGGCATGCGGCGTCTGAACAGCAGAGCCGCGGCATGCGGCGTCTGAACAGCAGAGCCGCGGCGTGCCGCGTCTGAACAGCAGAGCCGCGGCATGCGGCGTCTGAACAGCAGAGCCGCGGCAAGCGGCGTCTGAACAGCAGAGCCGCGGCGTGCCGCGGCTGAACAGCAG
>CAIYES010000475.1 GCA_903925275.1 uncultured Bacteroidales bacterium
ATCGAAGAATACCGATAACCGGTTGCTGGTACTCAGCTCTTCGCTTTGGCGGTTGATCTGCCGTTTGGCATCTTCATAAAACTCATCGTAGGTGAACGGGAGCGGAAGCTCCTTTACATGGTCAGTCCACATTTTGGCCATGGCAATAAACAAACTCACGGTATTGATAATACGCGTTTGATAAGTGCCGCCTTCCTTTTGAATATCGCTCTTTACCTGCTTCTGTGCATCACGCATGTATGCGGCAAAGTGCTTCTGCACGACCGGGCGATGTTTTATGATCTCCATTGCGATATTGCTCAGCCCGTCACGCTCGCGGTCTTTGAGGTCTTTATAATTGACAACTTCTTCATTGGTCCAATCATCTTTTTTCGGAACATGCTTTTGAACTACCCGGTTGCCCAGGGCGCCATCGTCACGCTCTGGTCCTTCCTGACCCAACAAAAGAGGGCAGCCGTTTATTTTCGACACATCGATATCCTTGCTGGTAGCATCCTTGCGCTTCTGCTTCCCTTCATTGTCATACACCGCAGCCTTTAACCCCTGGAACTTTACATCAGAAATCTGGGCATCGTTATACTCGTCGAATATCACCGGGATATCGCGAAAACGTTCAAGGCTGGTAAAAAATGCAGCATCTGTACCAGAGTTCAGGTTGAACAGAGGTGCGCCATACATGAATGGCGCCCTGATACTTTCTGCAATTTTAGATTTGCCGGATTCGGTAGGCCCTATAAAAAACAGTGCGGTGAAAAAACGCTCGATCGGAAAGATAATACTGCGGTTGGCCGAAAGGATTGCAAATAAAAGCGCCCACATTCCATTATCATTATATGTGTATACTTTGTACATCAACTCCGACCATTCTATCCATGATGTTCGGTGATCCGGCTTGAAAACTAAGAACCGGTCATACTCATACCGGTCATTGTCGGCACGCTGATCCTTATATATTTTGCTGAATGCAGGAGAGTAGTAGGTTGAGTTTTTAAACTTTACAAGCCCGAGTTCATCAACATGGGTAAATGCATTATCTGTAACGATGCCATTTGCAAAAGCAAAGAACCCTTCAGGTTGCCATCCGAATGTCGAAAGTTCAATGGTTTTTGGGAATAGAAGGGCGATGCTTTCAAGAATTTTCTCATGATGAAACGGTTTACCATTGGTGAAGATATAGCCCCCGTTGTTCCACAGGAATTTTTTGAATTGCTGCAATTCAACCATGTCGCCGCTCTTGAACTCAACGTATTCTGCCGTGTTAAGTTCGGAATGGAAAAGCTCTACAATTCGTTTATTCTTTATCGGATCGCTATCATAGACCTGAAACAGGGGTTTCATGAAGAAATTACCAACCTTTATCAGCGTGTTATCAAGCGTTCGGAACACGTAGAATATTTTGTTGCCGGTCTTGTTTTGAGCAGCGAAGAACCCGTACCGCTGGAAAAAACCCTGATCGACATATTCAGGCAGGTGGGCGATATCGAAAACATATTGCTGTTCATCAATGATCACATGCTCCTGCCTCTGAACAGCAAGGCTTTTCCGTTTCTCAACAAACGGGCGTAAAACCTTGGAAAATGAAGCCTGGGTAAGCCCAAACTTTTTTGCAATCTCGTTGGTTTTAATGTGGATAATAGTATTGTCGAGTTTTGATAAGAATTCGGCAGTCATCTCCACAAACTTTTTAGAGCGTTTTGTGTCGGGTTGTCGGAATAACCGATAGGTTAAGCCATTAACATAAAAGTCTAAAAAATCGATGTAAACAACAGCTTTAGGGTTTTCATCAGTCTCGTCTACGGAACAATCCTCCCGCACTTCAACACGCATTCCCTGCTCGGTCAACATTCGTCCGGCTTCGGCCAGAGGAGACTCAACATCCTTTTCATCAACAATCAGAGATAACCCTTCTATTTTGATGTTCCTGGTCAGTTTGGCCAGGCGAAAAATATCATCTTTCTTCAGCAGGCCATCCGGCAGGCTGATAGTGTTTTCTTTGCCTTCAGCATGGTATGTAACCACCATGGATGGGCCGGCAAGCAGGATTGCACAGCCGGTTTCTGTAATCATTTCCTCGGAAGCCTCAAGAGCAAAGAATCCCTTTTCCGCTTTCTCAGGATTTGGAAGTTGTTTTTTGAGATTCCGATTGAGGTCTTCCAATTTGACGTC
>CAIYES010000476.1 GCA_903925275.1 uncultured Bacteroidales bacterium
AGGAGAAGGGGTCAGGGGGTTGAGGTGCGTATGAGAGAAGGGGTCAGGGGGTTGAGGTAGGGTTTTCAAATTACTCCCCCTAAATCAGGTTTGTAATACCTCACCGTAAATACCGCTTTTAATACCTCACCCTAAATCCCTCCCCTCAAGGGGAGGGACTTACTACGCTTTCTCCCGTGAATCAAACACTTCAAAAAAATACCGCCACAAAAAACGGAGAAACTATCTCCCCTTCTCCTTCAGGAGAAGGGGTTAGGGGGATGAGGTGGGTATAGGAGAAGGGGTCAGGGGGTTGAGGTGCGTATGAGAGAAGGGGTCAGGGGGTTGAGGTAGGATTAGGAGCTGGGGAGGGACTTACTATGCTTAATTGGAGGTAAATCGAAGAAAGTTTCTTAATATTGTTTTCTGATATTATACCCCAGATGAAAGTCTCCGGATTTACTTTCGTACGCAATGCCATCAAATACAACTATCCTGTGGCTGAATCGATCAGGTCGATCCTGCCGGTGTGTGATGAATTCATTGTGGCCGTGGGTAATTCAGATGACGATACCCGCAACCTGATTGTTTCAATCGGCGATCCGAAGATACGGATCATCGATACCATCTGGGATGATTCGTTACGACAGGGCGGGCGTGTGCTGGCACAAGAGACCGACAAAGCATTTGCAGCCATTTCACCCGACAGTTCATGGGCCTTTTACCTTCAGGCCGACGAGGTAGTTCATGAGAAATTCCTGCCTGAGATCAGGGCAGCCATGGAAAAATGGGAAGGCGCCCGGCATATCGAAGGGATTGTTTTCAATTATGTACATTTCTGGGGCTCATATCAATATTTCGGCGATTCACGGCAATGGTACAGGCGTGAAGTGCGGATCATCAGAAACGACAAGCAGATCCACTCCTACCTGGATGCACAGGGGTTCAGGAAAAACGGGAAAAAGCTTGATGTTGCCCGGGTAAATGCAGCCATTTACCATTATGGCTGGGTGAAACCGCCTGAATCGCAACAAGCCAAGCAGCAATCATTTAACCGTTACTGGCACAGCGATAGTTGGATCGAAAAGAAAATTCCGAAATCAGCGGTTTATGATTATTCCGGCATGGATTACATCTCCCATTTTACCGGCTCACACCCACAGGTGATGCACAAACGAATTGAAGGCCAGAACTGGGAATTCACCCTTGCACGATCAAAAAGAAAACATTCGGTAAAAATGGCCTTGCTCCGGTTTATTGAAAAAACAACTGGCTGGCGGGTTGGGGAATACAGGAATTACAAGATTGTAACGTAAAATAAAACTTTTTATGCTTCACGTTTTACGCGTTACGTTTTACGAAAATGGTATTCTTTGATTATCTTTGCAAAAAACACCAAGACGATGGATTTAAGTAAGATATTATCGATTGCAGGAAAAAACGGTTTATTTAAAGTAGTTTCACAGGCAAAAAATGCCGTAATCGTGGAATCGCTCATTGATGGCAAGCGGTTTCCCGCATTCGGACATGAAAAGATGAGCTCCCTGGAGGAGATCAGCGTTTTTACCACAGGGGATGACATTCCCCTGAAAACGGTTTTCAAAGCATTTCATGACAAACTGGAAGGGAAACCGGCTATCGTAACCAATCCGGACAATAAAAGCCTGAAGCAGTTCTTCCTTGGAATGGTTCCCGATTTCGACCAGGACCGTGTGTACGTTTCGGACATCAAAAAAATGGTGAGCTGGTACAATATGTTGTTGGATAAACAACTGCTGGATTTCACCGAACCACCAAGCGAAACCATTAACGATGAGGCACCTCCTGCAAACGACCCGGAACCTGAGAAAACTGAAACGGGTGAATGATGATTTCAACCTGGCAATCTGTACAAATAACTTGATATAATTTCCATGGGCATCATGTTCAGGCAAACCATGAATGACAATCAGTGCTATCACTTGTAACCATTAAAAACAAAATATACAGATGAAAAACACAATGTATAAAAGTGTAATTTTATTTGCGGTGATGCTTTTCAGCATCTCAGCCATTGCAGGAAAAAAGGAGATCAGATTCAGCGTTTCAGAACCTGATGCGAAAATTTTCGTTGACGGGAAACTGATGGGGACCGGTCAAATTCAAATCATAGTGCAATCGCATGCCTGTGTTACAGTTAAGGTTGAAAAAGCAAGTTTCCTCACCGGGATCATTGAATTCTGTAACAAACCTGAATTCACCCCCCCTCCCAAGACCTATTACATGCAACTGGAAAAAGATGACTCCTACGATGCTACGGAAGCCACCGATATTGCCAACATCGACATCGAAATAAAGACCTCAAAAACCGATGTAGAGGCGTGGAAGCTCCTGAGTCAGATCATTACCAGTTACTTTGATATCATTGAAATAACCGACCGTGAAACGGGATATTTACGGACATCCTGGATTGCCCAGACTTTTAAACAGCGAACCATTCGTACCCGCATGATTGTGAAACTTGGATCGACCGATCCACTCACCTACAAAATAAAACTGGTAAGTGAACAGGCAGGTGCGGCGCAAACCAGTGTTAAAAGTGATGAGCTTTTCAAGGAATGGGATCGGGTACTGCGCAAATACAAAGAGGTGATCCATGAAATACAAACCCGTTTGGGTAATTAACATCTGACATCCATGGAGGTAAAAAAACTCGTCCAGGATCTGCAGGTAGTTCAATCGATTTGCCTCAATAAGCGTCATTTCATTCTTGAACTTCTTGCACCTGAAAAATTTCCATTGATCCTTCCCGGACAGTTTTCACAAGCGCTTGTAAAAGATTCACCATCGACTTTTCTTCGCCGGCCATTTTCAATCCATTCGGTTGATTATGGAAAAAATACGCTGCGGCTGCTGATACAGATCAAAGGCGAAGGCACCCTGCATCTTTCCAGACTAAAGGAGGGTGACTCGCTGAACCTTATCTACCCGCTTGGAAATTCATTTTCACTGCCAAATACCAAAGATGTTCTGCTTGTCGGCGGTGGCTGCGGGGTTGCTCCTTTGCTGTTTATGGCGCAATTCCTGAACCAGAACAATATTCATCCTGCAATCCTGTTGGGTTTCCGTACCAAAGAAGAGGTATCGGAAATAGACGAGTATTCAAAATTCGGAAAGGTGATGATTACCACCGAAGATGGCACGGAAGGTGAAAAAGGACGCGTGATTGACCATTCAATTTTCGCCCGACAGCGACTTGATTTCAGAAAAATTTATTGCTGCGGCCCCGATGCTATGATGAAAGCAGTGGCAAAAATTGCCCGGATGCATAAAACCGACTGCGAAGTGTCGCTCGAAAATACCATGGCATGTGGGTTTGGCGTATGCCTTTGCTGCGTCACCCCCACCAATAAAGGAAATGAACGTGTGTGTGTCGAAGGGCCCGTTTTTAATATAAATCGTTTGACATGGACGTAAGGGCACAAAATGTTGTGCCCCAACGATGATTTCACCATTTCACAATTTCACCATTTCACAATTTCACAATTTCACCATTTAATATAATATGTCCGATCTCTCCGTAAATATAGCAGGCCTTCTCTTCAAAAATCCTGTAACCACGGCTTCGGGGACTTTTGGTTATGGCGATGAGTTCCGCGAGTTTATGGATGTTGGCAGGCTGGGCGGGATTTTCGTAAAGGCTGTTACCGGCAAAAACCGCGATGGGAACGCCTATCCCCGGATGGCCGAAACTGCGTCGGGTATGCTGAATTCGGTTGGATTGCAAAACAAAGGCGTTGATCATTTCTGTCGTGAAATATATCCGGGCATCAAGAATCTGAACACGCATATTGTCGTCAATGTTTCAGGATCAACGGTTGAAGAATATGTTGAAGTGGCCGGGCGCATCAATGAACTGGAGAAAATACCGGCCATAGAGTTGAACATCTCCTGCCCGAATGTAAAATTTGGCGGCATGGCCTTCGGAACAGTAACTGGCATGGCGACGGAGGTTACGGCCGCGGTTCGCAAAGTGTACAAAAAAGTGCTGATGGTGAAGCTTTCTCCCAATGTCACCAGCATCACCGATCTGGCCAAAGCCGTTGTTGACGGGGGCGCCGATGTGATCACCCTGATAAACACCTTGCTTGGCATGGCCATTGATGCTGAACGTCAGCGACCGATTCTCTCTACCATCACCGGAGGATTATCCGGCCCTGCTATCAAACCCATAGCGTTGCGCATGGTGTGGCAGGTTCACAAGGCCGTTCATACGCCCATCATCGGACTGGGCGGCATCATGAATGCCACCGATGCCATTGAGTTTATGCTGGCAGGAGCCTCGGCCATCCAGGTTGGCACAGCAAACTTCATCGATCCTGCTGTATCCCTTAAAATCGTGGATGGCATCGAAGCATACATGGAAAACCATAAAATTAAAGCCGTTACCGACCTGGTGGGCGCACTCCGGACGGAATAAACGCAGTGAACTGATTTACGATTTACGATTTCTGTATGAATAATTATCCAATGAAAACCGCCATCCTATGAAACCAACCTATACCAAAATCCCTGCATTGTCTGCATTGTCTGCATTGTTTGCATTGTTTGCATTATCTGCATTGCTTGCATTGTTTACTTCAAGTTCACGGTCAGTAGCTCCAGCCGCAAAATGGGTAAAACCCGCTCTTGAGCCCAACGACTGGATGGCGATGCAACGTCTTTTTCCATATAACAAGATTAATACATCTGCCTTCCTTGCAGCTACACAACAGGCTAAAAAACTGATGGACGATGCGCCTGTAGGCGGTACGCCATGGACTTTTACGGGTCCCGACAACATCGGGGGGCGGATCACGGATATCGAATCCCCTGCCGGCAATCCTTCAACCATCTATATTGGCGCTTCCACGGGAGGGGTTCTGAAAACCACCGACAATGGTGCCACCTGGACCAATCTTTTCGCAGGGGTTCCTGTTATATCTGTGGGTGATATTGCCATTGATCCAAACAACGACCAGGTGATATACTGCGGCAGCGGGGAAGCCAATTCCTCCAGTTTCAGTTTCCTTGGCAACGGGGTGTATAAATCGACCGATGCCGGCCAGTCGTGGCAAAACATGGGACTTACCCACTCTGCGTATATCGGCCGTGTTATCGTGGATTATTCCAACTCACAGCGGGTTTTTGTTGCGGCATGCGGCAATCTCTTCACGGCCACCGACGAACGTGGCGTATATCGCAGCGACGACGGCGGACAAACCTGGCAACGGGTATTGTACCTCAATGATTCAACGGCGGCCATCGACCTGGTGCAGGACCCGGCAAACCCGCAAATCCTTTATGCCTCCATGTGGGAGCGAATCCGCGGATTGACCACCCGGCAATCGTTTGGTGAATCGTCGGGGATATGGAAAAGCACTGATGGCGGTACTACCTGGAGCGAAATGACTAACGGCGTTCCTACCGGAACCAATGTAGGCAGGATCGGCCTCGCAATTTCCAAATCAAACCCTGATATCCTATATGCCTATTACGACCTTGCCGACCTCGAAGTAGGGGTGTATAAGACGGTAAATGCCGGTCAGTCATGGGTCCGCACCAACGATGGTGACTTGTATAACATGAGCAGCAACTTCGGATGGTACTTCGGCCAGGTGAGGGTTGATCCTGTTGACCCCAACAGAGTTTTCGTAATGGGTGTTTCTCTTTTCCGGTCGGAGGATGGCGGCAACAACTGGACCGACCTCTCCTCCTGGAGCATCCATGTGGATCATCACGCCATGATTTTTGATGAAGCAAATAATCGGATCGTTGAGGGAAATGACGGCGGGCTTTACACGAGCCAAAACCATGGTAACAGCTGGAATAAAATCAACAACCTGCCGTTGACGCAGTTTTATGCGGTCGACATCGACTATCTGAACCCTGAACGAATTTATGGCGGCACCCAGGATAACAACACCATCCGGACCACGACCGGGGGTACCAGCGACTGGCAGCCAATTCTGGGAGGTGACGGTATGTATACCCTGGTTGATTACACCGATCCTTATACCATCTATGCCGAATATCAATGGGGCAACCTTTACCGCTCAGATGACGGCGGCTCAAACATGAACTACATCGCCGGGCCGATGTCGGGCGACCGCGTGAACTGGTCGGCTCCGTTGGCCATGCATCCGGTGAATTCATCCATCCTCTATTTCGGAACTTACCGGATATGGAAATCCACCGACAGGGGCGACTCCTGGCAGCCAGTGAGCGATGACCTGACCGGAGGTTTCAATCAGTATTTTTACTCGATTACCACCATCGCAATTTCCACCCTCAATCCATCCATTGTAGTTGCCGGCAGCGGCGACGGAATGGTAAACATTTCAACCAACGATGGAATTTCATGGCAGAACATTTCGGCCGGGCTGCCAACCCGCTGGGTAACGAAAGTGGCGACTGACCCCTTCAACGCGCAAACCATTTATGCCACCCTTTCGGGTTTCCGCTGGGATGAACCACTTCCGCATGTGTTCAAGTCGACCAACCTCGGAGCGACCTGGACAGATATCACCGGCAACCTGCCTGAATTCCCGGTAAATGACATCGCGCTTGACCCTGACCTTCCCGGAGTGATCATCGTGGCTACAGATGCAGGCGTTTACGGAACCTCAAACGGTGGAGAATATTGGTACTGGATCTGGGATGGCCTTCCGGCCGTGCCTGTTTACTGCATGAAAGTTCACGCTCCCACCAGGACCATTGTTGTTGGTACATATGGCTTGTCATCGTATAAAGCAAATCTGAATGACCTGATAACCGGAGTGTCTCCAAAGGCAGGACCGGTAACCATGAACCTTACGGCAACGCCAAACCCGGTTGAAACAAGCACCATGCTGAGGTTTTATCTTCCCGGCGACGACAGGGTGAAGGTAACGGCATGTGGCATGAACGGTAAACCTCTGCAGGAAATATTTTCAGGAACGCTGCACCAGGGAAGGCAGGAAATTACATGGAATCCGGGAAAGAGTACAGGAAATATTACCCCCGGTGTGTACCTTGTCAAAATTGAGGGCAATCGTTATTCAGCAGTCACCAAGATTGTGGTATACTGATGATGGATATCAGATGATATTTACCTCTGTTTCCAATCCGATTGCGAATTTTTGATACACTGAATCTGTGATCCGGGTTGCAAGTTCAAGAATCTGCCCGCCGGTGGCCGTTCCATAATTTACCAGTACCAGCGGTTGACCGGGATGAACACCGGCATCGCCGTCGCGGTATCCTTTCCATCCGCATTGCTCAATAAGCCAGGCAGCCGGGATCTTGGCATGATCAAAATTCATTGAACTATCTGTTGGGTTCAGATTATTATGATTTGGATTTTGTTCCGGTGACGGGACTCTCCCTGAGGTCTGCGGGTAAAATGGCATTCCCGGGAAACGGTCCTGAAGTGAAACCAGAAGGTCGTTGCTGATAACCGGATTTTTAAAGAAACTGCCGGCATTGCCGATCTGGGCAGGATCGGGTAGTTTACGGCGGCGGATGTTGCACACAGCTTCGCGTACATCAACAATGGTTGGATCGGCTACTCCCAGGCGCTGAAGTTCTCCACGGATATCCCCGTAATCAAGCCGGAGCAATGGAATGCCGGCTGATGAAGAGACGGGCGGGTTCGCTTTGTCGAGTTTAAATGTAACATTCAGGATGATGACCTTTCCCTTGAGCGATCTTTTGAAAATACTGTCGCGATAACCAAACTGACATTCGGCAGCGGAGTATCTTTTTTGTTTTCCAGAATTGATCTCAACAACCTGAACCGCTTCAATCAAATCCTTTACCTCTACGCCATAGGCGCCGATATTCTGAATCGGAGCCGCACCTACCGTGCCGGGAATCAGAGAGAGGTTTTCAAGCCCGGCCCATCCGCAGTGCACACAATATTGAACAAAATCGTCCCAGTTTTCCCCGGCCTCAGCGGTGACAATCACGTGGGTGTCGTCCTCTTCCCTGATCACAATCCCCTTTGAATTTATCCTGATCACGATCCCGGCAAAATCGCTGGTAAAGAGCACGTTGCTTCCCCCGCCAAGGAACAGGATCGGCATGTGGATCATGTGGCGGTAATTTAACAACGTCAAAACCTCCGAGTGGGTTTTTGCTTCAACAAAGTACCTTGCCTCTACCTCCATTCCGAAGGTATGCAGGGCTTTCAGGGAAACTTTCTGGTCTAAATGCATGATGGTGTAAAACGCCAAAATTAATTGAATTGCCTGATAATTCAATTGAAAAAACTAACTTTGTTACTTCGGGTTTTGAAATCTTAGCTCCCATGCCTCATGCCATCGTCTCCGTTACCAACGACCTTACAACCGATCAACGGGTGCACCGTACCTGTATGACGCTGGTTAAGGCTGGTTACGATGTGCTGTTGATTGGCAGGAGGCTCAGGAACAGCAAGACATTGACTCCCCGCTCCTACCGTACCCACCGGCTGAGGTTGCTTTTTGATAAAGGTCCTCTTTTTTATGCCGAGTACAATATCACGTTGTTTTTTTTCCTGCTCATTCACAAATATGATTTAATAGTCTCAAACGATCTCGACACCCTTCCGGCAAACTACCTGGCAAACATGGTCAAACATCCGTTTCGGAAAAAGCAACAGGCAAAGTCACCGGGCAGCCATCTGCACGACTGCCATGAATACTTCCGTGGTGTGCCTGAACTTGTTGGCCGGCGAACCGTAACCGCCATCTGGAAATGGACCGAAGACCGGATTTTTCCGAAACTTCGATCGGTGGTGGCAGTAAACCGGTCGGTTGCCAACCTTTATACCCGTGAATACGGCACTACCATTGAGGTTATCAGGAATGTCCCTTTCAGAAAGTCATTGACCGGTGCCAGAGACAAAAAAACGCTGAACGTTCATCCTGATCAGAAGATCATCCTTTACCAGGGTGCTGTGAATGTTGACCGCGGGCTCGAAGAGGCCATCCTGGCCATGAAATACCTTAAATCGGACGCCATACTTGTGATTGCCGGTGTCGGGGATATTTCTCAATCGCTTGAAAACCTTACAACTGAAAACGGACTATCTGAAAAAGTCAGATTTACCGGACAGATTCCTTTTCATGACCTGCACTCCCTTACGCTTATGGCTGATCTCGGTTTGTCCATCGAAAAAGATGTCGGCCTCAATTATCATTTTTGCCTACCCAATAAATTCCTCGACTATATCCAGGCCAATGTCCCCGTTCTGGTTTCACCATTTCCGGAGATGAGAGCCATCGTTGACCAATACCAGATAGGCGAATTTATTGAAAACCATGATCCTGTGAAGCTTGCTGCCCACATGGATTCAATGCTGGAAAATCCTGATAAAATGGCCATTTACAAGCAGAACCTTCTCAAAGCGGCAGAAGATCTTTGCTGGGAACAGGAGGAGGCCAGATTGTTGGATGTTGTAGACGGGATGGGAGGAGAAATTAATAATTAATAATTAAAAATTAATAATTTGGTAATAACAATCTATAAATTGATTGATCACCAGTATACCAGGAATGAGGATGAAACATAATCCCATCAAATGCAAACGATAAAATATTATTGAACAGGAATAACCTTAAAAGCATGAAATCCAATATTCCCGAAGTACATCATCATCACTCACTGTGTCTGCAAGGATATGATTATTCAGGCGGGGGATTATATTTTATTACAATTTGCACCAAAAACCGGCAGCATTCATTCGGAAAGATTTCTAATGGGGAAATGATCCATGATGAAATCGGCATTACGGCTGAAATGAAGTTTGAGGAAATATCCAAACATTTTGGCCATGCAATGGTTGCTGAACATGTTGTTATGCCAAACCATGTTCATTTAATATTGGTGTTAAATG
>CAIYES010000477.1 GCA_903925275.1 uncultured Bacteroidales bacterium
TATTTTTTTATATCAGATTATATAACATGAGCACTATACAACCATTGGAATACGATTCATACTTTCATATATACAATCGTGGTATAAATGGTGAAAACTTGTTTCGCGAAGACACTAACTATGAACACTTTTTGAGACTTTATTATAAATATATTGAACCCGTCGCTGAAACATACGCATGGTGTTTGATGAAGAATCACTTTCACATACTTGTTCGTATATTACCGGAAAATGAGATTGAATATATGAGAACAATTGATGGTGTTCATCGTATTGTTCAACACCCGAAACGATACGACCCATCTCGGCAATTTGCACACCTCTTCAATGCCTATGCAAAAGCATTTAACAAAAAGTATGGGAGAACCGGAGGTTTGTTTGAAACCCCTTTCCGGAGAAAGAAGGTTACCGATGAAAGGTATTTAAAAAAACTGGTATTTTATATCCACAACAACCCTGTAAAACATGGATTTGCTTTAGGTTTAACAGATTATCCATGGTCTTCATACCTGTCGATTATTTCACTCATGCCAACAAAAACCAAGCGGGATAAAGTGGTGGGCTGGTTCAATTCGAAATCGGAATTTATTGAATATCATGCTCGAAAGCAGGAAACTGGAAATTTTATACCATTTGAACCGGAGGATTAAAATAAAATATTTAACCACTGACGGGTCTGAAAGGCTCCCCCCCCTACAAAAACTCGGGATACTTAATAAAATTCATCCGCTTCCTCCGCTTTTCAATCAAATCCTTCAGCTCGATGGCCATGTTCTTGTTTACCTCGAGGGCCATCGGGAGGACATACATTTCTGTCTCTTTCAACATGGTTGTCATTTTCTTTTTTGTATAGTCGTCACGGTGCAGGTCGGTCAGGTTGCTGATCCGGTCGGCTACTTTCAGGATTTTTGCATTGCGGGAGCCATGTTCCAGGATTTTCTTCAAATAATCGGCTTTTACTACGCCTTTGAGCCTCGTCACCTCCAGCACCAGATTCACCACTTCGTTGGCCTGGTCATCGATTCGCCTGAGTTCATCCTGATTGGTATCGGGGATGTCCTCAATAAGATCGTGAATAACCGCAGCTTTCAGCAATACATAATCGTCAAACAGCTTATAATCAAGCAGAATGGCCATGGTAGCCAAGGCATGGCGAAATGCGTTCCCTCCAACATTCCTCGGATTGCCGATAAGCGCAGTGGCTTTAATGATATAAGGCGCCAATACAAGATTCCTTAATTTTTCGATATCTTCCATTTTTTTAATTTTTATAGGTAAATTCACTAATTTGCATAGCTGCTGAATCATTTTCAGCGATAATCGCTGTTATTCCCATAGATAGTTTGGCCACCCGAAAAAATCCGCCGGAGATGGTTCTATCCTCTCCTCCATCCGGTAAATCAGATATTCCACAGGCTGGTCATCGAAAACAAGCTCCGGATTCGATTCCGGGGGTTCCACCCGGAATAATGATATTTGCCAGTTCATACTTTTTATTTTAATCCTTTTTGATTAATTGATTTTGCATGTAAACAGGAAGCAAATCCCTGTAATGATCGGCTTGCTGGCCAATGGCAATCTCGGTTTCACGAGGGAATATGATCCCATCCGGATCCGTGCTCCGGGCAGAGAGCCGTTTACGCATCTCAGCAATCTTTACCACCGGAAACCGGGTCAATGGCAGTAAAGCCAGACTGATCTTTCTTCTTTTAGCTTCTGCATGAAGTTTTCGCGATAACCGATATTTTGTTGGCGCAACCACGACTACCCGCTCCTTTGCAAAGGGAATGGCAAACTGGATCAAGGATGTTTGCCAGTCGTCTTCATCAATATCCATCTGGTAAAGCCGCTGGTAGTCTTTGATCAGGCGACTTACACTGCTGTGATTGGTGACCGGGCAACACCGGTAATCGTTGTCTTCTATCCAACAAGCTGATTGTCTGGCGTTTATACAAGGGTTTCCAAAAAGCGTAATTCCTTCGAGCATGTTCATTTCATCCACATGTGGTTTTAAAGTCTGCGGCACCTTTATTGAATGATCCAGTGCAATGCTTGAGAAAAAAGTTGATCCATGTTTTTTGGTCACCTCCTCAAAACGCGATTTATTTTTCACAAAACTGCCGATGTTGAGCCCCCCAACCAGAATTGACCATGATGATTGAAGGCCTTCCTCGTGGGAACAAAAGAGAAATACCGTAGGATCAGGACTTTTGCCATTGGGGATGATGGTCGTTTTCGAAAAGGAGGGTTTCCTGATATAAATCCTGTTCTCCCCGCGTATGACCGAACGCATGGATGCCCTGGTGTCGAGTCCCTCGTAAAGCGATCCTTCAAACTGCGCGGAAATCGTTTCATTCGTATGAGCGGTTGCCATTTTTGCCGCTTCGTTTGCCGTACCATACAATAGCGCTTCGCACGGGGGCCACATCCATGCGGGTGTGTACGTATAACCGCCCTTTTCTTTTGGTTCGTCATCCCATTCCCAATGACGGAACACGTCATGCCCGATCCGGTTCCCATGGCGGTAATGAACAGTAAAAGGATCCGATTTCTTTTTACAAACAGCACCCTTGTCATCACCACCCTGTTCTACTTCATTTAACTGACATTGCTGGTCAATCACCGGTGACTTTAAAACGCTGATTCCGACCGGTGCATTTGAAATCAGCGGTAACCCCGGAAACTGAGCCGGAGTAGCCCATGGCCGCCCGATATCCATCAGTTGTGCAAAAAGTATTTTCGAAAAGTCAGTTGACATTATTGACGCTGCCACCGCACCCAATGTTGCCATCGAGGGTACGCCCTGATGCGCAATCAACCTGGTGGAGGAGAGCAGCCTCTCAAATTCAGGAATTTTTCCATAATCAGGCACCAGGGAACCTCCCAATACATTTTGATGTGTTTCATCGTAGAACTTCAAGTATGTTTTATCGAGGATTTTGCGAATCAGCTGGCCGGCATCTGCCAATGGGGCAGATTCGCTGCAATGAACCGATGGATGATGACGGCAGTTTTCGTACAATGTTGAGAGCGCCGGGTAAACATCCATAAACCTCAGGGCAATGAAGGGGTGCAGCAGCACACGGGATATTTTTGGCTGTTGCTCAGGCACCAGGATGTCAGCCTGTCTGATCTCCGGTGAGGTCAGCAGTTGCCTTATCTTTTCCCAATGCGCAAGTCCACAGGTGAAAAGAACCTGTTTATGCATTGACAATATGGTTTTCAATCGGGCGGCCATCACGGTTTCCCGCCTGTCGTCGACATAGGGATCGCGTGCCCTGGCGGCAATTTTTTCATTTTGCATCACATATTGCTCAAGATCAAATGCCGGGGTGGATGGATCCTCCAACAGGAGTTGTTCTTCTTCTCCCATCGAACATTCATCCATATCAATCCCGTAAACCGGAATGCCGAGTTCAATCGCACAGCGAATCGCTTCAATGATTGAATCGGTGGATGAAAGCCCAACAACATGCTTTGCGGAAAAGTGAAGAAAATGCTTCAATATTACCGGATCGATATTCCGGAGGGGTTCCTTGTAACGCTGCTGCAGAAAGAAAACGGTATTCCGGAAATCAGGATGGATTAACCGGTTTTCCGCAATCAGTCCGATCATGCAGGGTAAAATAATCCTGCCACTGGGACCGAAGCCCATTTCCTCCATCCATATAACAATTTCTTTTACCAGGTGAACGCCAAGTTCCACGGCAATGGCATCAGGTCGTGTGGCCTCATGAGCACAAAGGCGATTGACCTCCTTTGCAAAAACAGCCCTGTAGTGCATGGCCGGAACGGCCCGCAGAGTACTTCCGTTGATCGCTATTGTTGGTTCCATGGCTTATCCGGTTTTGGTTGCACGATCGGTAAATAACTTGTGAAAAGCGCTTTCAAGATGAGCAGGCCTGATGCCGGTATGGGATAACTCCTTCGGGATTTGATACGAATTGTATGCCTTTGCAGCCATATAGGCACCGTCTCCTCCTGCTGTATCATAGGCGCTCAGTTTTGAAGCAAGCCCGAAAAGATAGATTGCATCGCGGGGCGCAATATTGCCAAATGTATTCGTATGTTCTTCCCACAGCGCCCAAAAGAGGTCTATCAGATGATCCACCTCTTTTTTCATTCCGGTGCATTGGTTGCGGATGATGTTGTCTATCTCCGATTTGGCCGGATAACCAATGTCGATCTGCGGACGCATCCGGGAAAGGATAAACTCAGGCAGCAGATTGATATCATTGGTATTGGTGGCCGCCACAAACCGGAACCCCGGATGGGCATGGATCCGCTCGCCTAATAGCGTGGAATCAATGTAGCGACGCTCATCAAGCACACTCACCAGCAGCGCCAGCGCCCTTGGACGGATCTTGCCGATCTCGTCAATAAAACAGATCCCCCCATTGTACATGGCCGTCACCAGTGGCGAGAGCATGTAATCCATTACATTGGCACTCTGATCGCTGAACCTCACTGAACAAGCAAGATCCTCGGCTGTGACATCTTCATGCCCCTGGAAAATATACAGCTGACTTCCCGTCTTTTGTGCACGTTCATAAATCAACCTGTTCTTTCCTACTCCCGGTTCCCCGATCAGCAATGGGCTCATCGGCAGCGAATAATCACCCGAGATCCAGGCTGCAATGATCATTCTGAGTTCGGATTCCCTTCCAACAAACCCGCTGAAGAAATTTGAAGCAGGTTCAAAAGGCTCACTTTGAAACACATTCTTGTTTCCGATTGAAATTTTTCGTTCTGTTGTTTTCATTTGTTACAGTGTTAGTGGTTGGTTCATTTTTATGACTTATCAGGTTGTTTTATTAAAAGATTCAGGAATTTGGAACATCTCCCGGTTTGAATAGGCTGACGACTTGATTTCGGGATCTTTCAAACCAAATAAATCCCTGATCACATTCAAGTTGTTGCGCGAGTTCGCAAGGTATTGCCCGAACTGCAATTCAGCCTGCTCGTTTGTATCCGCTTTAACCACCTTGATCAGATTGAGATCACTGGTGTAAAAGGATGAGCGGTTTTCAGAAATATAGGCGTAGGATTGATCCATCACATGGATTTTCCCCTTTGGAATGACATTCCGGGGATCACTGATATCATAGACCCAAAGGGCTCCATTCACCCCTCCGGTGATCATCATGTTGCCAATCGTGGTGATACTCCATAAGCAACTCTGCTCCACTTCGGTGGAAGAAAGTATTTCCAAATCTGGCAATTGCAATATTTTTAAATTTCCATCGTACCCTGAAGTCAGCAATATCCTCTGATTTTCAGGATGACCCATGATGTGCATGATTTTGTTCTGATATGCTTTAACGATGCGGATCAATTTTAGCTTTGATGCATCAAACTGATAAATATTGCCGCTGTTTCCGGTTACCAGGATTATATGCATCAGGGGAATCACGCACAATGATTGCAACTCCTCGCTGCAGCGATATTCGTGCACTATTTTCCCCGTCGCACAATCAATCACATGAAAATAACCACTGTTGGATACCGCATAGAATTTACCCTGGAAAATCAAACAGGAACCGCACCGGTAGCTGCGAAGATGTTCGCCCGGCAACCTGATGATCCTGTTCAGTGAACCATCGCTCATCGACCACTCTCTCACCGTATTAGAAGTGCAGGCAGGATCTTTATCAGAATCGTATGAATACGAATACACAGTCCTGAAATCAGATGAAACGATTGCTTGCGGACAACGCCCCATTGTCTTTTCAGTCAGCACCATCTCCAGCACCAGGGAATTAAAGTCTGTTATACAAACGGTTCCATCCCAGCTGGCCGTAATAATTTTATGGTTGACAACCACTACACTCCTTACAGTGGTTGAATGGTGATCAAACCAACGGATTTTTCCCGTCATAAGATTGATCACATGAACCTTGCTGCTATCGGTATGGGATACCAGAAGGGAATTTTCTTCCTGATAATAAAATATTGACCTGGTACCGGAAGATATTTCCCTGGTATTCAAATTAAAACGGTAATCATTACAAAGATGATCCGAAAAAGTTTTCCGGTAGATTGTTATCGCCTTATGTTCCTTGTTTTGCAGTATGGGTAGCATAGGATTATTTTTTTACGGATTATTGCCCTGGATCAGGCGTTTTAATTCCTTCCCCTGATTTCATTTTCATTATATCCTTGATCTCCTGCTGAATTTTAATAATCTGTTCGTCAATAAAATCCAACTCCTTATCAAGACAGCTTTGATGAATGCCGGCCATATCATCAGCCAGGATGTTATTCAGTTTAAAATCTGTATATCCATGTGCCCTCATTGTTGCTGCCATCTCATCAAATTCTCTGCTACAATCTTTCAAAATCTCAGGAGTAAAGAAAACCAGTCGGGTTCCCATATCCAGTGCCCAATTACCGCTTGTAACGTCATCCAGACCATGTGTTTTCCTGTAAACAGTGATTTCAGCGAAAAGGTGCACCATGCGCATGTATTTGATCAGCGTTTCATGAACCTCAAAGACAGCATCATTGTATATTGAATTTGCCGACATAAACATCCTGTTTAACTCGTGAAACGAAGGTTCATTGACCATAGAATTATGAATTTCACAACAGTTTTTCGAAACGGCCCTGTAAAGAAATCTGATCCTGTTGTTCAGCCATGTTTTTACACTTGCCGAACCCGGACGGTCAGTTTCTTCCGTTCGCTGTTGTTTCAAACCCTGGGAATGATTGTTTTTTACCCGGTATTTCACAAAGCATTCATACACGAATGCATCCAGTTCTTCCTCTGTTTTTATATTGGGGTTGTATGACATTTCCCTCTTTCTTTCATAATGGGATAATATCCCCTCCTTTAAATGTAATTTTTTCAAACTCGCACTAAATTTTTCCTTGTAAAGGGAATCGATCCGTTCGATAAAAAGGAGCTCACCAAGCGCATGTTCGCCCAACTTCATCAATTCAAACCGCTGGCGCAGCGATTCCATCTCTTTTTGGCTGATCCCCTTGAATTGCATGACATCAATTGATTCGCTATTTTTCACGGAAATCCGGATCAACTGGTTTATGAGGATCGTGTAAACCAATGATTCGAAAGATACATCATCCAACCCGGTATGTTTTTTCTTCAGTTGATCCCAGGCATGATTGAGTCCGATCAGGTAATGATCCAGTTTTTCGTAAAAACCGGAAACAAGTGAGCCATTTTTGTTTTGAAGAAGAATGGTTCCTGTTTCAAACAACTGGTGAGGCCTGAGATGACTGGTCATAAACATATGACCCTCAAAAGCATTTTTCACCAGCAGGACGGCGGTTTGGAAAACCGTGAAACCTTTGTAGAAAGATTCTTCGATCACCTCCGTTGCATTGAACATCAAATGAAAAGTTGGAATAGCTGGTAGTTGAACCGGTGTGTCCGGTGAATCTGACGATTCCTGAATGCATTGATCCAATCTTTCCTGTAACATATTGGAACGATCGTCTGAAAGATCTTGAAAAACTGGAAAATAATCAGGGGTAAGGTTTCTGGTATCCATGTTTTCAGAGGTATTTAAATAATTATTACTTTTATTGAACGGAATTGCTGCAAGCGCATATTTCCAAGGGATCATACATATAGAATGCAAATTTAATGCCATGTTTTTAATGATTTGTATATCAATCATTTAAATCATTTCGTGGTTGAGTTAAAAGGGTTGACTTATTCAAATTTCAAAGGATTTACTGTTGATTTGGTTCTGTTTTATAACACTTACGCACGATGAAATTTTTACTGTATTCTAAAAAATCTGATAAACCGGATAAGCCTTCTCTGGTAGAATTTGAACCAGGCCAAAACAAACAGCTTACGGAGTTTTGTTCTCAATATGGCACGTTGTGCCTTATTTCGCCAGCAACATTTGATTCAATTCAAAAGTCAATTGTCGATGCCGGATTTATTGATTGCCGTGAAAAGGGGAAAAAAATCAATCTTTACCGTGCATTGCGATTTGACGAGAAACGGGAGCGCAGCCATCCCAGGTATCTAATATTTGACACTGACAATAAAGGAGCGTTTAAACGAGGATTCGATGCTTTTTATACCCGGCACTTTAATCATCACGATCCACCATGCATCATCATCATTCAGGATGCGATCCTGGAAGCCCTGATCAGGGATGAAAACAAAAAAACAAATTCCCCTCCTAAAAAAGCCACTGCCGCTAAAGATGATTCACTTTTCCTGCTGATTGACGTCCCTGAGTCAACTGATGTCATTAAAAAACTCGAGGGAGTGTATATTGGCGATTCAATCCAGGCAAAACATACCCGCGCACTTATTTACCGTGCCGCTCAAACAGATTCTCCCGTGCTGATCCTGGGGGAATCGGGAACAGGAAAAGACGTAATCGCTCATCATATCTACAAGTATTCCCGAAATTATCAAAAAGGATTTTTCCGGGTCAACTGCTCGGCATTGCCCGAGACACTGATCGAAAGTGAACTCTTCGGATATCTCAAAGGCAGTTTTACCGGAGCCGGTGCAAATAAAAAAGGGTTGTTTGCAGTGGCCGAAGGAGGAACAATTTTCCTTGATGAGATCGGGGATCTTTCGCTTGCAAACCAGGCCAAAATCCTTCATGCGGTGGAAAAACAGGGGATCCGCCAGATCGGCTCCAGTCATAACACGCCTGTTGATATCAGGATTATCGCTGCTACCAACAGGAATCTTGATGCCATGATGATGAGTCAGACTTTCAGGGACGATCTGTACTACCGCATCAGTACATTCCGCATCACTTCATCGCCCTTGCGCGAACATCCCGAAGATATTCCATTGCTTGCACAAGCATACTGGAAACGCAAACCGCACGATGGAATCCTTTCACAAACATTTCTGAATTACCTGAAAAGTTACCATTGGCCGGGCAATGTGCGCGAACTATATTCCCTGCTCAACAGCCTGAGAGATTATTTCGGTGATATCTCACCAACAGTGGCGCATGTGGATGCCATCAGAAAATCACGGCAGGAGGTTCTCACCGAGTCTAAAATTCTCAATCAGGATGATCCTACTCAACTCCTGAACATCAGGAGCAAGAATATTCTCATCAGCGTTCAAAACATTCTCCGTTCTATCAAGATCGGGATGAGGCCCATCATCAACAGGCAGGCAGGGGAATTAACCGCAATGAATGATCTGAAAAACCTGAAACAATTTATTGGTCAGCAGGTAGACACCCTGAATGAATTATGCCTCGAACCTACCTATTTTAAAAGTTGGGTTCTTTTCAAGGAAATTACCCGTTACCGGTATGTCCTGGATAAAGCCTTCAAAAACTGGCCTGATGGTACGGAACAACTCAGGGATATCTGGATCTCTGATCTTCAGCAACTCGATGATGACATCAACAAGGGAATCCTGGAAATCATCTGGGGGAAGATTGATATGTAACATGAACAGAAGTTCCCCTTCCCCGGCAAATGGTCTTCCTGATCCCATCCCTGAATGCGATAGTTAAACGGTCAGGAACATTCCGGCGATACTGGAGTCGACTGGGAACAGGATTATCAGGAGCATCAAAATCAAGCATTGTAAACGATAGACATAACAAAATTATGGCTTTATGATGTTAATTTTAATTTCCTTTCTCACATCCATCACCTTCTGGCTCTGGATCATCCTGAAATATGACAGGTTTGAGCGCGAACCGTTAAAATCCATCCTTTTTGTCTTCATCGTAGGTGGTTTAATGAGTTCGATGCAAACAGCCGTGTTTTAAAACCCGATGCACCTGCACTCAAAGAATATGTCCCCATGGAAAGTGATATTACTAATTCAAAAAAAGATAACCATGGAACTCCCCTGCCGGTTTTGCGTAAGTTTCTCCTCCCGCGACCAGCGGTCACTCAGACCCTGTCAGGGTCAGCAAGACCTGACAGGTCTGAAAATGAAGGATTCTAATCACTAACAGGTCTTGCAGACACTGTCAGGTTTAGCGGCTACTCAGACCCTGTCAGGGTCTTTTCGACCTGACAAGTCTGAATCAAAGGTCTAAATCTCTATTAGCAAGGTTACATATTGAAATATACCATTTGGCTATTATAATTAACCGTTTGTAGATTTGTCAATGCTTCTTGCCTGAAGAGAGAATAGATTTGCCATTCATAAAGGCATTTTTATGACACCTCGAAACCCTATGAAGAAGTCCCTTTCCAGCATCCTGTTTTTGTTGTTCATCCTTCATGTCCAAACCATTTCGGCACAATGGACATGGCAAAACCCGCTGCCAAACGCCCATCCCCTTTGGTCGGTCACTTTTGTTAATGAAAATACCGGGTATACCACCAGCGACCTTGGAACAATAAAACGCACTGATGACGGAGGTCAGACCTGGACGATTCAAAACAGCGGAACGACCAATACCCTCAGGGATGTGTCATTTGCCGACACTGATCAAGTATTAACCAGCAAACGATGAATTTCCAGACAATTAATTTATCACAAAATTTTTAAAATCCGTTTCCAATGAGCACTACCATCGAATATTCCATAAAACAGAAAGAGCAGATCAGGATTTCACTGTTTGACATGTATGGCAGGGAAATCAAATTATTTCTTGATGAGATCAAAAGTTCAGGGAATTACTCGCTGAGCATTGATCCTGGGGAGATAAAACCCGGTGTGTATTTTTATCGCGTGAAGGCCGATGAAGGAATTATTTATAAGAAGCTGATTTTAGGTCGATAAAATCTTTTCATCAGATTTTCCAGATATCTGAAATAATATAATTTGATTGAGCGCCATCATGCCAGTGATGGATTTGGTCAGCAATCAGCCACGAAAGCGCTGGTTCTTTTTTAACCGGTCTTTTAGTAATTTTAGCCTTTTACTGGTATGATTGTACCCAATCAGTTAATATAAAATCGTAAAATCAAAAAAAATGAAGGTAATCAAATTAATACTACCTCAGGTTTCGGGATAAACCACAATTCATAATAATTACTATCTATGCGGCTTTCCGGGCTTTTTCTGTTTGAAGACAATCAGCGGTAAAAGGAATAAATGGGTTCTTAAATCGATGGATATTATTGATTGAAAATAATTTTGCCGCCAGGAAGCCAAAATTCGAACAACTCTAATCCTATTACAATTATTTTTGCATCTTAGCAAATTAGCTGTGATCAGTTGTTTGATAAGCAGGCAGATGTTTGACAATTACATATGCTTTACGGATTTTTGATATTACTTTTGAGGGCTTTTAGCATCATGGTCTACTGATGCAAGAAACACTGCGAAAATGTTTAGCACCCTGATGATTGAATAATCTTATGGCCAGAAAATTTGTTATCGGTGATATCCATGGTCACTATTCCGAAATGATGGAGCTTTTTGAAGCCGTCAGATTCAATTATAGTGAGGATTTGCTTATCAGTCTTGGTGATGTGGTTGACCATGGACCGCAGCCGGTTGAGGTGATCGAGAAGTTGCGGACAATCCGGAATTTCAGACATGTTCTCGGAAATCATGATGAGTGGTGCTATCAGTACCTTAAATATGGCCGGAAGCCTGAAATCTGGACGCTTCAGGGAGGTCAGTCAACTGTTAAAGCTTACATTGATTGTCAGGTGTTTAAAACAACCCACCTGCATTTTTTTGAAAAGGCCAGCTTATATTACGTGGATCCGGAATCGAGGCTTTTCGTACATGCAGGATTTGACTGGAAAATGCCATTTGAGAATCAAAAGGAGGACAAGGAGATCCTCCTCTGGAACAGAACCTTGTTTGCGGCAGCTTCCGTTTATCAACGTAACGGTTTAACTTTTGACGAATTTGCAGAGATCTTCATCGGCCATACCCCGACTCAGCTTTTAGGCGAAACGTTGCCAATTCACAATTCGAATGTCTGGATGATGGATACCGGGATTAGCTGTGGAGGGAGACTGACCATCATGGATATTGAAACAAAAGAATACTGGCAAAGTGGATGTGAGTCTGATATTGATTGATACAGATACCTGTTTTCACCAATAAGAACCAAATCTGCGGCTTCCAGTGGTGGCAGATCAAAGGAGGCTACTTTAAAGAATCATTTAATTCGAATCTGTTTTGCAATTTTTCCGGATTCATCTAAATATCAAGTATTTTTGTAACATCAGTAACGGTTTTTCAAAATTTCATGAAAATTATTACCATCGGAGATCTGCATGGTTCACCGGTCTGGAAAAACATCCAACCTGGTGATTGGGACCACATGATTTTCATCGGCGATTATGTTGATTCTGCTGATTATACTGATAAGGAGATCAGGCAAAACCTGAAGGAGATTATTGATCTGAAGAAGATGTACCCGGGAAAGGTAATCCTGCTGTGGGGGAACCATGATCTTTCTTATTTATACAGAGGACATGAACCTCATAATACATCAGGATTCCGCAAAAAGGTATTGCCAGCCTATTTCTCACTGTACACGGCCAACCGTAATTTATTTCAGGCTGCATTCGGCATCAATAAATATCTTTGGACTCATGCCGGAGTTGTTCAAAAGTGGTTTAATGATTACATTACCGGAGAAGTAATACCTTCTGATCAAGGTTTGGCAGACACGTTCAACCGGTTATTCGATGCTTATTATCAACCTCTCTTTCATATTGGGAAACTCAGGAATGGACAGCATGAGGAAGGTGGAATTTTTTGGGCACACAAATATGAAACAGAAGATGACCCCTTGATGGGGTATCACCAGATCGTCGGGCATACCAGGACCAGAACAGGAGTGCTTGTTTCAAATCATTATGGGGCTGATACTTCGTTAACCTGGGTGGATTGCTTGGAGACTGAAACTGAATTTTTTAAACTTGGTCTTTAATAACCTGGTCCACGCCGAAAACTCTTTTTCGCTGCTAAGGCGCCACTGTATTCACCACCCAATATCAATGTGACTTAAAAGGAGTATCCGAATTGGCTTTCCTGAATATCATGGTCGGCCTGATCGGAGTCCCGCAAAGCTACTGCAGTATGTTTCATTCATAGTGCAATAGGCAATTTTGCGAATGACATCAAGCTTTTACAGGGGATGAGGTCATCAAAGAAGACATGCTTTTTTTTGGTGTTATCACTGAAAACAGAAGCGCCAATCCATAAAGTACAGCAGCAAAAATGATAACATAATACAAGCCGGTGACAATGCTCCCGGGGGAAAAATTGGAGAGTGTTTTTGCTGGATTTGTTATCGTAGAATTTTTTTCGACAAAGAAGAAACTAAAAATGATTTCAAAAATTACTACTCCAATGACCGAACCAAGATTTGTCAAAGTTCGCAGTATTCCTGAAGCCACGCCAGGAGAATCTTTAGGAGCTGAGCTCATGATTTGATTATTGTTGGGAGGCAGGAAGAGTCCAATCGAAAACCCGGTAATGAGCAAAAAAGTAATTGCCGGTAAGGTTCCTGAAAGGTGCATTGTAAAAGGAAAAATTATCGTGGCTGCCAGGCTTATGGATGCTCCGATTATGCATAATAACCGGGGGGACATCCTATCCGAAGCTTTACCAGCAATGGGTCCTGTTATCATATTGGTTACCGGGAAAGCCATTAGAACCAATCCTGCTTTTTCGGGCGATACTTCAAGCGCATAGATTAAATAAAAGGGCAATACGAAGTTTGTGCCATTTGCTGCCATAAAAACAAAGAAGTTCGCAAGATTAGGATAGGTAAAACCCTTAATCCTGAACAACCTCAAGTCGAGCAGGGGAAATTTGAAGATATGCTCCTGCCTGATAAAAAGAAATAAGAAAAGTACAGACATGATAAAAGAAAAAACAATTAGCGGAGATGTCCAACCAAACTTTCTTCCCATATTTAATGAGAACATCAATGTAAGGAGCCAGAAAAAACAATAGAATATTCCGGGGATATCGAATTTCTCGCGAACCAAAGCAAGCTCTTTTTCATGGGGAAATTTTCTTAAAACAATGATGATGGCAACAATGCCGATGGGAATATTTATCAGAAATACCCATGGCCAGCCAAAATTAGCCGTAATCAGTCCTCCGAGTGGCGATCCCATGGCAAACCCGACAGCAGCAGCAGTAGCTAAAATGCCAAAAGAATATCCCCGTTTTTCCGGTGGAAGAAACCTTGTTATGATAGCCGAAGGCACAGTATAAAGAACAGCGCCTCCTATGGCCTGCATAAATCGGGAGAATATCAGCATGTATAATGAGGGGGATATCCCGCAGAGAAGTGAACCTGAAATAAAAACGATATAGCCTGCAATAAAGAGTTTTATCAATCCTACCCTATCTCCTAATTTTCCGAAAAATGGAATGGCGCTGGTCAATATGAGCAAATACACAATAACAATCCAGGAAACACCATCAATGCCCACGTTAAATGATTTGGAGATTGATGGTAGTGAGATATTTACAATATAGTTATCCAGCATACACATGAAGGTTGCTAACGCGATACTATATATTATCCACCGCTGTTTTCTGGGATCGTTGACAATGATCTGATTGGAATCTGTATTTATCATAAGTAACTCCTATTCCGGAATGCGGATTTTTATACTGCCATTCTATCAAAATTTTTTAGCAAACCACTTTGAAATAGCCATAATTGTAAGGATAGGCGGAAGGCCGGGTGATTCGGGCAAAACGCTTCCATCACATACGAAAAGATTATCGATTTTTGTTTGCAGGTTTGTGTCTACTACATCACCTATGGCTGCTGAGGCTCCATTATGTCCGCCATATAAACCTTCCCGTTTTTGAATTGTCTCGGGCTTGGCTCCGGCAGCCATTAAAAGGACTCTTGCTGCCTCCCCTCCCTTATCAAGACGTTTTCTATCTTGAATGGTGGCTGTTTTGGTAAAGGTACCATCAGGAAAGATTTTTCCAATTGACTCATCTTTGATTTTGACAATTACGGCAAACAAATTATTGTTCATATAGGCATCTACATTGTCCCTAAGATAATAATGCAGTTTACTTTTATCCTTTATAGAACCTGTAGAGTGAATAAATCCTTCTTTCTCCAAAAACTCTGTGTTTACCAGTTGCATTGGTGGCTCATGAGATAAATCTATATCAGGAGTTATACCATAAAAAAGCTCGCAAATATCAATAAATAACTTCTGCCCGGCATTTTTAATACCGGAGTTCTGCAGAATAACCGGAGATTTAATCCCACCTGCTGACAGGACTACAGAATTACCATAGTATTTAACGGGTCCGTTTGCAAAAATGCCTTCTACCCCTATGGCTTTGCCATTTTTCACAATGACTTTTTCCACTTTGGTATTATAGACCACCTCTGCCCCAAGAGATTCAGCTTCCCTGAGATAACTCAAGGCTGACCATTTTGCACCGGACGGGCAACCCAAACTGCAATTGCCACACCTTATACATTTTGTATGATCAATAAATTTGGGCATTTTTTGCATTCCAATTCCGGCTTTTTTACATATTTCAAGCAATCTGATTGAACCATCGGGGGAAAGAAGAGAATCATGAATCGGAGCCAGTCCTGTCTCCTTTTCAAGTTCCGCATATTCTTCATCCAGAAAGATACCGAATTCGGCCAAAGGTTTTTGCAGACTACGCACACCATTTGCATTTGCTAATACAGTCGCACCTCCGGCTCCATATGCCGTAAAAATATCGGTTCCTTCCACCGATTTTTCAATTACAAAAGGCAGCGGAAAAACATTTTTGCCAGATTCCACCACAAGGACTTTTTTGCCTTTTTTTGCAAGTTCTTTCGAGAGTGTGTCTCCACCAGCTCCCGATCCTACAATAATAAAATCATAGTTCATAAACAGAGTTTTAATTGGTTAAAAATGTTATTTTTTTGAGATAATTTAAAATTAACTTCAGGTAGTCATCATATTTTTCCGGAAAATAAAAACCCGATGAATGCAATTTTTCCTTGACTTCTCCGGAATTCCAATGGGAAAAAGTCTTCCATTCTCTGGTCATGATGTCTTTCCTTTCCCTCAAATAAAATTCCCGGATTGGATACATGGCATTTTTTTCATCTGCCATTGCAAGGTGTTTGTCCTTCCAGATATTTACAGGAAGAAGTTCTATTTTAAATCCGCAGCTTTCAATTAATTCAATATATTCCCGCCAGGTGATCTCATATGGATTGTTCATATTGTAGATATGAATCCCATGGGAGTTTTTCGCCAGATGAATAATGGCATCGGCAAGCATATCCACCGGTGTCATTTCTACTGATCTCTTCCAATCAGGCGCTGCTTCCATTTGAATACATCCTTTCATGAGTAGTAGCGCATGATTTTTTTCGGGCGCACAGATTCCTTCTTTGCTGTCGCCGGTGATGTTTCCGGGTCTGAAAACATTAATGTCAATGCCATGGACATTGCTTATTATTTTCTCTGACACCCACTTGCTTAAGATGTACCCGTTCGTTGACAAAGGCGAATCTTTAGAATCAACCTCTAACTGAAATCCGTTGGCATCCCTGATACTTGCCACACCCAAAGTCGAAATATAATTGAGGGTTTTCTTTTTACCGGTTGCAGCAATTTTAAGAAGCTCCACTGTAGATAAAACATTGGACTTTCTCAACGTATTGTAATCGTACATGTGATGAACCATAGCTCCCGAATGATAGATGGAATCAATTTTTTCATTCATCATTTCCAGGGTTGCATCATCCATCCCCAATTTTTTTTCTGCTAAATTTCCAATTACAAGTTTTACGCTCGGATGATTTTTTAAATATTCTTTTTTATACAAATCAAGTGTTGCTTCATAAAGACGCCGAATATCCTCCTGGTCCTTGCCTCTCACCAGGCAATAAATGTCAGCTTTAGTTTTCTTAATCAACCCATCAAGAAGATAAACTCCTAAAAATCCGGTGACACCTGTAAGGAGTATGGAAGCTGGCTCTTTTTCTCTTTTTGATATAATGTTCTCAGTCGAGACTACTGTTTCAGCGTCCTTAAGCGCTATACTTAAATTGTTTTCGGATGCGCCGGAAGTTATTCCTGTACCGTCAATAAAAGCAGCCAGGTAGGCGATAGTAGGCTGGGCGAACATTTGAGATATATTCACATCTGCGCTAAGTTTCCGCTTTACACTTGAAAGCATTCTCACTGTGAGAATGGAATTACCTCCTATTTCGAAGAAGTTATCGTTGACACTAATTTTGTCGAGTTTTAAAAGTTCTTTCCATATTTCTGCCAGCGTAATTTCTGTGAACGTAACCGGATGGTTATATTTTCTTTTAGAAGACATTATATCTTCCAATTTGGGCGTTGGGAGCTTACTTCGGTCAACTTTAAAATTGTTGTTTAGTTTGAATGATGCCATCTTTATAAAAGCCGTTGGGATCATGAATTCCGGAAGCTGACGGGCAAGGAAAGTTTTCATATCTACCTGCGCTACAGCGTTTTCCCTGGGAACCCAGTATGCAATAAGTTGTTGATTCCAGGGAATTACCACACATTGTTTTACCTCTTCATGTCTGAGAAGGACAGCTTCAATCTCCTCGGGTTCGATTCTGAAACCGCGTATTTTCACCTGGAAGTCTGTGCGTCCGAGGAACTCTATATTCCCATCCGGCAGCCATCTTACCAAATCACCTGTCCGATACAGGCGGGTATTTATATTCTTTTCTTTATGCTCTTTTGAAACAAAGGGATTCTCAATAAACCGCTCTTTTGAAAGTTCGGGTCTGTTCAGATAGCCAATTGCAAGAGAATCTCCGCCTATATAAAGTTCTCCCGGAACGTCCACAGGCAGAGGGTTTAACTTATTATCCAGCACATAGGCGGTATAATTGTGAAGTGGCTTCCCGATAGGTATCACATCGCTGTCTTTATATTCATCCGTCAAGAGACAGGAAGTACTGAGACAAGTACATTCCGTAGGTCCATAACCGTGAATTACATTAAGTGTGGATGGTTTTACCTCAAGTAACTTTTTTACCGTACTAACATTTACGGCCTCTCCCCCAAACAATACCGATTTTAACGAATAGAATATCTCTGCATCACAGTCCACAATTGCATTAAACAGGGCTGTGGTGAACCAAGCAGTTGTAACCTTATTATCGGATATTTCCTTTTTCAACAAATCGAGATTCTCAATTTTGTTACTGTCAATAATGACTAATTTCGCACCTGAAAGTAAGGCGCCCCAGAATTCATAAATGGAAGCGTCGAAGGCATAAGTTGAACATTGGGCAATAACATCATCTTCTGTAACTACATCAGTTTTAATGCTGGTAACGAAATTGGTAACCGCACGTTGAGGTATCGTCACTCCCTTGGGGTTACCTGTTGAGCCTGAAGTATAGATGATATAAGCGATATCGTTGGCACTTATTTTATTGCCGGGGTTTTTATCGGAAAAATCAACTTTATCAGAAGCTTCTGTATCAAGCGGGATGACTATTCTTTCTTCCTCTGCAAGAAAAGTCAATTCCTCCATCAGCTTGTTTTGCGTCAGGATTACCTTTAACGCAGAATCTTCCATGATAAACCGGAGGCGGTTTTCAGGATAATGAGGCGGTATCGGAACGTAAGAACAACCAGATTTGAGAATACCCAACAAGCCTATCAGCATATCAGGGCAACGTTCCATGCAGATTCCAATATTATTGTTTGATACTCCGTCAAAGGAACCAGGATGGATTTTATTCAACCTATGTGCTAATTTGTTGGCTTCTTCATTTAATTTTTGGTAAGAAAGTGTTTTGCCGTTATGAACGATTGCAACTTTGTCTGGATGCAGGTTCACCTGCTCTTCAAACATATCAATCATTGTTTGGCTCCTGTCATAATTCACAGCGTTATCATTGAACCCAAACAAAATTTGTTCTTTCTCTTTATGCAGTAATATATTTACATCCTCTACATTTTTCTCGGCTGATTCGATTAATTCTTCCAGTAATGTGATGTAATGTTCAAACATTCCCTGTATAGTGTCTCTCTTAAAAATGTCACTGTTGTATTCCCAAACAATGGTTATATCTTCCATTTCCAAGTGAGCAGCTTCGGTGGCTACATGCTGTTCAGCCCTCGGAATGCAGATGACATTCATATCTAATTTGGCTGTGGCATTGTGTCTCTCAAGCAATTCGCCATGAAGACCGGCAAAATCGAGAAGAGGAATATCACTGTCATGAAAAGCGAACAATACCTGGAACAAGGGGTTTCGTCCGGGTGTGACACCGGCTTTCAGCCGTTCTACGATGTGCATGAAAGGTATATCGTAATGAGCGGCATCATAGAGCATGTTCTCCTTTGTTTTATTAATCAGCTCTTTAAAGGTCGGATTCTTTGATAAATCGGAATATAAGAGAACAGAATTCACAAACATCCCCATCAGCCCCTCGGTTTCCTTTAAATTGCGGTTGGCGACCCCGGTGCCGAGGAGAAACTGTGTCTGCCTGCTATATTTCGATATCAATACAGCAAAGGCGGAGTACATCGTATTAAAAAGGGTAACCTTATTGTTTCTGCTGAATTCGCGCAGTGAATGATACAGACTTCTTTTTAAATTAAGCCTTATGGCATCCCCGTTAAAACTCTGTACGGAAGGACGCGGATGGTCAGTAGGCAAATTTAATACCGTAGGATAATCCTTGATCTTATTTATCCAATAACTTATTTTTTCTTCAAGACGATCGCCTGAAAGATTGTTGCGCTGCCAAATAGCGTAATCGGCATATTGAATAGGCAATTCCGGCAAAGGGGAGGGTTTCCCTTCAATGCTGGCAATATAAAACGCTTTCATTTCTCTCAGGAAAATACCGGCTTCCCACCCATCATGAAGAAAATGATGTTCCATGTGAAGAAAAATATGTTCTTCTTCACTGATTTTAAAAAGACTCCACGATACAAGCGGAAGTTTGCTAAAGTTGAATGAGTGAGACATCACTTTTCCCATAAGTTTTTCCGCTTCTCCGGCTTTTTTATCTTCGGGCATATGTGTCAGGTCGGCCTCATTAAGTTTGACCTTCCAGGGTGCATGCACAATCTGAACGGGTCCCTTCGTGCTTTCGTGGAAAGTGGTTCTCAATATCTCGTGGCGGATAACCATTTCATTGAGAAACTGCACTAAAATGTGCTTGTCGAGTTTTCCTTTCAGCACCAATGAAAACTGAAAGTTATAAGCCCTGTTGTTTGGAACAAGTTTGCTCAAAAACCAAATCTGTTCCTGCTGGAATGAAAGTGGAATATTTTTCCTGTTCGGTACCCGCGGTATTGAAATAAGGTCCGCCTTCTCGTTAACTGTTATCTCAGAGATAAATTTTGCAAGGCTTTGAATATTACGATGTTCAAAAATATCTTTGAGTTCAATCTTTTTAGAAAATTTCTTCCTTATTTCAGAAGCAATCTTTGCGGCCATCAAAGAATGCACACCCATGTCGAAGATATCGCTGTCAACACTGATTTTTTCGAGATTCATTATAGCACAAAGAATTTCAGAAATCAACACTTCGTATGGACTTTGGGGAGCCACATATTTTACTGGGGTTTTAGCATATAAATGCCCTATTGTGGGAGGGGGAAGCAGTTTTCGCTCTATTTTACCGCTTGGCGACATAGGCATTTCTGCCAGTTCTATAAATACAGTTGGAATCATATGATCAGGTAAAAACTCTGACAGATGAGCTTTTAAGTCAGTGATGGAAGGCGATGCTTTGGGTCTCGGCACAAAATAAGCAGCCAAACGTTTTTCATTACCATCATCATATGGAACTACAACACAGTCTTTAATTTCTCCATGAGACATAAGAACGGATTCAATTTCACCCGCTTCAACACGGAACCCTCTTATTTTTACCTGGAAATCCACCCGCCCCAGAAAGTCAATTGAACCATTTTTGAGCCATCTTACGCGGTCGCCTGACTTGTAAAGCCTGAGATTTTTTCCAGTGACTAGTTCTTCCTGCGTAAAAAATGGGTTTTTTATAAAACGTTCTTCTGTAAGTTCCGGGCGGTTCAAGTAGCCCCTGCTAACACCCATCCCGCCTATACAAAGTTCACCCGGCACTCCTACCGGCATAAGGTTCAGAAATTTGTCGAGAACATAGATTTTAATATTATCGTTCGGACCACCAATCTCAGTACTTAATCTCTCTTCATTATAGATGCATCCATTTGAAATAACTGTACACTCTGTAGGCCCGTAAACATTGAATAAAGTTCTTCCCTTACTCCAGAAATCCAATGTTTCTTTGTCGGAGATATCACCGCCGACATAAATGGACCTCAGCGATGGGACTTCTTCTTTCGGCATGGCATGTAATACAGCAGAAGTCAAAAATATAATATTGATAGACTGTTCTTTAAGGTAATAAAACAATGCTTCCGGGTCCATCCTCAGCTCATTATGGGTAATGTACAATGTTGCCCCGAATAATAATGCAGGAAACATGTCGCCCACCGACATGTCAAAATTTATTGAAGAAAACTGAAGTATGTGGTCTCCCGGGGTGATAGAATGCTTTTTCCTGGCAAAAAAAGCATAGTTAATCACACTTCTGTGTTCGATCATTGCACCTTTGGGCCGGCCTGTGGAACCTGAGGTATAGATGATATATGACAGGTTACGTGAATTGTTGATCAGTTCAGGATTCTTGCCTGAATATTTCGAGATGACCTCCCAACCACCATCAAGAGAAATTACGCCATAGTCTGTTTCATTTAAAAAAAGAAGTTTATCAAGATTGACCATTTCGGTTACAACCAAAGGAGCAAGAGCATCATCCATCATAAAGCGGAGACGGTCGGCCGGATAAGCCGGATCGATTGGAATATATGCGCACCCTGCTTTGAGAATGCCCAATATAGCCACAACCATTCCAACTCCCCTGGTCATACAGATTCCTATAGGGGTATCAGGAAGAATATCTTCCTTGTATATGATCCGGTAGTGACCCCTGATCGCATGACCCAACCGATTCGCCTTTTCATTCAATTCCCTGTATGTAATGCTTTCATCCTTGTAAACCACTGCAATGTTATCAGGGGTTCTCTCCACCTGCTCTTCAAAAAGCTGGTGAAGGGTGACATCCTCATTGAAATTTACTTCTGAGTTATTAAAATCGACAAGTATTCGCTGCTTTTCTTCTATCGCAATGATGGGAAATGAGCAAAGGCTTGCTTCCGGTTTTGACATGACTCCTTCCAGTAACGCAATAAAATGATCACCCATTTGCCTGATATAGAACTCTTCCAGTCTGTCGGCAAATAGGATTCCAAAGGATTCAGGGTTCTCCGTTACATATTCAAACAGAATTTTGAATGGGTTGAGATTCCGAGCGGTAACAGAGAGCGCATTAACTTCACCGATTGCCACGATGCCATCGTTAATATTTGTTTTGGAACCACTGCTGGATGAGTCAATTAACTGTTCAAAGCTTTCCAGGGGATATCCTTTACCTTCTTCCCTTTGACTGGTAATTTGAGTAATCAACTCAGAAATGTTTGTTTCTTTGGTCATGGACACTTTCAGCGGTATTCCAAGATCTGCTAAAAACACTATAATTTCATCCTGATCGGTATAACGGGAAACCAACGCAACCCATATCGCTGTATAAAGAGTTGATAAATCGTATTTATAAGAAGAGATGTATTGCTTCAGTTTTATCTGCTGTTCGTCATTCAATTTGAAAAGAACTGAGCTGTTTTTGGTGCCATCTCCATTTCCTGAAAAATAAAATGGGACCTGCAAAGGTGAACCTTGCAGTGAGTTTTTCCAATATTCTAAGTTTTCCATAGCTGTTTTTTCTGTATTGGTTTATTAAAACACGCTGAGCGCTTCTTCTTCACCGGGATAGATCTCGAAAATTTGCGTAAACCCGGAAATTGCGAAAATTTCATGGAAATTCTCATTCAATCCACAAATAACCATCTTCCCTTTGGCCTGTGTAATCCTTTTCAAGGCAAATAAAAGGGTTCTCAATCCGGAACTGCTGATAAAATCCATCTGTGAGCAATTGACTATAATCCTGGAAACCTGATTATCCATCAGTTCAGTAAGCCGTTTCTCAAAAACAATGCTGCTAATCGTGTCCAGCCTGCCCTGTATGCCGATGATCATGCATTTTTCATTATTTTTCTCTGTTATTTCCATATTATATAGGGTTTTTGCATCAAAAGTATCGGGTTAAAAGGAGAACATTTTTATTCCATCTTTGCTTGCGTACTCCCAATGGTTGACCATGAAAAAGAAATTTCCGCCATACATGGGAATTGTCTTCCCGGAAGAGGTTAACCTGATCCAGCACAGTTCTCAGGTTTTCCCGATATGTTATGTTTTGGTCAATAATTATAATATCTATTTGCCTTCCCTTTGCAAATAAGTTATTATCAAATATACAAAGCCCTGGATTTTAGCAAATACGGGGATGCTTGTAATTGGTCTCACGGGAAACAAGTATTTGTAGTAAGGGAAAACCCTTAGAAAACAAAGGAAGGGTGAAACTATTCTATCGAAAAGCAGTTGTTCCTAACGGAAGAGCTATTCTCACGCCGCCCCAACCGCATACAAATGCTTCTGAAAAGATAAAAAAGTGGACCTGATCATCTCAACCCCACCTAAATGATTTGTGGCATCAGAAATAGCATGATATTTTAGAAGGAGGAGACTTGGAAGTTTATCCTGGTCAAGTTGTTCAACGCCTGATTCAATGTATTTGGACAGGACAAAATCCAGAAACTCTTTGTGTTTGTCTTCAAGCCCTTGAAAAATAAGTTTCTTGGCTCTATCAACCCGATTATGCCGGGTGACGGTGGGCCTGGCAAAAGAGATGTATTCAAGTACATCGAAGAGATCACAGTCCTCTGCATCAATCATTCTTTGCATGGCTGATAGTTCTTCCTTACCAAACCCGACACCTGCAATTTTTTCAAGAAAGGCCTTGCGGGTAATGGGATCAGACCAGATGGCCCGTAGTTCTTCTTCGTTTTTGAAGAAATCAGGCAGAACTCCATATAAATTTTGCAGGAATTCTTCGGCTGAAATGGGTTTACCATCCGAACTCCAGTAGGATGTCGAGATCATGTGCTGAATCTCCCGCTCTTTACCATCGCGCAGTTTGATCTTTATCTTTTTGTTTGCTTCCGGTGGTTCAGGTGGTTGTGGGTTTGGTTCCCTGGGAGGCTTTGGCTCATTCGATCCTCCTGTGGGTTCTTCAGGAGCTATCGGTTCACCATCCCATTCAGGATCTGCAAAGTGATGGTAGGCATCCACAAAATCATAAATGGTGAAGTATTCTTTACCGTCGAATAGTCTCGTTCCGCGACCGATGATCTGTTTAAATTCGATCATGTTGTTAATGGGGCGCATGAGAATGATGTTGCGGATGTTCCGGGCATCAACCCCGGTAGAGAGTTTCTGCGATGTAGTGAGGATCGTTGGAATGGTTTTCTCGTTATCCTGAAATTCCCTCAGGTACTGCTCCCCCAGCGCACCATCATTGGCCGTGACCCGGACACAGTAAAATGGATCGGCAGAGACGCCATGCGTGGCGTCTCTGCTGAAACCACGGCATTGGTTCACCAAATCCCTCACCGCTGCTGCATGATCCTGGGTTGCACAGAAAACAATGGCTTTTTCATTCTGATTGATCTCGGCCATGAAAACATTCACTCTCTTGGCTTCCCGTGCTTTTATCTCAATAATCCGGTTGAAATCCGGCTCCTTATACAATTTACCTTCTTCCACCATCCCTTCTATCACATCATCATCAGAAGTATAGATGTAGTCATCAAGGGTGGTCTTGATCCGTTTTACTTTAAATGGTGTCAGGAAACCATCATTGATACCTTCTTTCAAAGAATATATATACACTGGTTCGCCAAAATAGCGGTAAGTATCTACGTTGTCCCTGCGTTTGGGTGTGGCTGTTAAACCAAGCTGTACCGCGGGAGCAAAGTATTCCATGATCGAGCGCCAGTTGCTCTCGTCATTTGCCCCACCGCGATGGCATTCATCAATGATGATGAAATCGAAAAAGTCTTGCGGATACGCTCCAAAATAGGGTGTATTCTCCGGTCCGCACATGAAGGTTTGAAAGATGGCAAAGAAGATGCTGCCGTTGGTCGGAACGCTGCCCTTTTTGCTGATCTCTTTCGGACTGATGCGGACAAGGGCATCTTCGGGAAAGGCAGAAAAGGCATTATATGCCTGGTCGGCCAGGATATTCCGGTCGGCCAGAAACAGGATACGTGGCCGGCGGGATCCGTCGCGCCGCAGGTTCCATCGTGATTGAAAAAGTTTCCAGGCAATTTGAAAAGCAATGAACGTTTTGCCAGTACCAGTGGCAAGGGTGAGCAATATCCGCTGTTTCTCTTCGGCGATGGCCGCCATGACATTGTTTGCAGCGATCTCCTGATAGAAACGCACATCCTTCGTTCCGCCAATATTTTCAAATGGAACCTTGCTGAACTTATCCCGCCAGAGATTCTGTGTTTCAAAGGTTTTGTTCCAGAGTTCATCGGGAGTCGGGAAACAGGGTATCGTCCCTTCCGTGCCGCTAGTCATACATACCTGGTAGATTTCCCTGCCATTGGCAGCAAAGGTAGTCTCCAGATGGAGCTTTTCCGCGTAATTCTTGGCTTGTGCAACACCCTCACCAACTCCCCGCTCATTGCTCTTGGCTTCAATAGCCGCCAGTTTGCGCCCCTGATACACCAGGATATAATCTGCGATCAATGGCTTGCCTCGGCTTCCGCCTGTCTGAATCTTACCCGCAGTGATATGATACTCCCGTAAGACTCGTGAGCCTTCCACAAGACCCCAGCCACTTTGCCGTAGCTGCGGATCTATCAGTTCTGCACGGGTTTCGGCTTCGTTCATGATTTATATATAATACGAAATATCAACGATTTGATGAAATTTCTATAATTGTTCTTAAATTCTTTATACGTTTTCTGTCATATTTTGTTTCATATGTTAATAATTCCTATTTCAATGGTCATATGGAATACCCATAATTATCATTCACGGTTTGCATGAACTTTATTCTTATGGGTATTTCATAAAAGAAATTGCCTCATTTTCCAAAGAAATCCCGGTTTAATGTTGAATCTATCAACTCCCTCAGCACTTTCATATCGATATCCGCCAGCTTGTTTATGTATAGGCAACCAACACCAGTTTTATGCTTGCCTAACTTTTCAAGTGTGGCAGTATGCTGCTTAATGTCTCCGCAAAGGTACAATGACAGATTCGCCTTACGGGGTGAGAAACCGATCCGTAACCAATCAACTTCACGCCCGGTTGCAGGGCTTTTAATTCTCACATTGCCAAAGCCGATGAGTGAACTGCCCCACATTTTCGGCTCCTCCCCTGTTGCTTCCTTCATCATTTCCAAAAGCACGAAACTATCTTTACGCTTTTGTTCTTCCCGAATACCATTGATAAAATCCTCAACACTTGCAGCGTTTGGTTTTGTTTTTATTTCAACCATTTGAAATTATTGTTTGTTTGATGATTGTTGCGTATAATTTGTATAAAGTTTGATGGATTCATCTATCCTGTTGATCCTTTTCCCGTTTAATCCAATGTATACCGATTTGCCCTGAAAGGGCAACATCAATAACACAGGGCAACGTCCTGTGACCCGCTGCCCTGAAAGGGCGACATCACTAACACAGGGCAATGTCCTGTGACCCGCTGCCCTGAAAGGGCGACATCACTAACACAGGGCAACGTCCTGTGACCCCCTGCCCTGAAAGGGCAACATCACTAACACAGGGCAACGTCCTGTGACCCCCTGCCCTGAAAGGGCAACATCAATAACACAGGGCAACGTCCTGTGACCCGCTGCCCTGAAAGGGCAACATCAATAACACAGGGCAACGTCGTGTGACCCGCTGCCCTGAAAGGGCGACATCAATAACACAGGGCAACATCCTGTGACCCCCTGCCCTGAAAGGGCGACATCAATAACACAGGGCAACGTCCTGTGACCCGCTGCCCTGAAAGGGCGACATCACTAACACAGGGCAACCTCCTGTGACCCGCTGCCCTGAAAGGGCGACATCACTAACACAGGGCACCGTCCTGTGACCCACTGCCCTGAAAGGGCGACATCAATAACACAGGGCACCGTCCTGTGACCCGCTGCCCTGAAAGGGCGACATCTTTTCAGTCCCAAACATACTTTTCATCAAAATCAATGTTGTATTTCTTAAAAAACGTTCGGCACTCCTCCTCAAAAGATTTTTTCCGGTGGTGGTGCTCCTGATTGTCGATGTATGAAGTAACGATTTCAATTTGAGACGGGTTCACTGAGAACGCGCTGTACCCGTTTTGCCAGTAAAATTTTGAGAATGTATTGCTTTTAGCCTTGATCCATTTAGATGAGCTTCTCTTGACCTCCTCAACAAGTGTAATCAGGGGCAGTTTCTTAGATAATATGCATAAAATATGGATATGGTTGTTGTACCCGCCAATCCTGACGGGATAACATTCCAGGTTTTTGCAGATTCCGCCAAGGTAATCGAATAGTTCAGCTTTTATATCGTCGGTAATGTAGGGATGCCGGTATTTCGTGCTGAAAACGATATGGACATATACCTTTGTAAGGGACTGTGGCATGGGGTGTTCTTTTTATCCCGCCCTTTCAGGGCTTGGAGGGTTAGACTTCTGTTTTATTTCCAGGGGCGTTACCCTTGGTCTGGTGACCAGGGGCGTTACCCTTGGTCTGGTGGCCAGGGGCGTTGCCCTTGGTCTGGTGGCCAGGGGCGTTGTCCTTGGTCTGGTGGCCAGGGGCGTTGCCATTGGTGGCCATGGGCGTTGCCCCTGGTTAGTGATTAATGCCCTTTCAGGGCGAACCTGTTGAGTTGTTGGCTATATTTCTCCATTGAATGCTTTTTCCAATATCGATTTCTTCAGTTCGTACAGGCCGGTAAGTTTCTTTTTGTAAATGGCTTCGAGCTTTTGGGTTTCGGATAAAAGGGTGTCGAGTTTAGTGATAATGTATTGCTGTTCGGATTTTGATTTAGGAAAATTAATCGTAAGGCGCTCCCATTTACTCTTATTTATAATCGGTAATGTAGCCTGAGCAGAGCCTTTCATTACCTTATCAAAAAAATCGTGAGTTCTCATCTCGTAAAATAACAGCTTGGCTAGCAACCCATTATTGACCGTAAGCGAATTAATCTGTTGATTGCAGGACACATCTCTCTCGGTAAAACCGACTTTTCCGATAGTCGCACCAATACATACCATCAAAATTGACCCAGATGACATCTGTCTTCCTCTTTTCATACCAATTTTGCTTAGTCCATTGCCTTCATAATTTATATCACCAATTCCATGCACATCGATGTCTGCTGGTTTAATAAATGGAATAAAATTTCCAAAATTTTCTTTATCAGAAGTTGATGGAGTTGTTCCCGTTTGTGTTATACCAATATCCTTCAAACTCTTTTGTTCCCAGCCTGGACCTCTATTAATAAATACACTTTGCAGGTAAGCTTCAAAAACCTCTCGTGCATTTGCAAGGTTCTTTTCGGCATTCTCTTTTGCCTTGGCAATGGCGGCAAAGGCTTCATCCAGGATGGTGACGATGCGGTGCTGTTCGGGAAGTGGAGGAATGGGAATAGGCACCTCGGCTAACTTAGAACCTGAGATTTCCTTAAAAGTTGTTCCACTCCCAAGACTATTCAATAGGTCAACAGAATTTTTAAGGAAATAATAAAGAAATAGTGTGGATACCCCTTTTTTGGGGACAATCCCTTTACAGCCTTGATTTGTGGCTATTTTCTTCGTGTTTATTGCTAAATGCCCAATAGGTGCTCTTGATGAAAGAATTACTGAATTGACTGGTAATATTTTTGCTGATGAATTTTTCAACCCTTCATCTGTAATTTTTCGTAATGTATCTTCGACATACACGCAGTCAAGCTGACCCATATCTTTTGGGGTTATCCATAAATTGTCCCCGTCCCAGAATTTTGCAACTTTTGTGTCTGGGGTTCCGCCGTTGACTATTTCACAAACATCACCTATTTTCTTTAAATCCCACCCATTCTTGATCCCACCTCCTTGTTTCATGTCATTATTCATTTTCCACAATCAACTGTTTTTCTATCAATTGCCTCAACGCCTCTTTGTCGGGCATGTAAAATTGGTACTTGTTAACGAATAGCTGAGAGGTAAGGTTGTGCATCGCGTATTGCACCAGCAAGTCATCCTTTTCCTTCGCCAGAACAATGCCAACGGGGGGATTATCCCCTTCTGTGTTCTCTTCATTTTCAAAATAACCAAGGTACATGTTCATCTGACCAACATCAGCATACCCGGCTTCTTCTTTTTTCAGATCAATCAGTACGAAACATTTCAGGATGCGATGGTAAAAAACAAGATCAACATAATGATTCCTGTTACCAAGAGTAATACGATATTGTCTGCCGATAAAAGCAAACCCTTTGCCGAGTTCGAGAAGGAATTGCTGCAGATGGTTTATCAAACGGGTTTCAAGGTCGCTTTCGGTCAGATGATATGGTTCCGGAATCTTTAAAAATTCAAGAACACAAGGTTCACGAATTAGATCTTCAGGTCGTTGAATCAATTGACCCTGTTTCGCAAGTTGAAGGATTCCTTCCTTATCCTTGGATGCAGCCAGGCGCAAAAACAGAGAAGATTTTTTCTGACGGATCAGGTCAGTGGTACTCCAGTTCTCAATGATTGACTGGTTTTGATAGAATGAACGTTCCAGGGGATTATCAATCTTCAACAGTTCAACAAGATGCGTCCATGTCAATTGGTGCGGAACTTCCGCACTAATTGGATAGACTGTATATAACTGTCTCATACGCTTTAAATTACTCAGGCTAAAACCCTTCCCATGCAGAAGTGAAAGATCTTTTGAAAGATTTTCAAGAAGCGCCTTGCCATATTTCGCCTTCAGGATGCCACCTTGCTCAAATTCAACAATATATTGCCCGATTTCCCAATAGGTTTGAACCATATTGGAATTCACTGCAATAACTAATTTTTGATATCCTTTTACATAAGCATCAGAAAGGGTATTCAACAGTTGCTGATACCCTGACAGGGCACCCTCCTTCTCCATATTTGTCATAGAAGTTTCAGTATTGATGATAAAATCTCCGCACTTTCTTCATCAAGCGCTTTCATCTCCGCAATGATTTCGCGGGGCTGCCGCAGCGCTACTTCTTCCTTTTTGTTGGGATTCTTAGCGGAAAGATCATTGGTGCGGGGATCAATGCCAGCCGCATCCACCGACCATGAATTCAGCGAATCAGCCCTGGTCTTTTGCAACTCCACAAACTCTGCCAGATCATTTTCGTTAAGCGGATTGATCTTGCCAAGGTTACGATCCAGATTAAGCTGATAGAACCAGACCTTCCGGGTGGGCGCACCCTTTTCAAAGAACAGCACCACGGTCTTCACACCAGCCCCCGTAAAAGTGCCACCCGGCAGGTCAAGTACCGTGTGAAGGTTGCAACTATCGAGCAACAGCTTGCGCAGGCTCACCGAGGCATTGTCCGTATTGGAAAGGAAGGTGTTCTTGATCACCACGCCGGCTCTGCCGCCTGCTTTCAGGATTTTAATAAAATGCTGGAGAAAAAGGAATGCGGTCTCACCGGTCTTGATCGGGAAGTTTTGCTGAACCTCCGCCCGTTCCTTACCTCCGAATGGCGGATTGGCAAGCACAATATCGTAACGATCCCGCTCCTGGATGTCGGCAAGATTCTCTGCCAGCGTATTGGTATGTACAATGTTCGGCGCTTCGATGCCATGGAGGATCATGTTCATGATTCCGATGATGTAGGCCAGCGACTTCTTCTCCTTGCCGTAAAATGTTCCCTTTTGAAGTACCTCAATATCATTGGTGGTAAGGCGTTTGCTCTCTTTCATATACTCGAAAGCCTCCACCAGGAATCCGGCCGAACCCACCGCGCCATCATAAACCTTGTCGCCGATAGCGGGTGCCACCACCTTGACAATTGTTTTAATCAGGGGGCGTGGTGTGTAGTATTCCCCGCCGTTACGGCCGGCATTGCCCATGTTCTGGATCTTGCCCTCGTAGAGGTGCGACATTTCATGCTTCTCGGCATGCGACCGGAAACGCAACTCATCGATCAGGTTGATGACCTCCCTGAGATTGTATCCGCTTTGCAACCGGTTTTTCAACTCGCTGAAAATCTCACCGATCTTATATTCAATGGTATCAGCTTTTTCGGCTTTGAATTTTTTCAGATAAGGGAACAACTTATGATCTACAAAATCTTTCAGGTCATCGCCCGTAAGTGCCTTGTGATGATCCAACTTGCCATTTCCGTTTTTAGGGGATGCCCAGGCTTCCCATTTGAAATCAGGGCTGATAATCGGTGTATATGCGTTGCCGGAAAGTTCTGCTGAGGTCTTCCGGTCGTTTTCAAAATCATCAAGGTACTTCAGGAACAGTATCCAGGAAGTCTGCTCAACGTAATCCAGTTCACTTCCACAACCTGCGTCTTTATGGAGGAGTCATCGATATTCTTAAAAGTTTGTTCAAACATTCGTATTGGATTGGAATAGGCCGTATTTACTTTACTGGTCAAATGTACGCAAAAACGATTAATCATGATCACCCCGATTCTACCGGTTCATCATCTGAATCAATTCGTGATTTGCCTGTAAAAATTGACCTTCAGTGATCAATGGGCTTATCGAAAAGCTTTTACACGGAGCTATATCCTTCCATTGTGAAAGTGCGCTCCAATTGATGCAGATATGGAAATTACAAAGAAACTCAAAGATTGAATCCACTCCCAAAACTCTTTTTACCGCCAAGCTACCAAGACGGTAAATTTTATATACTTGAATTTGAAATGTTTGCGTCTTTTCGCCTTAGCGGTTTAAATATGTTTTTTTCTTTTCGGAGCATGCTCATTGTTTGTGTCGAGCCATTTTTCATATCTTTAACCTCAATTAATCATGAAACTATGCATTATCGCCCTATGATAAAAATGTACGCTGTTTCACTTCTGCTGATGATTGGTTTGACTGTTCATGCCCAGCAAATCGCTGTAAAATCGTTCCGCCAGCTTGAAAAAGACCTCGATGCCCGCGCCTATTATCCAAAAGAAGATCGAAATGGAGAAAAAGCCGCCATCATCAAAGTAGTCACTACCGAAACCGGATTCGAATTTGACGCCGGAAGCATTGGCATTGTGGCTACTGTTCAAAAGACAGGCGAAATATGGCTATATGTACCGCGCGGTTCAAAAGTACTGACAATCAAACATTCAAAGTTCCCCTTGTTGCGAAACTATGCCTATCCTCAAGCCATCGGAGCCGGTGAAGTGTACGAAATGGTACTTACAACCGGCAGGGTAGTTACTACCATTGAAGAACCGGTGATTGAAACCCAGTGGCTCCTTATCACCACCGATCCTTCCGCTGCAGATGTGTACATCAACGACCAGCCTGCCGGCAAAACCCCTTATCAGAACAATCTTCCAACAGGCAAGTACACATGGCGGGTATCGAAAGAGCTTTACCTGCCCGAATCAGGTTTTGCCAATTTAATTGCCGGTGGTGAAAAACAGGTTATGAATGTAAAAATGAAGCCAAACTTTGGCACGCTGATCATAAGTTCCTCGCCGGAAAATGGCGCCAATGTAAGCATGAACGGGATTGAAACGGGCAAGGTTACACCATGCAATATCGACAGGGTTCCGAGCGGCGATCACACGCTTACACTTAGCCGCGACATGTACGAAACCACTACCCAACGCGTTACCCTGGCAGCAGGTGAAACTAAGCAGGTTGCTGTAAACATGAACCCCACCTTTGCTCAGGTAACTGTAACCTCCGAACCGATTTCCGATATCTATATCAATGCGCAGATGAAAACCAAAGGAACCTGGCAGGGCCGGCTCAACCCCGGTGTTTACACCTTTGAAGCCAGGCTTGACAAACACCTCACAGCTACCGAAATGCGCACGGTAATCGTGGGACAGCCATTGAATGTCACACTCAGCCCCA
>CAIYES010000478.1 GCA_903925275.1 uncultured Bacteroidales bacterium
ATCTCCTTTTTTTACAACCGTCAGGCGGAGTTTATTGTTGACAAAAATACGATGGTTGTCGGCTGAAACTTCAACCACCTCGAACTCGTTAACCCATGCCATTTTAGAATAGTCACCACCGGCATAATTGAGAGAATCAACAAGAGCTGCCCCAAAATCTCCACGGTCAAATTTGTAAAGTTTGAAGGTTTCGATGGTCTTAATCAATTGTTCGGCATAGGTCGGGCTTGTAGCATATCCGGCCTTCTTCAATCCCGTTGCCCATCCCTTATAATCCGTTATCTTTAATTGAAACAGTGGTTTATAACGGTCACGCTGAATCAGGAAAAAGGAGTGGTCGCGGAATGATTCCTGCGCCGTTCCGTACTTTCTGAAACATTCGTTGGGTTGATCATCATCCTTGTACATTGTTTCACCTGACCAATCCTTGTGGCACTTTATCCCAAAATGGTTATTTGCCTCTTTTGCCAGGGTACTTTGACCTGCATTTGATTCCAGGATACCCTGCGCCATGGTGATGCTTGCAGGTATCCGTGAATTAACCATCTCCCGCACTGCGATATCCCTGTACTGTATGATGTAACGGTTCACAACGGATTTGTAATCAGCCTGCTGGGCAGCAAGCTGACCTGACACTAAAATGACAACACCTAACAGCGTGCTGAATTTTAGCAGGAGATCACTTCTGAGACATTTTTGCATGGTGCAAAAGTACGGATTTAGCTATTGACATCAAGAAAAATCAACTTTTCACGCTTTCACCAACTCCCGAAACCGTTTTCCCCTTTCCTCGAAATTTTTAAATTCATCATAACTGGCAGCGGCAGGAGATAGCAGGCAGGCATACCCCGGGCGGGTTTCAAGGAAGGCAATGTCCCGGAAATCGTCGAACCGGCTGATGTAAAACAGCTTTTTTCCAGACAAATTCTTCTGCTCCAGATGTTCACCGATGCGTTTGCCTGCAGCTCCCAGCAAGATCAGGTTTCGCACGGCCGACATGCTCAGAAATTCTGCCAACTTCGCATAGCCGATACCTCGGTCAAAGCCACCGGCAATGAGCGTATCTACATTCGGGATCGCTTTCACAGCCTCCATGCAAGCTTCGGGGATGGTGGCGATCGAATCGTTGTAAAAATGTATTTTTCTGAACTCGCCAACATATTCCATCCTGTGTTCAAGACCTTTAAAGGTGGCAATACCGTCTTCGATCATCTCAGGTGCTATTCCGTTGATCATGGCTACAATCACGGCAGCCAGCAGGTTTTTCAGGTTATGCTCCCCTCTTAAAAACCGGTCCTGGTGTATCTTCCACACCGGTACGACACTTGAACCATCTGAAAAACAGATCCATCCGTCGCGGATAAATCCGCCTGGTTGAGGCTCCTTTTCAACCGAAAACGGGTAGCATTTACGTAGGGCCTGATATTTATTCATGTGCCCTTCAACGAGTTCATCATCAAGATTAAAAATCAAATAATCGCTCTCCCGCTGATATCTGGTAATATTTACTTTGGCAAGCTGGTATGCTTCATACCCCGGATAGGCATCGAGATGTTCCTCAAAAAGGTTCAGCAATACCGAGATGTGCGGTGCAACTGAAATAAACTCAAGCTGATGCGAGGAAAGCTCAAAAATGATTTTCGTATCAGGCTTTATCAGATCAATGAAATGGAAAACCGGATTGCCAATGTTTCCGGCAAGCAAGGCATCGATACCAGCAGTTTTCATTATATGATAAATCAAACTGGAGGTTGTACTTTTACCCTTGGTTCCGGTAATGCCGATCACCTGTTTGGAAAAACACTGCAGGAAAAGTTCTGTCTGCGAGGTGATTCTGTCTCTTGAAATGAGGAGATGATTTATTGGTGTAGTAGTGGAATCATTATCTGTGGAGATCAATTTCCAGACAGGAATGCCAGGTGACCGGAAAATCATGTCATAGCCGGAAAGTCGGTTGAGATAGTCCTGGCCGGTAATCAACTCGAGGTGAACATCATGACTGATCAGTGGATTTCCTCCAATGGCATCGCTCAGATCAGCAATGGCCAGTTGCTTTTCCGGAAAAGCTTGCCGCAGCAGGGCATAGCTCGACTGCCCCTCCTTGCCGAATCCCAGCAGCACTATCGACTTATTGGCAAACCGCTGCCTGATAAAATCAATCATGAAATCAACCTGTTATCATTATAATTTTTATTTCGCTATCTCGCTATTTCGCTACCTCGCCATTTCACCATTTCACCATTTCACCATTTCTCCATTTCACCATTTCGCTACATGTAGCAATCCCGCACAATTTTTAAAAATTCTTTCGACAGATTATGATATTCAGAGATCTGGGATAACTCAGCAGCAAAATCAACAGAGCTGTATTCCGGATATATTTGTGAATTTCTGTAACAGCGAACAAGATATGGCAATTCTGTTTCTTCCCGTTGCCTGATTGTTTCACACAGCGCCAAATTTACCTCCCTGATGGTTCCCACGCAATCAAACGGCTTCTCATCGGCCACGCCGGTAAGCTGGTCAAACAGAGGTTCCAGCGATGCATCGGCAAACATATTTTTTCCAAAAATGCGTATCAGCTCATTTTCTTTTAAAAACGGCGATAACATCGTGTAAGTGAAAAGACATTTTGCACAGTGTCCACACCATGAATCGGTCTTACTACCCGCATTGCAGCTTCTGAACACAGCATGGTACTGTGGATATTGTGAAAACACTGAAGCGATCTGCAATTCATTCAGCGGGCGCAGAAAACTGAAATAGTTGATATCTTCACTGATCCATTGTCTAACATAATCACGGAAATCCGATTCAAATTGAAACGATTTGGAATACTGGTGGTTAATCAACGTTCCTTCGATGGTCGCCTCGTTGGCGCTCGACTCATTCGACAAGGCTATGTGGCGACGACCCGACAAAATGGCTGTAAGCACCGTGACAAATGCCAGCAGCGCTGAAAAAGGTGTATGGCCATTTAAAAAACCCTGCGCATTTAACTGAAGCAACAGCGGATCGATCGTTCGGTTTACCTCTATGAAATAATCCCTAGCAAATCCTTTGGCAGCGATGGTTTCAATACTGGCTCCCCGGGGATTTAAAATCATGGGGATACTTCCCCGTTTCGACCCGAGTAACTCGAGTGTAACCGCTGAATCCTTCCCTCCCCCAACAGGTATGATCAGGGTATCATCCAGTAAAAATCTATCCGCGGTCAGCGAATTTGTCGAAGCAACCTCTACCTGCATAAAATTTTCTTCGGTAACCGGAATGGCATTCAGATAAAAAAATTCGCCAAGTCCATGGAAATACAACTTTTTCCACCATGCAACCTGTTCAGAATCAAGTACAAATGGGCGGATGATCAGCAATGGTGCACAGGCACATTTCCAATAGCTGATCAGTTCTGTCATGCCTATGTTGAAAATGATGTTGCTGAGACGCCCTGCAATGTCTTCATTGGGCCGGAAACAGGGTTTCCATGGTATAAAAAGCGCAGGGTGAAACGTATATTGATCAGCCAGATTGAAGGTAAAGCGGATGTCGATGCCGGTGGAGGTCAGTGTATACTCCTGTTTTTCAAAGATGAAAAATGGAAATTGTTCCCGTAATTGAAGAAATTTTTCCTCTTTGCTTGACCTGACCATGAATTGGTATTATATTTGTAAGGGTAGAGCCCAACGCAAAAGTACTAAAATTGTACGAACACCATGGAAAAACCACGCATAAAACCAAAACAGGGAAGCATTCTGATCTCTGAGCCGTCACTGCGCGATTTTTACTTCCGTCAGTCGGTCGTGCTGCTTGCCGAGCACAATGAGGAGGGTACTTTCGGGGTGATCATCAACAAACCCGTCGAGGCCCGGCTTAAAGATATCATAAAGGGTTTTCCGGCATACAAATTACCCATATACCTTGGCGGACCTGTAAAGACCGACAGCCTGTTTTACATTCACACCCACAGCGATGTGGATCAATGTGTTCCCATTATGCAGGGACTTTACTGGGGTGGCGATCTTGAAGTTATCAGGGAAATGATGAAACAGAAGATATTGTTGCCAAATGATATACGGTTCTTCATTGGATATTCCGGCTGGTCGCCGAGGCAACTCGACAGAGAACTCAGTGAAAAGTCGTGGGTTTTATCGCAAACCACTGTTAACGAAGTTATTACCGACCATCCAGAAACACTCTGGCGCAATTACCTTAAAAGCATGGGGCAGGATTACGCCATCTGGGCCAACTTCCCGGCCGATCCGACCTTCAACTGACGATTATCGATTTTCGATTTCGCAGCATACATTTTCAGTTTACCACCTTATCTTCTCTTGACCAAAATAATCCCTACTTTTGCATCCGGTTAAAAATGACCTTACCGGTTTCAGCGGAGCAATTGTTTTATGAAGAAATCTGACGTTGTTGTGTTGGGAGTGATCATCTTGATTTTACTCCCATTTTTTATTTTCCCATCTTTATTTAAGGCCTATGAAGCGCTGAATGGAGCCCATGCTTATGCCATGAGTTTCATCAAGTTTGCCATTCTTGCAACCTTTGGCGAATGCCTTGGCCTGAGGCTGCGTGCCGGTGTTTATAATAAAAAGAAATTTGGCATTCTTCCCCGGGCTTTGGTATGGGGATTTTTGGGGGTCACCATAAAAATCGCCTTTGTGGTCTTTGGAGAAGGCGCGCCACTCATGCTTAAAACATTTGGTATCCATTTTTCTGTTACAAATCCGGCGGATATACTGCGGCAGCCCGGTTTCAGCATGTTAAAACTGTTTGCAGCATTCAGCGTGAGCACCACCCTGAATCTCTTTTTCGCCCCTGTTTTCATGGCATTTCACCGCATCACCGACATGCACATCATGTACACCGGTGGAACATTGAAAGGTTTTTTCACGCCAATCCCGGTTGGCAGATATGTCAGGGAGGCTGACTGGTTCACCTTCTGGAACTTTGTCGTTAAATGGACCATCCCGGTTTTCTGGATTCCCGCTCAAACCATCAATTTCATGTTACCCGAAGGATACAGAATCCTTGTCGCTGCTGTTTATTCCGTGATCCTTGGCATTCTGCTATCCCTGGCAAGCATGATGCAAATGAGGCGACTCTGAAATTTTCGAAAAAGGCTCTATTTACTTTTAAACTTCGTATAGAAGGATTCATTAACTTTGTGACATCAATGAATTCGCCATGCATACAGAGACCCATACCCAAATTAATTATTACGGCAGTGAACCGGGCACAGAGGTAACTTCCCGCGAAGGAAAGAGGCAACCTACACCTCGCGCGAACGATGCCCGGGAACTTTACTTTGAAGCTAAATCTTCAGTTTCCATGGAGTTTCCCTATTGGTACACCCGCCGCTGGGAAGAACTGGAGGGTGACATCCCCATCATCCGCCGGGCTGAAGCATTGAAAGCAGGCTTCAAACATCTTACTCCGGTTATTTATCCCGGCGAACTCCTGGTCATGAGTAAAGCCTCTTTCCTCCGCGGATCCTATCCCATGCCCTGGTTATCAGAGGCCTTTTTTATGGCTGCCGAAGATAAACTCTACAAAGAAGCTCAGGAATCAGGAAAGCTCACGGCCGACAGTTATACCACCATGGGCAAAGGTGGCGGTAACGTTACAAAAAGTGTTGGTAAGGTAATCTCCATCGCCGGGAAATTCGGGCTGCGTGTGGACGAGATGCCCATCATGCTTGAAGTAGCTAAAAAATGGAAGGATAAATCGGTAGATGATGTTGGTCATAAATACGAACAACTTGTCCCAGGCTACAAAGAAAAAGAGGCGCTGATGCGCTCAGTGATCTGCATGTTCGACTCCGGCTATACGCTTCCACAGGGACGTGAAGTGATGAACTATTATTACCCGCTTCAGTTTGGTATCGATGGGATCATTAAAATTTGTGACGATGGCATTGCAGAGGTTGCAGGCTATCCGGATATGGATCGCCTGTATTTTTACCAAGCCACACGTTTAATGCTGGAAGGGATCAAACAATGGATAAAAAATTACGCAGAAGAAGCACAATTCCTGGCATCCATCGAAAAAGAAGAAAACCAAAAAACCGAATATCTTGAAATGGCCGAACGCCTCGCCTGGATATCCTCCAAACCACCACGTTCATTTCATGATGCGTTACAAATGCTCTGGATTTTCCATGTGGCAGTACTGAACGAAGATGCTATTTCAGGATTGTCGCCCGGCCGTGTCGGACAGGTTCTTTTTCCTTTCTGGCAGCGTGATATGAAGAACGGTGTTATCGACCGCAAAAAAAGTCTCGAACTCCTCGAATGCATGCGCATCAAGTTTACCGAGATCGACTGTTTTGCCTCTATGGGCGTTGTTGGTGGTGTTCTCTCAGGAAACACTTTCAATAACCTCTGCATCGGCGGATTGTTGAAAGATGGCACCTCAGCAGCAAACGAACTGGAAATGCTGATTCTTGAAGCCGGGATCACCTGCGAAACACCACAACCTACGCTTTCGCTCTTGTACGATGAAAAACTCCCGGAGGAATTCCTGCTCAAAGGCATCGAATGTACCAAAATCGGAACCGGTTACCCGGCATGGGTGAGCAACCAGGTTGCCATGGAATTTCTGCTTGGAAATTATGCCCACGAGGGGATGAATCCGGAGGAGGTGCGTGCATGGGCCATCGGGGGCTGTCTCGAAACTTCACCCGGAAGCTGGATGCCACTTGAACTCGATAATATAATACACTGGATACCTGGCGGTTCTGCTCCGGCAACCAGTGTCGGAGTTCATTTTCTCAACCTTCCAAAATTATTGGAAGTCGTCCTCTTCGACGGGATGGACATGCGTACCGGCGAGCGAATTTTTCCCGCACATGGATACAGATTGGAAACCTATGAAGAAATATGGCAGGCTTTTAAGGATTATTTCAGCCGGGCCTGTCACGTGCTTACACTGACCAACAACATCCAGCATGACGCCTGGCGGAAAATTTCCCCGTCACTGGTCAATTCGATGCTGAAGCCCGATTGCCTTGCAAAAGGTAAAGACATCGGGCAAATGGGTTCCCGGTACAATACAACATTTAACATTGAAAGTTGTGGCACTGCCAACCTTGTGAATTCACTTGGTTCGCTTAAAATGAATGTATTCAGGGATAAAAATTACACCCTGGATGAATATCGCAAGGCTATCCTTGCCAATTTCGGTTATAAAACGGCGCAGGAAACAGGTTCCTACTCTTTGGTCGATCAGGTTCCCACAAATGATTATCATAACTGGAAAAAAATCCACCGGCAGAGCCTTGATGCTCCAAAATTCGGAAATGATAATCCATTCGTTGATGCCATCATGAAAGATTGGGAAGACTGGTTCTGCACAATGGCACATAATTACCGTTCACTTTACGATCAACCGATGTATGCCTGCCAGATCTCCGTGTCCACCCATGGGCCTATGGGTGCGGTTACACTGGCCAGTAGCGACGGACGGCTGAGTGGTACCACTTTCTCCGATGGATCAGTATCTGCTTATCCGGGCACTGATAGAAACGGACCCTACGCCCTGTTTAATTCAGCCACCTGCTGGAACCATGCGCAATCGCAGAATTCACAACTCAACATGAAAATACATCCTTCGGTTGTGAATGGCCGTGAAGGTTCCCGGAAATTTCTGGAACTGGTTCGTGCCTATCTTCGCAAAGGCGGCTTTCATGTACAGTTCAACATCGTCGATTCCCGGATGCTCAAACAGGCCCAGGCGGAGCCTGACAAGTTCAGGAGTTTGCTTGTCCGGGTTGCCGGGTTCACACAATACTGGGTGGAACTTGGAAAACAAATTCAGGATGAGGTGATTTCCAGGACGGAATACGAAGAATTATAGGTACATCAATAGAAGCGAAACAGCAAAATGGTGCTGTAATAAGTTGGACACTAAAGGTTGCTTCTACTTTCAGGATCAAACGATCTGATTCTCATGTTCGGCACAATGGAGTCGGCATGAACCGTTGGCATGTTCGCAGGTGCATTTTCCGAGCGCTTTTTCGACGATCAGCCGTTGCTGGATCTTATGCAAACGTGAAGAACCTGTGGCAGGACTTCCGCTGGCAGGGCGGGCTACATGATGCAGCGGTACAGTGTTAAAATTGATCGAGATGTATTTCCATGCCCCCATGTTCACCGGCTCTTCCTGAACCCACTCCCAATTTGATGTCAGTGAATACTTTAAGATTATCGCATTCAATTGTATCATGGGAAGGGGATAAAGTTGCTCCAACCGGATGATGGCGACATCATCTTTCTGAAGTTTTTCTTTTTCTTCGAGGATGTCATAAAACACTTTGCCACTGCAAAAGACTACCCTGCGCACTTTTGCGGGATCAGCAGATTCATCATCAATGACTTCACGGAATTTGCCCGAAGTAAAATCCTTGACGGAAGAAACACAGCGCGGGTGCCTGAGTAAACTCTTGGGTGTGAATACTACCAGTGGCTTGCGAAATGGCCAGTAAAGCTGACGACGCAAAACATGAAAGAAACTGGCAGGTGTGGTACAATTCACGATCTGCATATTGTGATGGCCGCACAGCGAAAGGAATCGTTCTAGACGGGCAGAAGAGTGTTCCGGTCCTTGTCCTTCGTAACCATGTGGCAGAAGCAATACAATGCCGTTCATCACTTTCCATTTATCTTCAGCGCTGCTGATATATTGATCGATGATCACCTGGGCACCATTGCTGAAATCGCCGAATTGCGCCTCCCAGATGGTCAATCCGTTGGGTGTCGAAAATGCATAACCATATTCAAATCCAAGCACACCATATTCGGAAAGCAATGAATTATAAATACTTAACTTCGTATGAGTATTGGAAATTTGATCCAGCGGAATGAATTTTTCTTCTGAATCTTCAACCGTCAGAACGGCATGGCGATGACTGAAGGTACCTCGCTGACAATCCTGCCCTGATAATCGTACTGGATGACCTTCTGAAAGCAGTGACCCGTAGGCAATGAGTTCGCCCATGGCCCAATCGAGTTTTTCTGCTGCGAGCATGCCTTTACGATCCTCCTGCATTTTTATGATTTTTCGGAAAAAAGTTTTTCCTTCAGGTAATGCAGTAAGTTTGCGGCCTATCTCATGTAAGGTTTCCCCGGTAATGGCTGTAACAGGAGAGGTGTTGAAATCGACCGGTGTTGCTTTTCGTAAATTTTGCCATTCTTTCCCGAGAAAAGGATCAATATCTCCTTTGAGTATGGTTTTGGCATCTTCAAAACCCTGATCCAGAAGTGCATGGATTTCTGCTTTCATCCCCGGCACATCCATGGATTCAAGTGTTTTCTCCTCCTCCAGCTTGTTCAGGTAAATCTCAAGCGGATCGGGATGTTGTTCGATGATTTTATAGAGAATCGGCTGGGTAAACCGCGGTTCATCGCTTTCATTATGGCCATACTTGCGGTAGCCCAGCAGATCGATGAAAATATCTTTATGAAATTGTGCACGGAATTCCATGGCAAGTTGTATCGTGTAAACAACTGCTTCCACATCATCTGCGTTAACATGAAAAATCGGGGACTGTATGGTTTTGGCAACATCTGTGCAGTAAACACTCGAACGGCCATCGAGGTAATTGGTGGTAAAACCGATCTGGTTATTGACCACAAGATGGATGGTACCACCTGTTTTATACCCGTCAAGATCGGCCATCTGAACCAGTTCATAGATGATTCCCTGCCCTGATATAGAGGCATCGCCGTGGATGAGGATCGAAGCGACCTTCCTGTTGTCGCCATTATAGTCGTTGTCAATTTTGGCCCGGGAAATGCCTTCCACTACCGGATCAACTGCTTCAAGATGCGAAGGATTCGGGGTCAGGGTGAGGAGGACATTTTTACTGTTGCGGGTAGTAACTTCGCATGAATAGCCAAGATGGTACTTTACATCTCCTAACAGATCTTCATCTTCATATTCTTTTCCTTCGAATTCAGAAAAAATCTGAGAAAAGGGCTTGTGCATGATGTTTCCAAGTACATTCAACCGGCCGCGATGAGCCATTCCCAGTACAAATTCTTCGATGCCAAGATCGGCTCCCTTGTTAATAACCGTTTCCAATGCCGGTATCAGTGATTCAACCCCTTCGAGTGAAAAACTTTTCTGGCCGGGAAATTTCTTGTGAATGAATTTTTCAAACATCACACCGTCAGCCAGTTTACGAAGGATTATATTTTTTTCCTCCAGCGAAAAAGCAGGTGTATTGAGGCGCGGTTCCATCTTTTGTTTGAACCATTCCACGATTTCAGGCCTGCGGATATAATAAAATTCAGTGCCGATTGACTGGCAATAGGTTTGTTGCAAATGGGCAATGATAGCTGAAAGCCGGGCATTTCCCAATCCAAGTTCTTTCCCGGCCTGAAAAATCTTTTGCAGGTCATCCGGGTGCAGTCCGAAATTTTCAATCTCCAGCGTCGGAGTATATTTCCGCCGGGTGCGAACCGGATTTGTTGTGGTAAACAGATGCCCCCGGTTGCGGTAAGCAGCAATCAGGTTCATTACCTTGAATTCATTGGGATAGAGAAAAGCTTCACCCTCAACGGCTTTATAGTTTGTCTGACAAAATTCAAATCCTTCGAAAAACTTTCGCCAGCTTTCATCCACCGTGGCCGGATCCAGCTTATATTGTTCAAATAATCCGTCGATTACCGAATTGTCCCCTTGATTAAGATAATTGAATTTATCCATTTTTCATGTTGTTCATTTGCGGGTCAAATATACAGATAATTGAATAAAAGTGATATATGGTAAAGGAAGCATGGATTCAGTGTACCAGGCAAAAAAATTGTAACTTCGCACTCTTATTTTCAAAAGAATGATATGGAGCACGTTAAACAGTACATTGATCAGCATCATGACCGGTTTTTACAGGAATTATTCGGTCTGATACGCATCCCATCGATCAGTTCGGTAGCAGGATATAAAGATGACATGATCAGAGCAGCCGAATATTGGCGAAAGTCATTGCGCGAAGCAGGGTGTGATAAAAGTGAACTCTTCCAAACCGACGGTAACCCCATTGTATATGGCGAAAAGATTATTGACCTTTCATTACCAACCGTTCTGGTTTACGGTCATTACGATGTGATGCCTGTTGATCCTGTTGAATTATGGGAATCGCAGCCATTCAAACCCGAGGTACGTAAAGGCAGGATCTATGCCCGGGGCGCTGACGATGATAAAGGGCAATCCTTCATGCATGCGAAAGCCTTTGAACTGATGGTGCGTACAAATACGCTTCCCTGCAATGTAAAATTCATGATTGAAGGAGAAGAAGAGGTGGGGTCGATGAACATCGGCCCCTTTTGCCGGAAATATAAAGATTTATTGAAATCGGATATCATCCTGGTTTCAGATACCAGCATGATTGCCCTGAATACCCCCTCCATTACGGTCGGTTTGCGGGGGCTGGCCTACATGCAGGTTGAATTAACGGGTCCCAACATTGATCTGCACTCAGGCATTTTTGGGGGTGCCGTTGCAAATCCGATTAATGCACTTGCTAAAATGATCGCTTCACTAACCGATGACAATGGCTCGATCACTATCCCCGGATTTTATGATGATGTGATTGAGATAAGCCGTGAAGAACGCGATGAAATGGCAAAAGCGCCATTTAACGAGGCATCTTACATGAAAAACATAGAGGTAGATGAACTCTTTGGAGAGGCTGGTTATTCCACAAAAGAACGCACCGGGATTCGTCCGTCATTGGATGTAAATGGAATTTGGGGTGGATATACTTCAGAAGGTTCTAAAACCGTTTTGCCTTCAAAAGCGTTTGCGAAAATTTCCATGCGGCTGGTTCCCAACCAGGATTACCGGAAAATCGATGAGCTTTTTGAAAAATATCTGATGGCAATTGCCCCGAAAACAATGAAAGTGAAGGTCACACTGCTTCATGGAGGTCAAGCCTATGTGTCGCCAATTGATACCATCGCCTATCAGGCAGCCAGTAAGGCCGTTGAGGCAACCCTGGGGAAGAAACCCATCCCTGTGCGAAGCGGAGGCAGCATCCCGATAATACCCGATTTCGAAGAGGTGCTTGGTGTTAAAACAATCCTGATGGGATTTGGTCTCGAATCGGATGCCTGTCATTCACCAAATGAGAACTATCCGTTAGATAATTTCTTTAAAGGAATTGAAACGATACCTTATTTCTACCAGTACTTCACTGAGATGTACTTAAAGAAATAACGAAATAAAAATCGCAGAAATTACTTTTGCTGCTTTTTGAAATTATCAGTAGCAGTATCCAGGAATTTGACGAAAGCATCCACATCCAGATCGTAAGCCCTTGGGTTGGTGAGCAGGTTTCCGGCGGTGTCGAGCAAAACGTAGTATGGCTGTGAATTCACATTGAAGCGGGTAATCTGGAGGTCGGCGAATTTTTTACCAATGGTTTTCTTAACTTTTTTATCATAGACAGAGGTGATCCACTCATTTTCAGGTAGTTCGGTTTTGTCATCGACATAGAGTGCCGTAACGATAAAATTTTCCCGCATGCGTTTCAGCACTTTTGGATCCGACCATACATTGGCCTCCATTTGGCGGCAGTTCACACAACCATGGCCTGTGAAATCGATGAAAACCGGTTTGTTTTGTTGTTTTGCACAATTCAGTGCCTGCTTATAGTCAAAATATCCGTCCAATCCATGGGGAAGCTTTAGGAAATCGCCATATTTGGGTTTGTCGCACAATGAATTAACTGGTTGTAAGCCACCAGCCCCTGAATTAATGGCAGCAACTTCCGATTTTATGATGGCATTGATATCGAAGTCCTGATAGGTAGTAGGCGGGAGATATCCAGATAAACCCTTGAGCGGTGCGCCCCACATCCCGGGGATCATATAAACCACAAAGGTGAAAACGACGATGGCCAGCATGATTCGGGGGACACTGATAAAGGGTATATCGGAATCGTGGTGGAATTTCAGTTTTCCCAGAAGATACATCCCCATCAGGAAAAAGATCACGATCCAGAATGCAAGGTAAACTTCACGGTCGAGGATGTGCCAGTGATAGGTCTGGTCGGCTATGCTAAGAAACTTCAATCCCAGTGCCAGTTCAAGAAATCCAAGGACAACTTTTACCGAATTGAGCCAACCGCCCGATTTCGGGAGTCCGGAGAGCCATGATGGAAAAAAGGCAAAAAGTCCGAATGGCAGCGCAAAGGCGAGTGAAAAACCCAGCATCCCGATGATAGGCATAAGAATTGCACCACCCGCCGATTTTACGAGGAGCGCACCTACAATAGGGCCGGTACAGGAAAAGGAGACCAATACCAGGGTAAAGGCCATGAAGAAGGCGCCCGAATATCCGCCCTTATCTGCCTGTTTATCGGCTTTGTTGACGATCCAGCTTGGCAGGGTAATTTCAAACATGCCAAGAAAAGATGCTGCAAAAACCATAAAGATCAGGAAGAAGAAAACATTGGGAATCCAATGCGTACTGATAAAATTGGCGAAGTTGGCGCCCAGGGTCACGGCAACGAGCGTGCCGATCACAGTATAGATAACAATGATCGAAATCCCGTAAACGATAGCTTCAAGCCGTGCTTTGCGTTTGTTGGTGGTGTCGTGCATGAAAAAGGTCACTGTCATCGGAATCATCGGAAAAACGCATGGGGTTATGATAGCTGCCAGACCGGCCAGAAACGAGATGAGGAAAAACCAGAGCAGCGACTGATCCGCGGCTTTATCGGCATCGGTTTTACCAAGTTTAGCCTGTTCAATTTTCCTGGCGCCTGAATCGGCTTTGGCTAGAGCCATAACTGTGGTTTTCAAGGTATCGGCCTGTACTGCAACAGCAGGATCTTGAGTTGATTTGGCTGCAACGGGTTCAATGGCATTGGGGTTTCCCTTCACCTGAAATTCAAACTCCACGTCATTCGGTGGCAGGCACTGTTTGTCGTCGCAGCACATGAAATTCAAAACGCCCCTGACCACGAAATCTTTTTTATCTAAAACCTTTATCTTTTGTTTGAATACGGCCTTGTCGGCAAAAAATTTCAGGATCATGCCAAAATTGGGATCATTTTCAACGATTGGTTTGGGCTCCTGAACTTTACCTATCAGTTCATAATGCTTGCTTTTTGTAAAGGTAAACATGGTAGGCAGCGGACCACCTTTGGGAATGTCCTGAGAGTAAACATGCCAGTTCTTTTCGGCTTTGGCAGTTAACAGGAGGGTTGCTTCCCCGGGTGTTGTCTGTTCTACAGTAAAAGTCCATTTTACCGGATCGAGAATCTGGGAGAAGGAAAAAAGCGGCAACACCACCAAGGCCATCAGGCCGATCAAGATTTTTTTCATCCGCAAAAAATTAGGAGTGTGCAAATATATAGAAAAATCCGGGATCACCCTAACATGGCTGAAAAAGTTAGGATGCTGTGCTGCATGTCACTGTTCCGTATTCACAACCCTGAGTATCTCCCTTGTTGTTGTTGTAACTCTGAACCGATGATCGATGCGGTGGCTGATGATCCACGCAATGTTGTCGCCCGAACATAACAACCAGGTTTGCTCTTTCTCTTTCAGTGTAAATTTCTGATCGATAAAAAAATCACTCAGTTTCTTCTTTTTCTTCATCCCCAGCGGAAAAAACGTATCGCCTGTCTGCCACTTTCGTATGGTAAGGGGAAATTGAAGTTTGTCAAAATCGAGACTGGCTGTATTTGCAGTAGTCGGAATTTCATAACTTTTCACTTCTTTCATTCTTTCAAAAGAGAGTACAAGTGGCTTGCTGATCCTTTTTCTACGGGCAAACGGCATGATTTTTACTGACCTTTCCTGTTTCTTACGATTAAGCAGGCTGATGACTAACCGCCCTCTGTCTTTTACCAACCTGTGCGTCGAAGAGTGGAAAATTTTCCTGTTTTCTCTTTCAAGGCAGTTCAGAAGGTTTGAAACCTGTGTTTCGTTGAAGTTAAAAGGCGACAACAATTCCCAGGCATAAGGTTCGACCGGTTTTAATTTTATCAG
>CAIYES010000479.1 GCA_903925275.1 uncultured Bacteroidales bacterium
TCAGTAGCGTTGCGTATAAATTATTAAAAGTTCTTTGAAAGTCTTGATATATCTTCGTTTGCAGAGTTTTTTAGCGATCCGAGATTAGAATTTGGTTTTGCGTTCCTTTGTTCAAAATATACAGGATGAACAAGGGAAAGATGGTATTCGGTCAATTAATGGAATTTGCCCCATGGGATGTTTTCAAGTATGTTGTTAGACGGTATAATGGCGACTACAATAACAAAGGACTTACATGTTGGAAACAGTTTCTCTGTATGGCATTCGGGCAACTGACTCACCGAGAAAGTCTCTCTGATACAGCACTCTGTCTGCGGCTCCATAAGGATAAACTCTATCATTTAGGTATTGGAAGAGCATTTGACAAATCAACCATTGCAAGAGCCAATGAAAATAGAGATTGGCGCATATTTCGTGATTTTGCGCTTAAACTTATCGAGCAAGCACGGGTTTTATGCCAGGATGATAATCTCTTGGATATAAAACTAAAAGGGAAAGTATATGCTCTTGATGCCACTGTCATTGATCTGTGCCTGGATGTCTTTTGGTGGGCCAAGTTTCGCAAAACGAAAGTAGCGATAAAACTACACACACTGCTTGACTTGAAAACCGCAATACCAGAATATATTTTCATCACAGATGGTTCAGTTCACGAGGTAAATACATTGGACTACATTTCCTTCCCTGCTGGCAGCTATTTGGTAATGGATAAAGCATATATCGATTTTGCACGACTGTGGCGGCTTGCAGGTGAAAGAACCAACTTTGTTGTGACCGCAAAAGATAATATGAAGTATCGGGTGATAAAACGAAAAATAACAAAAAAAGAGACAGGGGTGATATGCGATCAAACCATTGTCCTTACTGGTACAGCTACATCAAAAAAGTATCCAGGATGTTTGAGAAGAATACGGTATTTTGATGCTGAAACTGGGAACACGCTTATTTTCCTTACAAACAATTTCAAATTATCGGCCTTGACAATTGCCGCTTTATATAGAAATCGCTGGGGAATTGAGATATTTTTCAAATGGATCAAGCAGCATCTCAAAATTCAAACATTTTGGGGGCATAGTGAAAATGCTGTAAGGACGCAGGTTTGGATCGCAATTGCAACTTATGTGCTTGTCGTTATCGCAAAAAAGAAGCTCAAACTTCCACAGAAATTGTATGAAATCCTGCAACTGATAAGCCTTTCAGCATTTGATAGAACACCTTTAAAAAATCTCTTTTTAAACGAAAATATTCAAGATGTCAAAGAACAAGATCGTAATCAGTTGATATTGTTGTAACTATAACGCAACGCTAGTGAAATAATATGATCACTGAATAAGAGTTTATTGCAAGTCACTGTTGAAGCTTTATACAAAGGTAGTGAAATAATTATCTGGTGTCAACACTTCGGGCGCATTGACCGACATCACCATGATTTTGTCGTCCTTTTTCTTTGGGAAGTTTTGCCTTTGATCCAGATGTTTATAAGCGGGTTAAAGCCAAAAAGACAGGCACGTGTCTGTCATTTTAAGTTTTCTTACCTCTAATTTCTTGAATTTATGTACTTGGCTGATTGTTTGACAATTAATTATGATTGAATGTACACTTAACTGACCAATTATCTAACTTTAGAATAATTCCGGATTACTTGAAGTTAATTGATTTTATTGAAGAAACAGAGGCTATATTCTATTGAATTCTTCGGCTTCAATATTGTCAAAAAGAGATATTTGTCTTGGTTGTTCCATTACCTTCACAGGACTATAAACACCATACAATTTATATTTACTTCTCAGGTTTTCAAGTTTCCTTTTAATTTCACGAGAATAGCTTCCATCAATAGTTGAGGTTTCATATAGGCTGGAAAATGATGGAAATATTTCAGGAAAATTCACCTTGATTAAGGACAAGAATTTAGGTCTCACTGCTCCTCTCAAGAATAAAAAACTGGTAACTACATTGTCAATTCCATATTCTTTTGCATGTTTGAAAGTTGTATCCAAATGTACATCCGTATCAGACAAATATGGAATTATAGGCATAAAACCAAGCGTCGTGCTTCTGCAAATCCCGTTGAATTTGGCTAGCATTTCGATTCTTTCGATGGCAGGTGATGCACCCGGTTCAACCACTTTACGAATGGATTCATCAAAAGTTGAGATGCTTGTCGAAATATCAACTTCGGTGATTTTAGACAACTCTTTGATGATTTCGAAATCGCGTAGTATTAAGGTTGATTTGGTTTGCAGGAAAATTGGCGTCCTGTGTTTTTTTATAACATCAAAAATCTTTGGTAGTAATTTATACTTTTTCTCAATATGTTGATACAAATCAGTAGTCCCGCCAATTTTTACCTGTTCCCGATTCCACTTTTTCCGGCGCAATTCTTTTTCCAGACACTCCGATACATTTGTTTTTACCAGTATATCCTTGAAGAAATCGTCAAGTCCAAGATAGTTATGAGAATATTGTGCGAAGCAATACCTGCATCCGATGGTACACCCCCGGTATGGGTTTACATCCCAATGGGTTGGAAATCCCTGCGAATGAAAAGTCAGGACTGTTTTTGATTGAACTTCTTTTATCATACTGAAAAAGCTGACTATACCCTCTTATTTGGAACTGGTTATAGTCAGCCTGAAAATCAATTTTATATTACTTTCTCGTTGGTGCGGGAATGACCCCTAGTTGTACCATCATTCCGTAGGTATTGGTCGTTTGCCATTCTGCAACAACTTTCCCATTTTTAATTTCCCTCATAAATTGTCCCGTTGAGAAAATTCTTTTCCCGGTGGCGGGAATACCAAAGTATTCCCCGGAATTTGTCATTTCGTTGGTATAATCAACGGCAATGATGTTTCCTTCTTCAATCACCCGGTGGAATTTCATATCCATGTTCGTAAATCCTTTGCAAAGGATTTCCTTCATAAAATAAATATACTGTTGCTTGCTAATTGGTGCCTGACCATCCCCCGTGTATGAAAAATTGTCATCCAATAAGGCATCAACCTTATCCCATTGTCCGTTCATGATTGCTTTTGACAAGCCCAATGTGATTTCTTTGTTTGCAGATGTTTCCATTTTTTTATTTTCTGTTTTTGTTTGTGAATAAATTAGAGGACTTAATACTGCCAATAAAAGCAGAATTAATACGACTTTTTATATTTTCAATTTGTTAGAGACTGTTTAAATTTCTTATTTAGTTATATTTCTGTGTGTAAGACTGTGCCGTAGGCACAAAATCTGTGTAGAAACCGAATGTTCTGAGAACCATTTCGTCCCGTACGGGACGAA
>CAIYES010000480.1 GCA_903925275.1 uncultured Bacteroidales bacterium
AGTTTTGATATTTATTTTTTTTCAAGAAGATTCATTAAGTTGCCATTTGAAAATTTCACATCCCTTCTTATGGAAATTTCGGGATAGTCAATCAGGTTGTAATTTCCTCCCTGAGAAGACTAACCTATATGAGTGTTTTTCTCACCAATGATAAGATAATAATTTCGATTATTCCGGGTCAACTTTCCTCAAATAAATATTCCGATTTTCGGAAATAAATTGATCAACACAGTTGTAGTCAAACGAAAAGTAGACATTCTGAACGACGGCAAATAATTTCTCACAAAAGCTGTTTTGCCGCCATTGTTCAACCAAAGTGATCATCTGCGAATGCTTGTCATGAAAAGTCATTGGAATTTTTGGCTGCAAATTGGCCAGGATCGATCAACTACACAAGATGCTGGTGGCCGAAGGCTTACGAATAAACAGCTAATACAATAAAACAAACAAACCCGACACATTGGCCAGGTTCGTTGTTTCATTCTGTGGGCGTTGCAAACGCATAAACCTTTGTTGTCAAAATCATTTGTTATCGAAAAAAGAACTTAAGGCTTTATCAAACTCGCTCTTCCTATTTTCCGGAACATTAACATATCCTATACTTACATAACCAATTCTTATATCTTTCCAATATAGACCACTAACTGTTTTACCTTCTAATAATAATGTCTCCGGCTTATATTCATTACCCAGCTCTTTAGCAATCTTATATGTTAACTCTAAGCTTTCAAATCGTTTATTTGCAATAATATCACCCAACAAGAGTATATTATTATAATTCAATATACTACATCCAAAGTCAGATATATATATTTTAGTTGAGTCTGAATAAGTGTATTGATTTTCTAATTCCTCATGACCACCAACTAAAGTAATAAGCTTATAACCAGATGGTATCATCATAGAATACTTGACATTTCTAAAAATTGGATCTTCTATGCTTGCATGTTTATATTGTACATGAACAATGCCTAAACTACTTGCACATGACACAATAAAAAATATTGATATAATAAAAATTGACGTTTTCATGATTTAAGGTTTATATCCTGTTGGCAGAATGGGCTGATTTGCTGGGGTTATCATTCTAATCCCAACACCGCCAATGTAGGCACCAGAAGGATCAACACTCTTAATATAATGAGTTCGTAGCGGTTGGCCGATTTGTCCTCGAAGAACGTTTTCCCTATAAACGGCCTGCCATTCACTCCTCTTAACTTCATCTTGTAGCCGGTCATCCAACAGGCCTCGATTCGCATCTAAGCAATGAAACATCTCATGTGCTAAATCTGTAGTCGCGTTTGTTTGCCCTCCATCTGTAGTCGGTAAAATGGCACCTGATGGATTCCAGGAAATCGTTCCTCCGGAGCCACCCTTTAAATTTACACCGGCTTGTGTTAATGATTGAAGAGAACCTGCTTGAGATGGATCTGTCTGAAGTTCATTTGCATAGGCCTTGGGCGTACTACTTTCTTTAAACTTGCTGTCTCCATTGACAATATCGACTATAGTGAATTTGTTCTTTGATCCTTCAAGTTCCGAAAGCATTGAAGCCCCTTCTTTTCCTGCATAAATCTGACCTAAAGCATCTATAGTTTGCTTTAAAAAGCCTCTAACCTTGCCTGTATACTCTGTACCATTTTGATATAACTTGCCGTTTTGATACAAATAGTTTTGATCGTTATGGCTAATAAATATGGAATCACCGTTAATATCGATATTAAGAACCGGATTATTAGCTGCATACTGATATGGAGTAAGATTAGTGTATTTCTCAGAAAATCTGTCTGGAATATGAAATCTCCCGATCGCCGGGTCATAAAACCTCGCCCCGTAATCATACCACTGCAACCCGTAATCCGTTTGCAACTCCTTGCCGTTGTATAAATGGTTGTTGGCCAGGTCGGCGCCGGATGTATAGCAAAGCGCTTCGGCCTGCAGGCCGAAGGGATAGTAATGCTGGTATTCGGCGACCTGGGGCAGGTGTAAGCGGTAATTACAAATGCAGATTTTCGGCAAATAAGAATGCAAGTAAATCTGCATCGTTAATTTCCGATTTGCAAAGAAACAAAATATTAAAGAACGTTATTTTCAAAGATC
>CAIYES010000481.1 GCA_903925275.1 uncultured Bacteroidales bacterium
GAATACGAAAAATCTGGACGACGTAATTGATAAGACTTTGATCCGTGAAGCCAACAAAGCCATCAAGAGTGGTGAAAAAGTATGGCTTGCCTACGAAATAAACAATGTAATGCGTACTGTTGGGGCGATGCTTTCAGGTAAGATATCAAAGCGTTATGGCGAAGATGGGTTGCCCAAAGACACCATTAACTGTACCTTCAGGGGTACTGCAGGACAGAGTTTTGGTGCCTTTCTTGTGAAGGGACTGACTTTCAGGCTTGAAGGCGATTCAAACGACTACCTTGGGAAAGGGCTTTCAGGAGGGAAAATAATTGTAGTCCCACCTGTTGGCACAACATTCCAACCCGAAAAAAATATAATCGTTGGAAATACGACCCTTTATGGTGCCACTAGTGGTGAAGTCTTTATACAAGGCGTCGCCGGCGAACGTTTTTGCGTAAGAAACTCAGGGGCTAAGGCTGTTGTTGAAGGGACCGGCGACCATTGCTGTGAATATATGACCGGTGGGCGTACAGTTGTACTAGGGACCACTGGCCGTAATTTTGCAGCGGGTATGAGCGGAGGTATTGCCTACGTGCTTGACGATAACGGCAATTTCGAATATTTCTGCAACAAAGGCCTCGTAGAGCTTGGTCCTGTTGAAGACAAGGCTGATATTATGGAGTTGCAGGATATGATCGGAAAACACCTTCTATATACACAAAGTCCATTGGCCGGAAAAGTGCTGACAAATTGGGAAGAATACCTCCCCAAATTTGTAAAGGTTATTCCGTTGGAATATAAGAAAGTGTTGAACGAGATGAAATTAAAAGAGGTGAAACGGAAACTGGAACTTGCCGAAGATGCACCAGACAGAAGGGAGTAATACAAAGGAGTGAGCAACCGTTGAACACAAACATAGATTAAAGTTTCAAAAAATGGGAAATCCAAAAGGTTTTATCGAAATAGGACGTAAAGAGGGTGGTTACCGTCCACTGAACGAAAGGATATTTGATTATGGCGAAGTTGAACAAACGCTGAATGAAAATGACCGTAAAGCTCAGGCCTCGCGTTGTATGGATTGCGGCATACCTTTTTGCCACAGTTCATGCCCTGTAGAAAGCAACATTCCTGAATGGCAGGATGCTGTTTACAGAAACAAATGGGGCGAAGCTTATGACTTGCTTAATGCCACCAATAGCTTCCCAGAGTTTACGGGTCGTGTTTGTCCGGCCCCATGCGAGAAGTCGTGTGTATTGGCCATCCATGCAGAAGCTGTAACAATTCGTGAAAACGAATGTGCGATTGTTGAAAAAGCTTTCGATTCAGGTTATATCGTACCACAGATACCCTTAAAAAGGACAGGGAAGAAAATTGCAGTGATTGGTTCTGGTCCTGCCGGTTTATCGGCTGCAGACCTTTTAAATCAGGCAGGTCATACAGTTACAGTATTTGAACAGGATGATAAAGTTGGTGGCCTGCTCCGTTACGGGATCCCTGATTTTAAATTGAGCAAAACAGTGATCGACAGACGAATTCATCTGTTTGAACAAGAGGGAATTTTATTCAAGGTTAATACCAAAGTCGGACAGGATTATCCTGCTGATAAATTGGTTAGCGATTTTGATGCCATATGTCTGGCTTGTGGCGCAATGGACCCACGTGATTTACCTGCCGATGGTCGTGAACTGAAAGGTATACATTTTGCGATGGATTTCCTCAAACAGCAAAACAAAACAGTTAACGGAGAACACATTGCCGATGCAAAACGGATCTCAGCCAAGGATAAAAAAGTGCTTGTAATCGGTGGTGGTGACACAGGTTCTGACTGCGTTGGAACTTCGATCCGACAGAAAGCCGTTTCTGTAACCCAAATCGAGATCCTTGCAAAACCGTTGGAAAAACGTACAGATGACAATCCATGGCCTTTCTGGCCCAATACGCTTAGAACTTCCAGCTCACATCTCGAAGGGTGTACAAGAAGGTGGAGCCTTGCCACAAAGCGGTTTATTGGTAAAAATGGTCA
>CAIYES010000482.1 GCA_903925275.1 uncultured Bacteroidales bacterium
AACAGCGCCATCAGCTTTTTCTGCAATTCGGGTTCCATGTATATCAGCAAATTGCGACAGGTAAGCAGGTCGAGCTTTGTGAAAGGCGGGTCTTTGATCACATTCTGGGGGGCAAACACCACCATCTCCCGGATGGCGGTAATCACGCTGTACCCTTCGCCCGACACATTGAAGAACCTGCTAAGCCTTTCGGCCGTAACATCGGCCATGATGTTTTTTGAAAAGTAACCTTTACGGGCTATTTCAATGGCATCAGGGTCAAGATCGGTGGCAAATATCTGCAAGGTCAGGTTTTTGCGTTTTTTTATCTTCTCGAGCGCCTCCTGAAAAACAATGGCCAGCGAATAGGCTTCTTCTCCGGTGGAGCAGGCGGTAACCCAGGCGCGAAGCACATACCCGTTGGGCAACTCATTAAGCATGGCAGGAAAAACTTTGTCCCTGAGCATATCCCACACCGCAGTATCACGGAAAAAGCTGGTTACTCCAATGAGCAACTCTTTGAAAAGGATTTCCACCTCCTTTGGATTATCCTGCAGATAGAGTACATAATGCTGTAACTTATCAATCTGGTGAACGCCTTTGCGCCGTTCGATACGCCGAAACAGGGTGCTCTTCTTATATAACGAGAAGTCGTGGCCTGATTGCTCGCGCAGCAGGATGATAATTTTCTCGAGGTTGCTTTTGCTTTTACTATCTATTTCAGTGTCGCTTACAACCGATGGAATAAACTTCAAAAAAGCGATTAGTTTGGCGGGCAATTCTTCAGCTGGTGCTACAATATCGGCAATTACCGCTTCGGTGGCACTGTAGGGCATGCCGTCAAATTTGGCTGAGGCTGGAGATTGCACCAGCACAATGCCATTTTTTTCTTTGATGGCTTTCAGTCCCAGGGTGCCGTCGGAGCCCATGCCCGAGAGGATAATCCCGATGCTCTTTTCCTCCATGTCAACAGCCAGTGAACGGAAGAAAATATCAATGGGCAGCCGCAAGCCGCGCGATTCGACCGGATCGAACAGATGCAGCGCACCATTGAGCAGCGACATGCTTTTGTTCGGAGGAATTACATACACGCAGTTTGGCTTTACTTTAAGCCGGTCGCTTGCCTGGTATACCTTCATGAGCGTAATGCGTTGCAGGAGCTCGGGCATAATACCCACATGGTTTGGGTCTAAGTGCTGTATCACCACGAAGGCCATGCCGCTGTCTTTGGGCATATTCCCGAAAAACTGTTCCAATGCTTCGAGCCCGCCTGCTGAGGCTCCTATACCAACGATGGGAAACTGACTGTTATCGGTTTTTTCTGGCGTTTTCTTTGTTCCCGGTTCAGCGGATGCTGGTTTTCTGGTCTTCATGGGAAATGGTTTTATAAGTTACAATAGTAAAGTCTTGTCTGAAAAGCAAAAATCACCTCACCCACTCATCTACTATATCGAGAAAAGCCATGATGTCAAGCGGCTTGGTTAAATAATCTTTGGATCCTGCATTCATCAGTTTTTCAATCTGGTGAACCATTGCATCGGCGCTGACAACCACAACCGGAATTGTCTTTGTTTTTTCTTCGGCCTGTAGAAGTCTCATCACTTCGAAACCCTGCATATCGGGCAAATCGAGATCAAGAAGAATTAAATCCGGTGCATATTTGATGGCCAGTGGAACAGTCTGCGCTCCTTTCGTACTACTCATAAAATGAATGGACGGCCGGTGATCGAGCAGGATTTGCTCCACCAATTCAGTGTTGGAGGCATTGTCTTCGACGTACAGGATGGTTCCGGTTTTTTGGGTTATCATCGCGTGCAGTACTGACCTGTGTTCGGCTTGCCAGGCCTCGGTTTCCTGATCTTCGCTGTGCTGCAATTCAATCCAGAAGGTACTTCCCTCCCCGGGTACACTTTCAACCCCGACACGTCCGCACATGGCGTCCATCAGTTTTTTTACCACCATGAGTCCGAGGCCCGTGCCTTCAATGCCGGTTTTTTCGGCTCCGATCCGTTCGAACGGCATAAAGAGTTTTTCGATATTTTCAGGAATGATTCCGCAACCTGTGTCGCTCACCGATATTCTCACAAATGACATAGCCGGGGCTATTGCTGGCTGTAATTCAGTTTTGATCATTACTGAACCACCTTCACGGTTGTATTTTACGGCATTGTTGATTAAATTAAGCAACACCTGCCGTAAGCGATGAGGGTCGGCTTTGACAAAAAGCCGACCCGGATCCCTGTTTATCAATTCAAGGTTTACGTTCATTGTATTGGCCGATAGATGAACAGCATCAACTGTTTCCCCGATAATTCTGCCTAACTCTACAGGAACAAATGAAAGTGAAACCCGGCCTGCTTCGATTCCAGAAATGTCTAAAATCTCGTTGATCAGATTGAGCAGATGCCTTCCGCTGTTCAGAATATGATTTACCCCCTTTTTAAGTTTCGGATTGAGTTCTCCCATGTTCATCAATTGGGCAAAGCCAATAATCGAGTTCATCGGGGTGCGCAGTTCGTGGCTCATGCGCGAAAGGAATTCGCTCTTGGCAAGGTTGGCTTTTTCGGCTTCGTTTCTGGCTTTCCTCATCTCATCCTCAGCCCGCTTTCGTTCGGTCAAATCCATGTTTGTGCCGGTTACCCGGATTGGTTTTCCGGTTGCATCGCGGGTAATATATCCGCGCGAAAGCACCGGGACATAATGACCATCCTTATGCAACAACCGAAATTCCGCTTCGTACCCGTCATTGTTACCTGAAAGAGCATTGTTGAGAATTTCAATAACGTGCTCTTTATCATCATAATGTGTAAAATTTCTCCACAGACTGCTGTCGGAAGGGATTTCATCGGGGGCATAACCAAGTTGCTGCCACCATTTTGCCGAATAGAAAAGGTTATCGGTAACCAAATTCCAATCCCATGGGGCATCGTTGGAGCCTTTTATAACCAACTCCAATTGTTCCTGGCTTTCGCGCAATGCGGCCTCAGCCTGAACGCGGTTTTTAATCTCATTTTTAAGATTTTCGTTGGTTTCAGAAAGTTGAAATGTCCTTTCTTTTATTTTCTGTTCAAGATCGGTGTTGAGATCTTTGATCTGCTTTTCGAAAATTTTACGCTCCGTTATGTCTTCCTGAACTGCAAGATAATGAGTCAAATTTCCCCTGCTGTCAATGATGGGAGAAATAGAAGCCGCCGACCAGAAAAGCTCGCCGTTTTTCTTTTTGTTATGGAACTCGCCACGCCACTCTTTCCCCGATTTAAGGGTTTCCCAAAGGATTCGGTATTCTTCTTTAGGCTTTTCTCCCGAATTGAGAATACGCGGATTCTGGCCGACCAACTCTTCCAGGGTATAACCGGTTAATTCAGTGGCTTTGGGATTTGCGTATTCAAAATTCCCATCAAGGTCGGTAATGCATACCATTACGGGGCTTTGCTGGACGGCTTGCGAAAGTTTTTTCAAAGCTGTTTCATTTGCTTTTCGCTCGGTAATGTCGCGGATAATTCCAGATATTTTTGCCGGTTTGCCGTCGGCATTATACGAAAGAACTGCCGAAACAGCAATAGGAATTAATGAACCATCTTTGTTTTGCACAGACAATTCATAATCGGTTACGCTTTTCTGGTTAAATAATTTTGAATAATAAATTTTCCGATCTTCAGGACTTGAATAAACCCCGGCGAAAGGATTTCCAATCATGTCATGCCTGTTGTATTGTCCTTTCGTAATTATTTCGATAGAAGGACTAATTTCAAGTATTATCCCATCAACAGAAGCCTCGAAATAGGCATCCTGCATATTTTCGAATATACTGCGAAATTTTTCTTCGCTTTCCCGCAATTTTTTCTCAGATTCGCACCTTACAATAACTGCTGCGAAATGATCGGCAATAGACTGAATCCTGCTTAAATCGTGATCTGTCATTATATTCCTGCTACCCAATTCCAAAAAACCAATGGTTTTACCATTCGCAATCATGGGCACTGCCACCGCAGATTGATATTCAAGGAGGTTGCATAGTGCAGGAAGCATCTTCTTTATCAGGTTCTGAACCAATGAAGGCCAGTTAGTGCCTTTTAAATAACTGGCAAGTCTGTTCACTATTGCCTGTCGGCCTGTCACTAAAATTCCTTTTCCAGTGCGCTCAATCTCAGAGAAAGGATGCTCGCTGTTAATGTTCAGTCTGATCTGCGGCAGTTCTCTGCCGGTTAGCTTTTTAATCTTTTGTACAAGTGCGTTGTCAAGTGCATTGCTGTGCATTAAAAACTCGCCGGTGTTCCCGTCGGGTAAATGAATTGAAAGAGAATGACTGTTAAATGATTTATGTAACTGATCTGAGACAATATTGAGTATCGAATCCAGGCTCTCATTTCGATTGGCAGCATGAGTTACGGCATTCATCAACTGCAGGTCGTCGTTACGCCAACGTATCTCCTCAATGGCCTCTTTTTGCTCAGTAATATTCGTATGCGTACCAACCATACGGGAAGGCTTTCCCTCAGAAGTCCATTCTAAAACCTTGCCCCTGTCCAGTATCCATTTCCACGAACCATCCTTGCAACGGATGCGGTGTTCTGCTGCATAAACCGGTGTTTTTTTTCCAAAGTGCTGCTGCAACTTGAACATTACTGCTTTAATGTCATCAGGATGAACGCGGGTTTGCCATTCACTGAGTTTCCCTTCCAGTTCGTCAGGCCCATAGCCGATCATCTCTTTCCAGCGATTCGAGAAAAAGACATCATCAGTGATTATATTCCAGTCCCAGATTCCATCGTTGCTCCCTTCAATGGCAAATTGCCAGCGCTCTTCGTTCTTTTGAAGGTATTTTTCTACTTTACGTTTTTCCAGTATTTTGTACAATTCATTGGCTACTGCTTGTATCTGAATTACATCCAGATCAGTGTAGTCAGAGGATTTATTACCCACACCAAAAATCAACCGGACTTTTTCATCATGTATCACCGGAATGCTCATGAGTCTGCCAACAGGGGAATGACCTTCGGGCAGCCCTTTTTTATTAGGCGATGCGGGATAATCATTGTTAACAACCGCTTTCTTTTGCCTGATACAATCGGCCCAGTTTCCTGCTTTATCAAGTGGATAATGATTGTCAAAAACGGTGGTGCAGTTTTTCCTTGCTTCATCATTCCATGTTGTGAGGTTGATTTCCTGCTGGTTGTCGCCTACCTGGTGAAAGAAGCCAATTTTGCTGTCGGTGATTTTAACTGCTACGTCCAGCGCCATATCGTAGAGTTCCTTGTCGGATAAGGCCGTAGCCTTTGCAAATAAACCGAGCAGCAACGAATTCCGTTCAGCTTCTTTACGAAGCGCTAATTCGGCATTTTTTCGAATGGTAATGTCGACCGCAGTTACAAAGCATTGGCTCCCACCTTTGGTTGCGATACCCGAAAGATGGACAAACACGGGCTGATTGCCGGAAGTTGTAAGGGTTACTTCGCAGGATTCCTTTGTATTGTTAATAAATAATTTCTCCAAAAAGTGGTTAAAAACCTCTTGTGTATCGTTGGAAATGAAAAAGTGGAAATGTTTGTTTACTAAATGTGAACGATCTTTACCCAGCATAAGCGCCCCGGCGAGGTTTAACTCAATAATTTCGCCTTTGCGCGATAGTGTATAGTAGCCGGAAGGCGCCAGGTCGTACAATCTGATATACTTGTCATGCGCAGCGTCTGCCACAGCCTGTGCATGTCGTAGTTCTTCATTCTGCAATTCCAGTTCAATCTGGTGAACCTCCAGCTCAAATATAAGTTTAAGATTTTCGAGTTCTGAAAGTTGAGAATCGTGTTTTGACGGTTTATTTTTCAGCAACTCTTCGGCCTTTTGGCGCAGTGCCGCTGCTTCTGATGTCTTTTCGTGTTTTTCCATCCCCTTTTTCTTTTTTTTGAGCAGCGTAATTGGGTCTTTATGTAACAGGGTTGATTTGCAAAAAAGGGCGTGAACCTTCGCATATATCCAACTTTTAGAGGCACCTCCAGGCACCCACAAGTAACTGAAATAGCAATAGGAACACACCCGGTGGGTGCGCTCGCCAGGCTATTTCTCTACTTGCTTGAAAATTGGAGATATTCTAAAAGAGAAATATTAGCAACGCAATATTTTATCGATGATTAAGAACGATGAATGAGGTTGTAACAGGTATTTTATGTGAATATAGAAACAAATATACATATAAAACCAAGATAATGCAATAATTGCATATATTGAATCCAGCGAAAAATTAGGGTTTTACACATGCTCCAAAATTGTCAGTGTAGCTGCCTGATCCTGGTAGCAAAGATAAGCTCAAGGAGATGGATGGT
>CAIYES010000483.1 GCA_903925275.1 uncultured Bacteroidales bacterium
GATGAAAGTGGATTGTGAAGTTGTTTCTAACAATTACCCGGAAAGTATGAGTATTAATTTCCAGCGATTTCCTGAGGACTGGAAAAAAGTATTGAAAAAAGCCAGGATTACAGCACTTTTAAAAGACAAGAAAGGTACTATTTCAGTGGAAGCCAGTGAAAGTCTAGAACTGAGCGACTACACTTTGATAAAATCATCCTTGAATTTTGAAGTTAAGAATCCGGTACTCTGGTCTGATAAGAACCCTTACCTGTACGCACTGGAACTTCAGTTGTGGATTGAAGACCGTCTGATTGATACTGAGGAGCAAAAAGTTGGAATCCGCATGATTGACTTCAATAAGGATAAGGGCATGCTGGTAAATGGAGAAAAAGTTATCGTTAAAGGGGTATGCCTGCACAAAGATGCCGGTTCTTTTGGAACAGCTGTACCGAAGGATGTCTGGAGATACAGATTGGAAAAACTAAAAAAACTAGGCTGTAATGCTATCCGTACCCATGGTCCGGTAGACCCGGTTTTTATTGATGTTTATTGATGAAGATGGTTGCGTAGGAGTGTACCAAAAATTAAGCGATCCCGGTCTTGTATGGCGTTATAACAAAAAAAAGCCACCGGTTTTTATCATCCAAGATAAAAACCGGTGGCTTTAAACTGTTACCTGGGTAACGCGTTTTTTAATTAGTCTCCGACTACGTAAGCATCCATTGGTTTGAATTCCCATACGTCATTAAAAAAGGAGTTTCCACTTCTTCCTGTTGCAATGAAAGCCCTGTTATTTACAACAATACTTATTGCATTTTGACGGGCACTGGCTTCAAAATCCGTTTTCTTAGTCCAGGTGTCCTGTGCGAAATCATACTCCCAACAATCTACACGAGCGCCTGAATTATAGCCTAAACAAACATATGCCTTAGAGCCAAGAACGAATGCAGAACCATCGGTACGTGGCACTGTCCATGCTGTATTTACATTTAATTTTGCTTTTGCAGTCCAGACAGCGGTTGAGGGATCATACATCCAGATATCAATTAAGTTCGATCCGTTATTGGCTCCGGTTGTAACATACGCCTTCCCGTTATAGGTAAATGCGACAGCGCCTGTACGTCCGTCACCCCCCATGCTGGCAATCTGAGTCCATTTATCGGTTGAGGGATCATATTGATAAAAATCTCTCATGTAATTATCATTTTCTCCCCGGCCTGTACCAATGTAACCTAAGTTATTAATGGCGAAAGCAACAGCACCATACCTGGATTTATCATTCACCGAAGTTTCAGCTGCAAAATCAGCTTTTTGTGTCCATTCATTCGTGGCAGGATCAAATTCCCAAAAATCTTTTAGTCTGGTGCTTCCGTTATAGCCGCAGCCCATATAAGCTTTGCCGTTAATTACAAAAGTGACTGCACCAATGCGGGGCTGACCAGGAAAATCCTTTAGTTGTGTCCAGAAATCACGTGCGGTATCCCACATCCAAAAATCCTGCAGATAAGCGTTGAGGGCTGTGTTTGTTTGAGCATTGTTAAATCCCATTCCCAAATAGACTTTATCCCCGATTACAAATGAAGAAGCATTTCCTCTGGGAATTCCCTCAAATGATGATGCCGACATCCAGTTTCCAACATAGGACGTTGAACTTTTTTTACATCCGAGGAAAAGCACAAGAACAAGCATTACCAAAAATAATTTTTTCATCAATTTAATTTTAATAA
>CAIYES010000484.1 GCA_903925275.1 uncultured Bacteroidales bacterium
CTTATATTTACCTTTTCCAGTTTTCTTACCATCTTTCCATTCTCCTTCATAGCTATTCCCATTTTTGTAAGTAATTTTTCCTTTCCCAGTTGGTAAATTGTTTTCAATCATCCCTGTGTAAACGCCATCTTCATATTCAATCGTTTTTTCGCCAATAGGACTTACACATATATCTTCTTCCCAAACGCCCTGTTCAATTATAGAACCACTTGCATCTTTCAAAACACCTTCTCCGCATCTTTGATCAACCTTCCAGTTACCCTCATAGATACTACCATTATTATAAACTCTTATACCTAATCCATTGCACTTGCCATCCAAAAATTCACCGTCATGAATTGCACCATCTTTCCAAATATATTTCCCTTTCCCTTGTATCGTCCTGAAATTTGTTTACAGTTTTTTGTTTATAATCCTGTAATTGCTTTACATTTAATTTTTATCTTTGCGTTATCATATTCAAGCGGAATTAGGCTCTGCTGAGGAGCAACCTAACAAGGAATAAATATGATTAGCGACAAGTACGTCAGAAAAACGGGATAGTTGAGTTTCAGCTATCCTTTTTTTATGACAACTAAGAGCTATTTATGCCTTGAAAACCTAATACGAGACTGTGGTTTGTGCAGTTTTGTAATACGTTTTCCAATGTTTTTTGAACACACCTGATTGACCATGAGCATATTCTGGTGTTTTCATATCCAAACTGGCATGAGGCCGACAGCTATTATAAATCTGAACTATTCGCTTCAGTTCTGTTATAGCATCTTCAATCGATTTCAGTCTCATTTGATTTAGCCACTCGTCTTTTAAAATGCCATTCACACGCTCTGCTATTGCATTTTCACGAGGATCTCCATTTTCTGTCATGCTGATTTGAACATGATTCTTATTCAATACCTTGACATATTCACCACAACAGTATTGAACTCCTCTGTCAGAATGATGTATCAATCCTTCAGTTCTTTTGGGCAATTGTTTAAGAGCCATTCTTAATGCTTCAATTGTGTATTTGGCTTCTAATGTTGCTCCGATTGCCCAGCCTACTATTTTCCTGGAATAAGCATCGGTTATTAAATTCAAATAAACAAATCCAGCCACTGTTTCAATATAGGTAATATCACTAACCCATACTTGATTAGCTCGTGTTGGAATAAACTCTTTAATCAAGTTAGGATACTTACGCAACCAATGATTGCTATAAGTAGTTTTTACTCGACTTCGTCGCTTTCCAACCAATAATCCATGTCTTCTCAGGAAATCAAAGAAACTATCCCTACCAATGCTTAGTTCTGGTGGTAAACGAGGTTGGATTACCTCCAGCAACTTTCGACCACCAAGTTTAGGCATTAATTCTCGCTGTTTTTCAACTAATTGAAATAAAATCTCTTCTTTTACTTCTTCTTTGTAATTGTATTTACTTCGCTGGTAATAGGCTTGCCTACTTCTACCAAACAGGTCGCACAAACTATCAATATCTGATCCATAATAACTCGTGCGCAGCTCTGTTACCGTTTGGCTCCAGATTTTTTTCTTATATCAAATTTTAGCTCGCGCTGGGCAATATCAATCATGGTACTCAATGCTTTAGTACGAAGTTGCTCGCGCCTTAAATCTTCTTCTAACTTCTTGATTTTTAATTCAAGTTCTTGTTCTAAAGTTGACTTCTGTTTCTCATTTTCCATAAATTGATCCAGTTCTTTTTGGTCTTTACTTGGTTTTGAAAGCCCAAATTTACGAATCCAATTGTTGATATTGTTCTTTCCGCCAAAATTATACTTTCTTTTTAACTCTGACTGACTTATATCTGTACTTAAATACTCTTGAACAACTTGTAATTTGAAGTCGTCCGGAAATTTGTTTCCAGTTGTTCTCATAATCCTGAATTGTGTTTACTTTTTTGTAAACCTATTTCAGGACTAGACAAACACTACATTTCCTTTTATCGGATCCTGAGGTAAATAATCGCCCCATGGCCAAGGAAAAACTCCTGTTCTATATGCCCATTTTTCCCAATATCCAACCATTGTTTTCACTGTTTCAGGATTCAGTGCAGCAAGGTTATTCAACTCTGTTGGGTCAGCATCAAGGTCATAAAGCTCCCATTTGTTATGATCAGAAGGAAGAAATAACCTGTAAGGAACTACTTTTGCTACGCATTTCATATTACGAATTCGAATTGCACGATTCCCTTCGTGTTCCCAACAGAGGGTATCACGATTAAGTGATTGGTTCGTAAATGCAGGAACGAGTGATACACCTTCCATCGGCGTTATGCTTTTACCATTATACGTTGTTGGATAAGTGGCACCTGATAGCTCCGTAACAGTAGCCATAATATCAATTATGTGAGCCGGTTGATTTCGCAATTCGCCTTTGGCAGCA